>JBQCCO010000271.1:0-9241 GCA_051962155.1 Leifsonia sp. | reverse complement strand
GGTAGGCACCAGGCCGGGATCAGCCTCAGACCTTCCCGCGCCGGGCGCCCGCCCACAGGTCCACCCCGGTGTCGACGGCATACTCGTCGATGGCGGCGAGCTCGTCGTCCGTGAACGCCAGGTTGCCGAGCGCTGCGACGTTCTGCTCCAGTTGCTCGACTCGGCTGGCCCCCATGACGAGAGAGGTGACCCGCTCGTCCCGGAGCGCCCAGGCGAGGGCCAGCTGTGCGAGGGTCTGCCCGCGGTTCGCGGCGATCCCGTTGAGCGCTCGCAGCCGCCTGACGGCGTCGTCGGTCAGCCAGTCGGCGTCGAACGACGTGCCCGCGCTCGCCCGCGACCCTTCCGGGATGCCGTGCAGATACTTCTCCGTCAGCATGCCCTGCGCGAGAGCCGTGAACCCGATCACGCCGACCCCGAGCTCGTCGACCGTGTCGAGCAGTCCCTCCGTCTCGATCCACCGGTTGAGCATCGAGTAGGACGGCTGGTGGATGAGCAGGGGAGTGCCCAGGTCGCGGAGGATCTCCGCGGCCCGCCGGGTCTCTTCCGGGCCGTAGGAGGAGATGCCGACGTAGAGCGCGCGGCCGGACCGGACCGCGGTGTCGAGCGCCTGCATGGTCTCTTCGAGCGGCGTGCTCGGGTCGGGCCGGTGCGAGTAGAAGATGTCGACGTAGTCGAGCCCGAGTCTCTTCAGGGACTGGTCGAGGCTGGCGAGCACGTACTTGCGGCTGCCTCCGCCCTGCCCGTACGGGCCCGGCCACATGTCCCAGCCGGCCTTGCTGGAGACGATGATCTCGTCGCGGTAGGGACGCAGATCGTCCGCGAGGATGCGACCGACGTTGATCTCGGCCGCGCCGTACGGCGGGCCGTAGTTGTTGGCGAGATCGAAGTGCGTGATGCCCAGGTCGAAAGCCCGCCGCACGATGGCACGCTGCGTCTCGAACGGACGGTCGTCGCCGAAGTTGTGCCAGAGCCCGAGCGAGAGGGCCGGCAGGTCGAGGCCGCTGCGCCCGGTCCGGCGATAGATCATGTCGTCATAACGGGAAGGAGCGGCAACGTAGGTCATGACTCCACATTCGTCCGTGGCGGCCGCGAAGTCCAACCGCTCGCATCGAACGGTTGAGAACTCCCGCTTGTGGATAAGTCCCCGCAGCTCGCCGCTGCGCTGCCGCTGTGCTGCTGCTGCCGCTGACGCTGCTCTGTCAACCCCGTTGCTTCCCGGGGGACGGGAGGTGCTGGCTGGTCCCATGAGCGACGAACTGACACCGAGCGACGACACCGCGAGCGATGACCCGCTCGCGCCGGGGCGGCCCCAGGGTGCGCCTGCGCCGTCGGACATTCCGATCCACGATCAGCCGACCGCCGCCGGCCAGGCTCCGGCGGGAGGCGCTCTCGAAGGCGAGCCCGACCTGCCTGCGGACGACACCGCAGGCACCCTGCAGAACGACGCGCTCCGGGACAAGGCGCAGCCCTGATGCTGTCGGCGCCGATCCCTGCGGATTCAGGACGGCTGCACGCGCAGAACAGCGGCCGCACTCCACGAGAGCGGCCGCCGTTCGGTCGGGACGATCAGGTCCGGTTGGCTCCGCGCCGCATCCACCCGACGATCGCGGTGATGATGAAGAACACGATGCCGAGGATGGCCAGCCACAGCAGTCCCTTGATGACGAAGCCGAAGATGGCGAGCACCGCCCAGATCACGAGCAGAATCACGATGAGAGCTATCATGCGACCATCAGACCCCCGGGGAGCGGCGCGGTCAATGGGCGACCGATCCCCTTGCGTTCGCGGCCGGCTGTGCAGTACCCACATGACGGGACGCGCAGGACACTCGAACTGGGGCGCGCAGCCCTGCACCGTGGAGCCCTAGCGTGGGCCTCATGTTCCCGTTCCCCCGTGACCTGACGCGTAGACGCCGGACCGACCCCGCGGTCGGCTCGTTGCTCGCGGGTGGCATGGCGGGCAGCATCCGGGAGTTCTACGGCCACACCGTCACGTTCGTGCCGGAGGACCTCGTCTACGTCGAGCGCCTGTTCAGCGAGCTGCGCACCGAGGACGGCTTCGTCGGCGACGAATTCACACTGCAGAGCCTGGGCTGCCTGATCGGCGAGGTCCTCGTCCAGGCCGATGGAGGCCGCTGGAGTCAGGTCGCGCGTCACCGCGGCGCTCCCGACCACGCGGATCTCGAGGTCGTCCTCCCCAACGGGCACGCCGTCGACCCCTTCCAGGCGGCCCACGACTGCGCGGACGGTGGCGACGGCTCGTCGGTGATCCGTTTCCGTCAGCTCGCGCTCGCCTCCTGATCCGTCGGCCCGATCCGACACGGGGCCGCAACGGCGACTGGCTCACCTCGGCTGGATGCTTGCGTCGCGCCGGCTTCAGCCGGCCTTCCCCCGAACAGCGTGGCCGCCGCCACCGACCGGGTGTTGACGCGAGCCTCCCGCCGCCGTACATTCGTATTCAACAGTCAGGTTGAATAACGATTGGGTGGACATCATGACACGCATCGTCGCGGACATCTCCGTCTCGCTGGACGGGTTCGTCACCGGGCCGAACGTCGGTCCCGAGAACGGGATGGGAGACGGAGGGATGGCGCTCCACCAGTGGGCCTTCTCCGACGACCCGGACGAAGCGAGGGCGGTGCACGAGGGCACGCAACGGTCGGGAGCCGTCGTGATGGGCCGGCATCTGTTCGACATCGTGGACGGGCCCGGGGGATGGAGCGACGACGTGGGGTACGGCGCCCGCGAGGTCGGAAAGCCCGCGTTCGTGGTCGTCACCGGCACCCCGCCCGCCTCCGTCCGGCTGGCCGGCCTCGACTGGACGTTCGTGACCACCGGGCTTCCGGATGCGATCGCGGCGGCCCGTACCCGGGCCGAGGCGGCATCCGCCGATCGAGGCGCGGACCTCGACGTGGTCCTCATGGGCGGCGGCGCGCTGGTCGGCTCCGCGGTGTCCGCCGGGCTGGCCGACGTCCTGGTGCTGCACCTGGCACCGGTCCTCCTCGGATCAGGCACACCGCTCTTCACCCAGGGCGCGCCGCGCACCCTCCGCCAGGTCTCGTCCGTCGCCACGCCGAACGCGACCCACCTCACCTACGACCTGCACTGACCCACGCCGCACGAGTCCGGTACCGCCGTCCCCGCTCTCGCGCCCCAGCGCCCCGCCCTCGCGTCCTCGCGCCCTCGCGTCTCGCCCTCGTGCCCTCGCGCCCTCGCGCCTTCGCGTAGGAAAGGGAGGAACATCCCGCACCCCGGGTCGACCGCAACCTCCGTTCCCGGTCGACACGCCGCCCCACTGCCCCAATCTCCTCCGTTTCCGGATGGGCCGCGAAGGGGGATGCGAACGAGCCACATCCCGCCACCCGGTAGGGAGCGGAGGATGTGATGGCCGACACGCCGCCGTCGAGCTGCGAACGGAGGTGTTCACCCAGGATGCGCCTCGACGGTACCTCCGTTTCCAACCACAGCCTCTGGAGGTGCTGCGACCGGTGCCGAGTCAGTCGCTGCTGCGAGAGTCACCGCTGCGAGCGTCGCCGCCGGGAGCGAGGGCGGTGCCGAGTCAGTCGCCGCTGCGCGCGTCGCCGCCGCCGGAAGCGTCGCCCCCGGGAGCGTAACCGCCGTCGGGGTCGCGGGCGACGCCGCTCGCCGCCGCTCCGCTGAACTCCCGCGCGCGCGCCGTCACCTCATCCCACTCGGCCGCCTCGATGTCCGCCGCGCTCACCACGCTCGACCCGGCCGTCACGGCGAGGGCGCCGGCGCGCATCCACTCGGCGGCGTTCGCCGCGTGCAGCCCGCCGGAGGGCACCAGCGGCACGCGGGGGAGTGGACCGTGCAGGTCCTTCAGGTACTGGGGTCCGACCAGGGAGGCCGGGAAGATCTTGACCGCGGCGGCGCCGAGTTCGACGGCTCTCATCACCTCGGTCGGCGTCAATGCGCCGAGCAGGATGGGCACCCCGGCGTCACGGGCGACCGCCGCCGCATCCTCCTGAAGCCCGGGAGTCACGAGGAACCGCGCGCCCGCGTGGATGGCCGCCTCGGCGCTCGCCGCATCGGTGACGGTCCCCGCGCCCACGACGACACCGCGCATCCCTGCGGCCGCAGAGATCACCTCCTCGACGCCCGGAGTCGTGAACGTGAACTCGATCACCCGGATGCCGCCCGCCGCAAGCGCCGCGCAGAGGGCGATCGGGTCGTCGATGCGCGGAGCGCGGATGACCGCGAGCGCGTGGTCCGCCGCGAGCGTCTCGATGAGCATGGTCTCCTCTTCCGTTGCGTTATATGCAACGCACGTTGCGTCATGTGCGCATCCTGTCTACCATGCCAGGAGGCGAACCAGGAAGGACCAGCATGGATCCGCACGGCGCACCGCACGTCACGATCGGCGAGGCGATGGTCGTGCTGTACCCCGAGGGGCACCGCCCACTTGCCGAGGCCGAGGCGTTCGGCTCGGATGTCGGCGGGGCCGAGCTCAACGTCGCCACCTCTCTCGCACGCCTCGGCGTGCCCACCGCCTGGCTCTCGCGCCTCGGCGATGACGGATTCGGGGAGCGCATCCGGAACGCCGCCGCAGAGTATGGCGTCGACGCCTCCGCGGTGGAACGCGACGCCACGCGCCCGACCGGCCTGTACGTCAAGGAGTCGACGCTCGGCCCCTCCGGCCACACCACGCGGATGCACTACTACCGCCGCGACTCGGCCGCCTCCGCCATCGGCTTCGAGACGTTCGCCACGGGGCCGGCCGCAGCGCTGCTCCAGAGCGCCGCGCTGGTCCATACCTCCGGCATCACCGCTGCTCTTTCGCCGAGTGTCGCGTCCGCGATCGCCCGGCTGCGCGAGGTGGTCGGCCCGGAAACGGTGGTGAGCGTCGACCTCAACTTCCGTCTGCGATTGTGGCAGGACAGGGACACCGCCGCGCTCGATGCGCTCGTCGACCGGGCCGACCTGCTCTTCGCCGGCCACGACGAGGCCGAAGCCCACTTCGGTCACGCCGATCCCGAGCGCTTCTTCGCCGGCAACCCGCAGCTGACGACGCTCGTCCTGAAGGACGACGTTCGCGCTGCCGCCGTCCACCGGCGGGACGGCGGCGTCAGCACCGTCCCGTGCCTGACGGTGGACGTGGTGGAGCCGGTCGGAGCGGGCGATGCCTTCGCTGCCGGCTTCCTCTGCGGGAGGGCCGAGGGCCGGGACGACATCGCCTCCCTCCGCCTGGGTCACGCCCTCGCCTCCCTTGCCCTGATCGCGCACGGCGACCGTCCGGTCACCGTTCCCAGCCGCGCGGAGCGGGACCGGATCGCAGCAGCGAGCGATGACGAATGGTCGCGCTGGAGGGTGCACGCGGGAGCCCTCCCGTGGCGCGACGCCGAGGCTGTCGCATGAGTCAGTCCACCGGCCGGGCCCTCGACCTCCTCGACCTGATCGCGCACGGAGTGGTCGGCTTGGATGCGCTCGCCACCCGGCTCGAGGTCCACAAGAGCACGGTGCTCCGCCTCCTGCAGACGATGGAGGACCGCGGGTACGTCACGCACGACAGCGCACACCGCTACAGCGTCGGGCCGGCCGTCTTCGCGCTGGCCAGCGCGGCGCTCGACGCCGTGGATGTGCGCGCCGTGGCCGCTCCCGCCCTCCGGGAGCTGGGCGCGGAGACCGGCCAGACCATCCACTTGGCGACCTATCGCGCGGGAGTGGCGACCTACGTGGACAAGGTCGAGTCGCAGCAGCCCCTCCGCATGTACTCGCACGTGGGGCTCGCGGCTCCCTTGCACGCCACCGCGGTCGGGAAGGTCCTGCTCGGCGGATTGGATGAGGACGAGCGTCGCCGCGTCGTCTCCGGGATCGAGCTCCCGCGGTTCACGGATCGCACCATCACCACCGCCGACGCCCTGCTCGCGGAGGTGCAGCGCAGCGCCGAGCGCGGCTGGGCCGAGGACCACCAGGAGCACGAGACCTTCATGAACTGCGTCGGCGCGCCGGTGTTCGGGCCGGACGGACGCATCGCCGCGGCCGTCTCGATCTCGGTGCCGACCGTCGTGCTGCCGTACGAGGGCGTGCTCGGGCTGCTCCCCGCCCTGCACGCGACCACCGAGCGAGTGTCTGCGGCGCTCGGGTGGCGCGCTCCCGGTTCGCGCGCTCTGGATTCGCCCGCCCCTGTGTCGCGCATTCTCAGCGAGGGGTGATTGGATGGAAGCCGTGCTGCGCACCATGTTCAAATCCAAGATCCACCGCGCGACGATCACGCACGCGGACCTGCATTACGTCGGTTCGCTGACCGTCGATCTCGACCTCATGGAGGCCGCCGATCTCCTGCCCGGCGAGCAGGTCGCCGTGGTGGATGTGACCAACGGCTCCCGCTTCGAGACCTATCTGATCGCGGGCGAGCGCGGCAGCGGCGTCATGGGTGTCAACGGAGCGGCCGTGCACCTCGCCGAGATCGGCGACACCGTGATCGTCATCTCCTACGCGCAGCTCGACAACGCCGAAGCGCGGGCCTTCGTCCCGGTCGTGGTGCACGTGGATGCGGCCAACCGCATCCTCGCCCTCGGCACCGACCCCGCCGAGGCACTCACCCCGGACGAGCAGCGCCCGCCCTTCGCCCTGTAGCCGACGGCAGTAGCCGCGGGCTGTAGCCTCCGCCCCTCCTGTTCTCAGCTTTCGAGCACGGACTTCAGTGTCGACAGCTGACCGACCTCTGCGGTCATCGTCTTCTGGATGGCCCCGCTCATCAGCCTCATGAGCCCGGTCGGCTCGAGGTCCAGCGTGAAACGGACGCGCGTCCCGTCCCCGTCCGGCGTCAACGTGTACTCGCCCGTGGGTCGCGCGGGCCCCGCGCTCACCGAGAAGCCGAGCCGTTCCCCGGGGACCGCGGAGGTGATGCGGTAGTCGCCGGCGATGGGGCGTCCGCCCGGCCCGGTGAGCGTCTGGGCGTACACCGCATCCACTTCGCCCGGCGTGCCGCTGCGGAGCTCGATGGACTTCACCCCGGTCCGCCAGCGCGGGTTGTTGGTCCCGTCCGCGAGGAAGGCGAACACCGCGTCCGGTGTCCTCGCGATCGTGATCGTGTTCTCTGCGTGTGCCACATCGGCCCCTTCGGTCGTGCTCGGTGCTCTCATTGTGGCGGCATCCGCCACTGATGGATGCGGAACCGCCTCAACGGAATCCGCACGTCTAAAAAAGTATTTCTTGACATAGAGAATCCCGCCTCCGTATTCTCGGCATAGACCGAGGAGGAGCTCATGTCACGGACGATGGATACCCGCCCAGCCTTCACCGCTGGAGGTGCAGAGCGATGAACGCGATCTCCGAGATCGTCATCGTCGGCGCGGCTCTGGCCGGCGCGACGGCGGCGAAGACGTTACGGGATGAGGGCTACGACGGCCGCATCCACCTCTTCGGCGCCGAGCGGCACGCACCGTACATCCGGCCGCCGCTGTCCAAGGGCTACCTCGCGGGGAACGACGACCGGGCGAGCATCGACGTCCTCGACGCCTCGTGGTACCTCGACAACGACGTGGACCTGCACCTCGGCACCCGGGTCTCCGGCCTCGACCCGAGCGGCTCGGTCACCACCGACGACGGCACCCGGTACCGCTTCGACCGGGCACTGCTGGCGACCGGCTCGACACCCCGCAGGCTCCCGATACCCGGAGCCGACCTCGACGGCGTCGTCTCCCTCCGCACGGTGGACGACAGCGACCGCCTCCGCGACACCCTCCAGCGCGGCGGCCGGCGGATCGTCTTGATCGGCTCCGGCTGGATCGGCATGGAGGTCGCCGCGACCGCCCGCACGCTGGGCAATGAGGTCACCATCCTGGAGCGCGACCCGGTGCCCCTCGCCGCTGCCCTCGGCGACGAGCTGGGGCGCTTCTTCGCCCGGCTGCACGCCGAGCACGATGTGCGAATCCGGGCCTCGGTGGCGGTAGAGAGCATCGTCGGCGAGAACGGGCATGCCACCGGCGTCCGGCTCGCGGACGGCGAGACCTTCCCCGCCGATCTGGTCGTGATCGGCGTGGGCGCGGTCCCGCTCATCGAGCTGGCCGAGCGCGCCGGGCTGGACACGGGTGACGGCGTCCTGGTGGATGCCTCCCTCCGGACGAGCGCGCCCGCCGTCTTCGCCGCCGGCGACATCGCCGGAGCCGTCCATCCGCTGATCGACCGCCGCATCCGCAGCGAGCACTGGGCGAACGCCATCGACGGCGGCACCACCGCAGCGCGCGCGATGCTCGGCCAGCCCGTGACCCACGACGCCATCCCGTACTTCTACACCGACCAGTTCGACCTCGGGATGGAGTACGCCGGCTTCGCGCCGCTCACGCGCGACGCAGAGCTCGCCTACCGCGGCGACCCCGCTTCCGGAGAGTTCATCGCGTTCTGGCTTCGCGAGGGACGGGTGGTCGCGGGGATGAACGTCAACATCTGGGACGTCAACGACGACATCAAGGCGCTCGTCCGATCGGGCGAGGTCGTGTCGCGGGATGCGCTGCGCGACCCGAACGTGCCGCTCGACTCTCTCGCCGCATCCACGAGCGCACGCTGATCGCATCGGGCGCGCCCGCCGGTCGGGCTGCGGCCCTCCCCGTGATGTGCGCCTCCGGCGACACGGACCGAGCGGACCGCTTGTGGCCACGGGCGCGCACTCCTATCGTTGCGTGTGTTACGGCACGGCGACTCTGAGGCGACCTGCCTCCGCGTGCCGGCGGGAGGTGGGAGCGCGTGATGGATGAGACCACTCAGATGATGTCGATGATGAGCGAGTCGGCCCAGGGGCCGATGGCGGGCATGGACATGTCCATGATGCAGCGATGTATCGAGGCGTGTGCGGCGTGCGAGCAGGCGTGCACGATGTGTGCCGGCTCCATGTCGATGGAGGGCATGGCGGGCTCGGCGATGTGCATGAGCTGCGCGGAGATGTGCAACACGATGATGCGGATGATGCTGCGCCCGATGCCGATGAACGCCGGCGACATGGCGGCGATGATGGCGATGCTTCAGGCCACGTCGGCGATGTGCCACGCCTGCGCGGACGACTGCGGTGGGATGGGCGAGAGCGCGTCGGCGACGATGTGCGCTCAGGTCTGCAGGAACTGCGCGGACGCGTGCGACGCCATGATGGCGTCCATGAAGCCGATGATGGCGTCGTAGGCCGGGCGGAGGAGCCGGTCAGGCGCCCCCGAGGCGCACGTTGAGGAGCTCGTCGCCGGCGCAGAGCACGCCGTAGAGCGTGTGGACGGCGACGGGCGCGCCCGGCG
>JBQCCO010000270.1:0-2111 GCA_051962155.1 Leifsonia sp. | reverse complement strand
CGTTACGACAGCGCGCATCCTGGTCACGGCCGCATCACACACCAGTGAGCGCCCGGACACAACCAGTACGGCTAAACCGAGTTGTCGGTGACCCAGAGGCCGAGCAGGCCGCGGAAATGGGCGATGAAGCGGTCCTGCTCGTGGGCGGGATAGGTGGACTTGACGGTGTCGACGAGCAGGGCGTCGAAGTCAGGGGAGGCCACCCAGTCGAGGACGATCTCGTCCAGCGACGCCAGCGAGGTCGCGCAGAACTCCTCGTACCGGTCCTTCTCGAAGTAGGCGTCGGCCAGCCGCGCGTACTCGGCCAGCTTGTCGCCGTACGAGCGGTCGGAGTCCGCGACGTCGAAGTAGTCCCGCGTGTTGGTGTCCAGCCGTGGCTGGCGACCCGTCACCGTGCAGAACGCCGACCACTTGAGCAGCGCGCTGATCGCCCACGGGAAGTAGTAGTGCAACGATGTGATCGCGATGTCCGGACAGGCGTTGGCGTAGTCGATCGGGTGCACGTCGCTGCCGACCACGAGCGACTCGCAGGAGTTGAACTCCCAGCGGAAGAAGGCATTGATCAGCTTCGAGATCGCCAGCACCTCGAGCCCGGCCGCCGGCGGCAGGAAGTCGTAGGCGACCTCGTACCGGTCGTGCATGGGCAGCTCGGGGCGGAACTTCATCACCATCGTCTCGGCCCCGATCGTCAGCGACCGGGCGAACGAGTCGTAGCCCTCGACGGAGGCCTGCAGGTGCATCAGCCGCTGGCCGGACTCGTCGTAAGCCTTGTGCAGGTCGGTCGCGCTGGTGATGCGGGAGACGCCGACCCAGGCGCCGCCGTCGAACGGCTTCATGAACAGCGGGTAGCCCACCCGGCTGGCGATCCCGTCCAGGTCGAAGGCCCGGTTGTACTTCGACGACGTGTACGCCCAGCGCGCGTTGTCCAGCGGCTCCTTCGGTGGCACCAGCCAGGTGTCCGGAACCTTGAGCCCGAGCCGGATCATCGCGCAGTAGGCGGCGTGCTTCTCCATGGACTGGAACGTGAACGGGCTGTTGAGCAGGTACACGTCGTCCATCAGCGCGACCTTCTTCAGCCACTCCCGCGGGTGGTAGTACCAGTACGCGAGACGGTCGATGACCAGGTCGTGGCGCGGCCGGTCGCGCAGCTCGAACGGCTCGATCGTGATCCGCTCGGTCCGCAGCGTATGCGGCGTGCCGTCGGGATGCCGGACCGCTCCGAGCCGGCGGACGAGCTCCTCGAACGCGCGGGGCCAGTCCTCCTCGGTGCCGAGCAGCAGACCGATGAGGTGCTCGGTGCGGTCGCCTCGGGGCATGGGGCCTCCTCTACTCAGCAGAACCGGGGCAGGTGGTGCGCCAGCTGTCGTTGCCAGGACGGCCAGTCGTGCGGGATGTCGTACCCCCACTCGTCGAGCTCACAGCGGATGCCCTTGTCCTTCAGCAGCCAGGCCATCCGCCGGGTGGAATCCAGCGCTCCGGTGGTGTCCTCCCACATGCCCTGCCCCACGACGAGCAGCACCGACAGCCGGGACCGCAGCCAGTCCAGGTGGTCGCCGCCCAGCCCGGGCACGAAGTGGGTGGGGTTGGCGAAGTACGCCGCCTCGCCCTGCTCGCCCCAGCCGTGCCAGACCGACGGGTCGTAGTTGCCGGACATGCTGATCGACAGCGGGAACAGGTCGGCCCGCCGCAGCGCGAAGATCAGCGCGTGGTAGGCCCCCATCGAGGCGCCGATCGTGCCGACCTCCTGGAATCCGCCGCAGTCGTCCCAGATGAACGGCAGCACCGAGTCGATGATCCACTGCTCGTACTCGGTGTGGCGTCGGGCCCGGTCCTCGATGGACAGCGACCGGTTGGACCAGGAGACCGCGTCGTGCGAGGTGACGCAGTAGAGCTTGCACCGGCCGGCGTCGAGCAGCGGTCGGACCGCGTCGATCATCCCGTTGTTCTCGAAGTCCCAGGCCCGGCCCTGCTCGGACGGGAAGACCAGGAAGGGGCGGCCGTAGTGGCCGTGGACGATCACGGTGCCGGCGCCGCCGAGCGCGGGCGCGGGGACGTCGACGTGCAGGCGCCGGGTCATGCGCAGAACTTAGCGGTGCGCTGGTCAGGAACCC
>JBQCCO010000269.1:0-20266 GCA_051962155.1 Leifsonia sp. | reverse complement strand
CGCACACGGCCTGCTCCAACTGCGGCCAGTACGACGGCAAGCAGGTCCTCGCGGTCTGACCGCCGGTCGGAACCGGGACAACCACCCCCGCCGCCCGTGGCCAGCACAGCGTAACCCGCCGACCAGCGGTAGCTCGCGCAGGCGTTCGGCGTCTACCTCGACGCCTAGCTGCTGCAGCGCGCGCTGACGCACCGCTCCTACGCGTACGAGCACGGCGGCATCCCGAACAACGAGCGCCTCGAGTTCCTCGGCGACTCGATCCTCGGCCAGGCCGTCACGGTCAAGCTGTTCCGCGAGAACCCGCACCTCGATGAGGGCGAGCTCGCCAAGCGGCGCGCCAGCCTGGTCAGTTCCGTCGCGCTCGCTCAGGTCGCCCGCCGGATCGGTCTGGGGGAGTACCTCAAGCTGGGGCGCGGCGAGAACCAGAGCGGCGGACGCGAGAAGGCGTCCATCCTCGCCGATACCGTCGAGGCGCTCATCGGAGCGACCTACCTCGACGCCGGCGGCGATGCGGCGACGGCACTCGTGCTGCGGCTGATCGAGCCGCTGCTCGACGACCCCGAGCGTTTCGGCGCCGCCATGGATCCGAAGACGAGCCTGCAGGAGATCGCCGCCCACCGAGGCGCCGGACTCCCGGTGTACACGGTCACGAACACGGGCCCGGACCACTCCAAGACCTTCCATGCCACTGTCGAGGTCGGGGGTCTGATCACGGCGACGGGCGACGGCACCAGCAAGAAGCAGGCCGAGATGGCCGCAGCACTGAGCGCCTGGACGGAGCTGACGAGACGACGTGCCCGAGCTTCCCGAGGTTGAGGTCGTCCGGGCCGGCCTCGCTCCGGCCGTCACCGGCGCGACCATCCTCGGCGTGGAGGTCTTCGAGCACCGGTCTCTCCGGCGCCACGACCCGCTCGTGGGCGACTTCGAGGCGCTGCTCGGCGGTCGTGTCATGCTGGGCCCGGTCCGCCGGGGCAAGTTCTTGTGGATCCCGCTCGAGGGTGTGCCGCGGCGCGCGATCGTCGCGCATCTCGGAATGAGCGGGCAGATCCTGCTGCGGGAGCCCGGTACGGGGGAGGCCGGGCTGCTGCGCATCCGCCTTCACATCGCGCATCCGGTGCACGGCGAGCTGTGGGTGCATTTCGTCGACCAGCGCATCTTCGGTTCGATGGCGGTGGATGCTCTGGTCCCGACCCTCGACGGCGCTCCCGGCGGGCTCGGCACGGACGAGCCGCTCGTTCCGACCCAGGTCGGCCACATCGCGCGGGACCCGCTCGACCCGGCGTTCGACGACGCCGGGTTGGCTGCAGCACTCGCCCGGAAGAATACGGACATCAAGCGCGCGCTGCTCGATCAGCGCCTCGTCAGCGGCATCGGCAACATCTACGCCGACGAAGCGCTGTGGGCCGCGCGCATCCACTACGCCCAGCCCGCGAACTCGCTGAGCCGGGCGAAGGTGCGCACCCTGCTCGCCGAGGTGCGCCACGTGCTCGAGAAGGCCCTCGCGGAGGGCGGCACGAGCTTCGACGCCCAGTACGTCAACGTGAACGGCGCCTCCGGCTACTTCTCGCACAGCCTCAACGCCTACGGTCGTCAGGGCGAGCCGTGCCCGCGCTGCGGCACGCCGATCGTCCGGGAGCAGTTCATGAACCGTGGCTCCCACTTCTGTCCCCACTGCCAGCGCCTCCGCCTTCCGCGCTGACCCCGTCCTCAGGACTCGGCCCAGCCGCTACTCCAGGGTCTTCTGCCAGTGGCCGGTGAGGGCGTGCGGACGGAAGCCGAAGGCCCGGTTGATCGCCAGCATGGGGTCGTTCTCGTCCGCGTTCCAGGTGAGGATGCGGCGGATGTGCGGGGCGCGGCGTCCCAGCTCCTGGATGTTCCGCAGCTTCACCGCCGTGCCGAGGCGGTGACCGCGGTACGCCCGGGCGACGAGCGTGTCGTACTGCTCGGCCTTCGTCCCATCCGCGGGCACGGCCAGCTCCGTGTATGCAGCGATCTCACCGGTCGCTTCGTGCACGGCCGCCGTGACGAGGAGCGGCTCACCGCGCGCCACCAGTGTGCGCTCCTGGGAGCGGACCCGTTCGCCGTCCCAGTCCTCCGGATCCACCGCGATCCCGGTCTGCGGGATGTCGGTCGACATCCGGGCCTTCATCGCCGCGAAACGCTCCAGCAACTCGTCAGGCGCCGCGCCCCACCAGGAGACCAGGCGGAACCCGTTCAGCGGCATGGTGAGTCCCGCTTCGCGTTCCGGCGGGAGGGGGAGGTGCAGCTCGCTCGACCGCTCGATCTGCCCCAGGCTGTAGCCGTGACGGCGCACGAACCGCACGGCCGGCGATTCCGCGGGCAGGCCGGCCGACCCCGCCGACGCCCGCACCAGCCGCTCGGCGCCCTCGAGAGTGCGGATGGGATGCTCGGTGTACGCGGAGACCACGCGTCGGCCGCCTTCGGCCGCGAGCTCGTGGCCCTTCGCGAGGAGTGCGGTCCCGATCCCGCGGCCGCGCAGCGCCGGGACCACATCCACGAGCAGTGAGGCCGTCTCCGAGTCCGCGTCGAGCGGGAAGACCGCCTCGACACGCCCGACGATCGCACCCTCTTCGATCGCGACGAACACGATCCGCTCGGTATAGTCCTGCTCGCGGTGCGCGGCGAGCGCCTGCTCCGCCGTCTCGACGAAATCGTCGTCGCCCCAGAGGTCTACGACGATCCCGTTGAGCACGCCGACGAGCTCCTCGAAGGCCGCTGATTCCGGGGTTCCCAGCGTATCGGGGATGGGGAGCCGCGTCACACGCACCGCAGGACACCTCCTCGAGCCGATTCACGCGGGAATTCAGCCTATGCGAGCTCCCTCACGCTGTGAAGTCACCGGATCACTTTGGTTTCGATCGTGTAAATCTGCGCGCGCATCGTGGGTGCAAAACGTTGCGGGCCATGTATTCTCAGCACACATATTCGTGGCACGAACCGGCTAAAACGGCGAGTTCGTGACGGATTTACGTCGAGAGGCAGAAGATGCTAAGGAAGAAAGTCACCATCGGTGCGGCTGTTGCAGCGTCAGTCGCACTGTTGCTCGCTGGATGTGCGAACCAGCCGTCCACGGGCGGATCCACCAACGGGAACTCCTCCAAGGTGAACATCCCGGCGATCACGTCGGTCGATGTCCCCAAGGACGCCGTGCTCCCCGCCGGCGACGGGAAGGCCACGTGTCCTGCCGGGCTGACCATCGGCTACCTCGGCGCCGAGACCGGCCCGAACGCCCAGCTCGGAATCAACATCTACAACGGCATCCAGCTGGCCATCAACCAGCACAACGAGGCCAACAAGGGATGCCAGGTCGGCTTCAAGAAGTTCGACACCGAGGGCGACCCGAACAAGGCGACCGGCCCCGTGACCCAGGCGGTCAACGAGAGCGACATCATCGGTGTCGTCGGTCTGCCGTTCTCGGGTGAGTCGAAGGCCACCGGCAACATCTTCGAGCAGCAGGGTCTGGTCCACATCACCCCGTCGGCCACCAACCCGGGTCTGACGCAGAACGGCTGGAAGACCTTCTTCCGCGGTCTCGGCAACGACGCCGTGCAGGGTCCCGCTGCGGCGAAGTTCCTGACGGGCAAGCTGAAGGCCAAGAAGGTCTACCTGGTCCAGGACGACTCCGACTACGGAATCGGCCTCGGCACCCAGACCTCGAAGGCACTCGGCGACGCGCTCGTCGGCACCGACAAGGTGACCACCGGCCAGAAGGACTTCTCCGCGGTGATCTCCAAGATCCTCAACGCGAAGCCGGACGCGGTGTACTACGCGGGCTACTACGCCGAGGGTGCTCCGTTCGACCAGCAGCTGGTCAACAAGGGCTACACGGGCACGTTCGTCGGCCCCGACGGCGTGAAGGACGACCAGTTCATCAAGCTGGCCGGAGACGCGTCCAGCAACGCGTACTTCACCTGCCCCTGCATCCCGGGTGAGCTCATCCCGGACTTCGAGTCCGCCTACAAGAAGCTCGCGAACGCGGAGCCCGGCACCTACTCGATCGAGGGCTACGACGCGGCCACCGTTCTCCTCGCGGGCATCGACAAGGGCAAGACGACCCGCGCCGACCTGCTCGCCTGGGTCAAGAGCTACGACGCGGACGGCCTGAGCAAGCACTACAAGTGGGACTCCACCGGTGAGCTGCAGGCGCCTGCCGTCTACGGCTACAAGGTCGACAACGGCAAGATCGTCCCGATCGGCACCATCGGCTGAGCCGACCCCCTGAAGGGTGCCGCGGGTCCCGGCGGCCCGCGGCACCCTCCATTTTCGGCTACGCTCGCTTTGCCTGCCGGATCGACGGAGACCCGGCACTGAAACCCTGGATGCTCGAATGCTCGAAACCCTCGTCCTCCATCCCGCCCTCGACAGTTCCTGGATCAACTTCGACGTCAACGCTCTGGCCCAGAACTTCTGGAGCGCCACGTTCGACGGCCTCACCTTCGGTGCGGTCTACGGCCTGATCGCGGTCGGCTACACGCTCGTCTACGGCGTGCTGAACCTGATCAACTTCGCCCACTCCGAGGTGTTCATCATGGGCGCGTACGGCGTCGTGGTGACACTCACAACGCTGGGCTTCGGCCCGAGCGCCCCGACGCTCGGCCCCGTCGCACTCATCGGCGACCTGATACTCGCGTTGCTCGTCGGCGTGCTGGCCTCGGCGGTCACCGCCTGGATCCTGGAACGCGTGGCGTACCGCCCGCTTCGAAAACGGAACGCGCCACGCCTCGTGTTCCTCATCACGGCGATCGGCGCTTCGTTCACGATCCAGTACCTGATCTTCCTGATCCGGGGAGCGAACGCGGAGCCGGCGGTGACGATGTTCATCCCGAAGCCGATCTTCGACGTCTTCGGGACGATCGTGAACAGCCAGCAGCTCATCATCGTCATCGCCGCGGTCATCCTGATGATCGCGACCGACTGGTTCATCCGGCGTACGCGCACCGGCCGTGGCATCCGCGCGGTGGCTCAGGACGCGGACACGGCGACCCTGATGGGCGTGAACAAGGAGCGGATCATCCAGATCACCTTCATCACGGGCGGCATCCTGGCGGGTGCGGCCGCGCTCTTCTACGTGATGCTCGTGCCGTCCGGCGTGATCTACAACGGCGGCTTCATCCTCGGCGTCAAGGCGTTCGCGGCGGCCGTGCTCGGCGGGATCGGAAACGTCCGTGGCGCCCTCCTCGGAGGCCTGCTGCTGGGCGTGATCGGCAACTACGGTCAGATCCTGCTGGGTGACTCGCAATGGACGGACGTCGTCGCCTTCGTCGTCCTGGTGCTCGTGCTGCTGGTCAAGCCCAGCGGCATCCTCGGCACCTCGCTCGGAAGGAGCCGCGCATGAGCATGACCGAAGGTCCCCGGGTCCTCCCCGACGGCCGCGAGGAACAAGCCCTCGACGCACAGGAGGCCGCGCGCGCGAAGCGCGGCAACGGCCCGTTCCAGCGGCTTCGAGACCGCTGGAACGCCCTGTCGCGGCCCGCGCAGTGGGCCTGGCTGGTGATCGTGGTGGTCATCGCCTACGCCCTGCCCTATCTGAACTTCTTCCCGCTCAGCACAGAGCCTGGCAACGACTGGTCGCTGGCGTGCTTCTCGATGGCGGTCTACGCGCTCATCGCCGTCGGCCTGAACGTCGTCGTCGGCTACGCGGGCCTCCTCGACCTCGGCTACGTGGCGTTCTTCGCGGTCGGGTCGTACACCGCCGCGATGCTGACCAGCCCCGACTCGCCGTTCGTCAAGATCCCGTACCTGTGGACCATCCCGGTCGCCATCGGGATCACGATGACCTTCGGGGTCATCCTGGGCGTTCCGACGCTGCGCCTCCGTGGCGACTACCTGGCCATCGTCACGCTCGGGTTCGGTGAGATCGTCCGCATCCTCGCGACGATCATCCCGGCGATGAAGGGCCAGGTCGGCTTCCAGAACGTGGGCCACCCGCCGGGGAACAACGCGCAGGGCGTCCCGATCTTCTCCAACTCCAACGGCATTCCCTGGTATTGGCTGACGATCTCGATCATCATCGTCATCCTGCTGCTGGTCGGGAACATGGAGCGCAGCCGCGTAGGCCGCGCCTGGATCGCCATCCGCGAGGATGAGGACGCCGCCGAGATCATGGGCGTCCCCACGTTCAAGTACAAGGTGTGGGCCTTCGCCATCGGCGCCGGCGTCGGCGGACTGTCCGGCGCGTTGTTCGCCGGTCAGGTCGGCTTCGTCAACAACCAGAAGTTCGACGTCCAGACCTCCATCCTGTTCCTGGCCGCCGTCGTTCTCGGCGGCGCGGGCAACAAGGTCGGTGCGATGCTCGGCGGTGCGATCGTGGCGTACATCCCGCTCCGCTTCACCGTGATCGCGGACTACAAGTACCTGATCTTCGGCGTCGCGCTCGTGCTCATCATGATCTTCCGGTCGCAGGGACTGTTCCCCGCGCGTCAGAAGCTCCTGGCGTACGGGACGCTGGCCTACCGGCGCGTGGCCGAGGCGATGAAGGGCCGGACTCCGACGGCGACGAGGCCGACGCCCGTCGTCGACCGGGGCGCCCTGGGCGGAGACGGCGCGGAGGGAGGCGCACGATGACCGACGCACAGAACACCGTCCCCGAGGACGAGCCCGTCCTCGGTGTGAATGAGGACGAGCTGGAGGCAGCCGGAGTCGACCTCGCGGTCGCCGAGGCCGCAGCACCGGATCGCGAGATCGCGGTCGAGGTCGGCGAGAACATCGTGGAGGTGCGCAACCTCACCGTGAAGTTCGGCGGTCTCACGGCCCTCGACAACGTGACGTTCGACATCCGCCGGGGAGAGATCCTCGGCCTCATCGGGCCCAACGGCGCGGGCAAGACCACCTGCTTCAACGCCATGACCGGCGTCTACAAGCCGACCAGCGGCGATGTGCTGCTGGAGGGCCAGACGATCCGGGGCCGCAAGCAGCACCAGATCACCCGGCTGGGCCTGGCGCGCACCTTCCAGAACATCCGCCTGTTCGGCGAGATGACCGCCTTGGAGAACGTGGTGGTCGGCCTGGATGCGCGGCACCGCACGTCCGTGCCCGGCGCGCTGCTCCGACTTCCGCGCCACACACGTGAGGAGAAGTCGGCCATCGAGCGCGGCATGGCGCTGCTGGAGTTCGTCGGCATCGCCGACCACGCAGGCTCGCTGTCCCGGTCGCTTCCGTACGGGTATCAGCGCCGCCTGGAGATCGCGCGAGCCCTCGCAACAGACCCCAAGGTGCTGTGCCTCGACGAGCCGGCGGCCGGCTTCAACCCGGCGGAGAAGGAGGACCTGATGGATCTCATCAGGACCATCCGCGCCGACGGCTACACCGTGCTGCTGATCGAGCACGACATGAAGCTGGTCATGGGCGTCACCGACCGGATCGTCGTGCTGGTGTTCGGGCGCCAGCTCGCCGACGACACTCCGGAGGCCATCCGGAACGACCCGAGCGTGATCGCCGCCTACCTCGGGGAGCCTGAAGATGACGTTGCTTGAGCTGAAGAACATCAGCGTGTCCTACGGCCGGATCGAGGCCATCCACGACATGTCCTTCTCCGTGGAGGAGGGCGAGATCGTGAGCCTGATCGGTGCGAACGGCGCCGGCAAGTCCACGACGATGAAGACGATCTCGGGCATCCTGAACCCCTCGGCCGGGTCCATCATGTTCGACGGCGAGGACATCACCAAGATGAAGGCGCACATCCGCGTCATCCGGGGGATCTCGCAGGCACCCGAAGGGCGCGGGATCTTCCCGGGCATGACGGTCCTGGAGAACCTCGACATGGGGGCGTTCGGGCGTAAGGACCGCTCGAAGATGGGCGAGGACTTCGACCGCGTGTTCTCGCTGTTCCCGCGCCTCGCCGAACGGAAGACGCAGGTCGGCGGCACCATGTCCGGCGGCGAGCAGCAGATGCTCGCGATCGGTCGTGCGCTGATGTCGAGCCCGCGGCTGCTGCTCCTCGACGAGCCGTCGATGGGCCTCGCGCCCCAGTTCATCCGCCAGATCTTCAGCATCGTCACCGAGATCAACAAGCAGGGCACCACGGTGCTGCTGGTGGAGCAGAACGCCAACCAGGCGCTGGCCCGCGCACATCGCGCCTTCGTGCTCGAGACGGGCTACATCACGCACGCGGGCACCGGCCGCGAACTGCTGGCCGACCCGGCCATCAAGGAGGCGTACCTGGGCGTCGGCTGACCCCGGCAATGCCTTCATGGAACGCGCCGGCCCATCACGGGCCGGCGCGTTTCCGCGTCCGAAGGGTATGACCACTACCCCCATGTGCCCGACGAGGACCCGGTCTCCGTACGGCTGGGGCGCGGAACCTGAGTCCCCGTCTGCGGCGCTCCGGCGCGGCGCGCGCGTGAACGTCCGGTAAATTCGCCTGCGTGTACTTGAAGAGTCTGACGCTCAAAGGCTTCAAGTCGTTCGCGCAGCCGACGACGTTCGCCTTCGAGCCGGGCGTCACCTGCGTCGTCGGCCCGAACGGGTCCGGCAAGTCCAACGTGGTGGACGCGCTCGCCTGGGTGATGGGGGAGCAGGGCGCCAAGACTCTTCGCGGCGGCAAGATGGAGGACGTCATCTTCGCCGGCACCGCAACGCGCGGCCCCCTCGGCCGTGCCGAGGTGCAACTGACCATCGACAACTCCGATGGTGCTCTGCCCATCGAGTACTCCGAGGTGACGATCTCGCGCACCCTGTTCCGGAACGGCGGCAGCGAGTACGCGATCAACGGTCAGTCGTGCCGCCTGCTGGATGTGCAGGAACTGCTGAGCGACTCCGGCCTCGGCCGCGAGATGCACGTCATCGTCGGCCAGGGGCAGCTCGATGCCGTGCTGCGCGCCAGCCCCGAGGAGCGCCGGGGCTTCATCGAGGAGGCGGCCGGCATCCTGAAGCACCGCCGCCGCAAGGAGAAGACCCTCCGCAAGCTGGAGGCGATGCAGACCAACCTCACGCGCCTCAGCGACCTGGCGGGTGAGGTCCGGCGGCAGTTGAAGCCGCTCGGCCATCAGGCCGAGATCGCGCGCGAGGCGCAGTCCATCGCGGCCATCGTGCGTGACGCGCGGGCGCGGCTGCTGGCGGACGAGGTCGTCTCGCTGCGCCGGACGCTCGACGACCACGGCAGGACCGAGTCCGAGCGGCACAGCGAGCAGATCGTGCTGCAGGAGCAGCTCGGGCAGAAGCAGTTGCGGCGCACCCGGCTGGAGCAGGCGCAGGTCGGCGACGCGGTGGATGCCGCCCGCAGCACGGCCTTCGCGCTGGAATCGGTGCAGGAGCGGCTCCGCAGCCTGTTCACGCTGGCGAACCAGCGCGTCGCGCTGCTCGGCAGCCAAGGAGATGCGCCCGATGCCGGCCCCAGCGTGACGCCGCAGAACGTCCAGGATGCGCGGGACGAGGTGGAGCGGCTGCGTGGCGTCGTGGCCGACGCGGAAGGCGCCTGGACGGCCGCGCAAGCGGCGACCCGCGGTGCCCGGTCGCGTCTGGATGCGGTGGATGAGGAGATCGCCGCGCAGAGCGCCCTCGTCTCCCGCCACGACCTGGAGATATCCCAGTTGAACGGACAGGCGGAGGCTGCGGCGCAACGACTCGCCGCCGTCCGCGGCGAGGTGCTCCGCCAGCAGAACGCCCTCGACGCCGCCACGGAACGCCGGGAGCGGGCGCGCGCCGAGTTCGCCGCACGCGAGACGGAGGCGGCCACGGCCGACATCGGCGAGGGCGACCTCGACGAGGCGTACGAACTGGCTCAGGCGACGGTCTTCGAAGCGGAGGGCGAGATCGAGCGACTCCGTGAGGAGCTGCACACGCTGGAGCGGGAGCGCGACGCCCTCGCCGCCCGGACCAGCGCTCTTTCGCGTGCGCTCGACCAGAAGGACGGCTCTGCCGCCCTGGTCGGCGCGCGCCTCCCCGGGGTCCGGGGCCTGGTGGCTGAGCACGTCCGCGTGCATCCGGGATACGAGACCGCGGTCGCGGCAGCGCTGGGGACTCTCGCGGATGCGGTGCTCGCCGACGACCGGGATGCTGCTCTCGCTGCGGTCGCGCGCGCCGCAGCCGACGACCTCGGACGGGTCGAGGTCGTCATCGCCGCGTCCGCCGCCTCCTCGGTCGACCTCTCGGGAATCGCCGGCGTCGTCCCCGCGATCAGCGTCGTGGAGGCGCCGGACGGCGTCCGCGGCATCCTCGCGTTCACGGCGATATCCGACGACCTGGATGCCGCCCGGAGCGCCTTCGAGGCGTTCAGCGGCCGGGGGATCGGCGGACCGGTCACGATCATCACCCGCGGTGGCGAGGTGCTCACCGAGCACGTCCTGCGCGGCGGCTCCGGCGCCAAGCAGAGCCGCATCGAGCTGATCGCCGATCGGGATGCCGCCCAGGAGCGGCTGACGGAGGTCACCTCGCTCATCGACCGGGCGAAGTTCGCTCTCGCCGAGCAGCGCGGCGTGCTCCAGGTCGCCAAAGAGCAGTCGCAGGCGGCGCTCGCCACGCTCCGCGAGTTCGATGCGAAGCTCGCGGCGCAGAGCGAGCAGGTGAACCGGCTGAAGGTGCAGCTGGAGGCGTCGCAGGCCGAGTTCGACCGGCTCAGCCGGGCGCTCGAGCAGGCAGCAGAACGCGTCGCCGAGGCCGAGCGCAGCGCCGAGAAGGCGAAGTCCGAGCTGGAGGCGGCTCGCTCGCGACCGCGTCCCATCCTCGACGTCAGTGCTCGCGACGCGCTCTCCGGAGAGCTGGATGCGGCCCGCGAGGCCGAGGTCGAGGCGCGGCTGGCCGTGGAGACGGCCAAGGAGCGAGTTCGCGCCGAACAGGCCCGCGGCGAGGCGCTCGTCCGCCGCCTCGAGGCCGAGCGTGCGGCGGCGGAGGAAGCCGCCCGGCGGGCGGTCATCCGCCGGCGTCAGCTGGATGCCGCCCAGAGCGTGATCTCCGCTCTTCCCGCCGTGCTCGCCTCCGCGGATCGCTCGGTCGCCGAAGCCCGCCTGGCCCTGGCGACCGCCGAGGCCGAACGTGCCAGCCAGAACGAGGAGCTCGCGGCCCTCCGTCGCGACGAGAACAGCGTTCGCGAACGGCTGCAGGCCGTCACCGAGTCGGTGCACGGGCTGGAGCTGCAGATCTACGAGAAGAAGCTGCACCTGTCGAGCCTGTTGGAGCGCGCCGGCAGCGAGCTCGGGCTCGTGGAGGACGTGCTGGTCGCCGAGTACGGGCCCGATGTCCCGGTCCCGGTCGATGTGGCCCGCGAGCTCCGCGACGTCGACACCGCTGCCGCTGCGGACCCCGACACCGCTGCCGCCGCGGACGACGACACCGCCGGCGCCTCGGATACCACCGGTGACCGTGCCGCCGCCGAGACCGTCCCGTTCTCGCGCGAGCACCAGCAGAAGCGCCTCGCCGCCGCGGAGCGAAAGCTGGCCCAGCTCGGCCGCGTGAACCCGCTCGCGCTCGAGGAGTTCGCCGCCCTGGAGCAGCGCCACAAGTTCCTCACCGAGCAGCTGACCGATCTCACGAACACCCGCAAGGACCTCCTGACGATCATCGAGGACATCGACGAGCGGATGCAGTCGATCTTCGAGTCGGCTTTCGCCGACACCGAGGCCGCGTTCACGCGCGTCTTCCCGATCCTGTTCCCCGGAGGACAGGGCAGCATCAGCCTGACCGACCCCGACGACCTGCTGACGACCGGCATCGAGGTCTCGGTGAAGCCGGCCGGCAAGAAGATCGAGCGACTCTCGCTGCTCTCCGGTGGAGAGCGCTCCCTGGCCGCGGTCGCGCTGCTGATCGCGATCTTCAAGGCCCGGCCCAGCCCGTTCTACATCATGGATGAGGTGGAGGCCGCGCTCGACGACGCCAACCTGGGCCGGCTCCTCACGATCTTCGAGGACCTGCGCGAGACCAGCCAGCTGATCGTGATCACCCACCAGAAGCGCACGATGGAGATCGCGGATGCGCTCTACGGCGTCTCGATGCGCCAGGACGGTGTCTCCGCGGTCGTCGGCCAGCGGGTGGCGCAGGAGGAGGAACAGGCGAGCTGAGGCACGCCGGCGCACCCACTCAGGGCTCGATTGCCCCCAGCTTCTCGTCGAGGCCGGCCAGTTGCTCCTCGGCGCGTCCTTCGTACTCCTCGGCGAGACGGGTCAGCCCCCGGGCAACCACGGCGGTGATCTCGGCACCCGTCGCCGTCTCGCGAAGGTGGCGGGCGAGCAGGACGAAGTCGCGGTGGTCGCCGAGGGCATGGTGCACGGCCTCCGCCGCCGCGGCGATCCGGATCGCCTCCCGGCCGAGATCGTCGATCACCGCTTCGGCGGCGTACCGCAGTCGGCGGGCCGCCTTACGGGTCTCGTGGCGCTCCTCGAGAGTGGTGCCCACGCTGCGACGGACCCGCTTCGCCGCCTTCTTCAGTCCCGTCCCAGTCACCCGGTGCTGATGCGACCGCCCGGCCCCGGTGAGGGGTGGATCGGCGGCGAACCGCTGCAGGTCCGCCATCAGCTCGCGGTGTCCCCGGCTCCGGAGGAGCCGCAGCAGGTCGTCGGACGCGCGGTCGTAGCGTTCCCGCGCCTGCGCCGCGAGCGACTCCACCGCATCCACCACCCCCGCATCCACACCCTCCACACCCGCGCCTTCCACACCCACAGATTCGTCACGAATGTGGCCCTGTGAGCCGTCAGAGGGGACATTCGTGACGAATGCGATCGCGTCCTCCAGCGCGCGGATGCGCACCTCGAGATCGCGCACCTCGCCGAGCCGCGCGCCCAGTCGTTTGAGCCGCGCCCGCATCCGGCGGTCGGCCTCACGGTCGAACGCCTTCTTGTACACGCTCAGGATGCCGCGCAGACGTCGTACCCGCGTGCGGGCCTGATGCACCGCATCCTCGCCGTTCGCCTCGATCGCGACCAGCTGCTCGGCCAGCTCCGCCGAGACTCCCACGAGCGTGTACATGAGCACACGGTAATCCGCCGACTACGCTGATGGATATGGCTGATCGCACCCCCTGGTCTCTGTCGGGCGCCCTCCGCGGGCTGTTCGCCAAGAAGACCATCGACGACGACACGTGGGACGACCTCGAGACGGCTCTCATCACCGCCGATTTCGGTCCGGACGTCACAGAAGCGGTCGTCGACGACCTGCGCGCCAAGGTCGAGCGCTACCACACCACGGATCCGGCTGACCTGCAGCGGATGCTGCGCGAGACGCTCGAGGAGCGGCTCTCGAAACTCGACACGACCCTCAAACTGAGCGATCGCCCGGCGATCGTCCTGGTGGTGGGAGTGAATGGCGTGGGCAAGACCACCACGATCGGCAAGTTCGCGAAGTTCCTGCGCACGTACGACCGCACGGTGGTCGTGGGTGCGGCCGACACGTTCCGTGCTGCGGCGGTCGAGCAGCTCGCGACCTGGGCCGAGCGCGCGGGCGCCGAGATCGTGCGCCCTCAGCAGCAGGGACAGGATCCGGCGTCGGTCGCATTCCAGACCGTCGAGAAGGCCAAGCGCGACGGGACCGAGATCGTGATCATCGACACGGCCGGCCGGCTGCAGACCAAGGGCGGTCTGATGGATGAGCTGTCCAAGATCAAGCGCGTGGTCGAGAAGCAGTCCCCGATCGCCGAGGTGCTGCTGGTCCTCGACGCCACCACCGGGCAGAACGGCCTGGCGCAGGCGGAGGCGTTCCTCGAGCACGCCGGCGTGACCGGGCTCGTGCTGACGAAGCTCGACGGCTCGGCGAAGGGCGGTTTCGTGCTCGCCGTGCAGGAGCGCACGGGCATCCCGATCAAGCTCGTCGGGCAGGGTGAGGGGATCAACGACCTGACCGGATTCACGCCGCACGTCTTCGCCCAGCAGCTGGTGGGATAGGGTCACGCCATGGCGATCGAGCACGACTTCTTCGGCATCATCGATGAGACGGCCAGTGGCGGACTGGCCTGGGACGACACTGTCGAACTGGGAGACCAGGCCATCGACGTCGAACTCCTCGCCGACGATGAGAGCCGCGTCCCGGAGTTCGCCCTGGATTCGGCTGCGGCGCTCATCCAGGCACTGGAAGGCTTCGACGCCCGGGCCCGCGATGCGCTGGTCGCCGAGCTCAGTTCGCGCCAGTCGGCGACGTCGAGCTACATCGACGAGCACGTCGAGAAGCTCGGCGACAGCCTGGTCGACCTCCTCGTGCACAACTCGGGCGACATCGCCATCGACGTGCTCCGGTCGCTGCAGCTGCTCACCGTCGTCCTCCAGGTCGACCATGCCGACGAGGACGAGGTGTTCGCCACCTTCGACTACTCGATCGCGCCCGACGAATCGGATGCGCTGCTGACCGTCTCGTTCGATGTGCGCGGCGACGTCGTCGCGGTGGAGACATCGGGCGACTGAACGACGTTCACGGCGTCTAGCCGATATCGCCCGATAGAATCACTGGATCATGGCTACTTTCGGTTCCCTCTCCGACCGTCTTGCGGACACCTTCAAGAACCTGCGCACCAAGGGAAAGCTGTCGCCGGCGGATGTCGACGGCACCGTGCGCGAGATCCGTCGCGCGCTGCTCGACGCGGATGTCGCGCTCGAGGTGGTCAAGGACTTCACCGGCAAGGTGCGTGAGCGTGCGCTGAGCGACGAGGTGAACAAGGCGCTGAACCCGGCGCAGCAGGTCGTCCAGATCGTCAACGAGGAGCTCGTCGGCATCCTCGGCGGCCAGCAGCGCCGGCTGCAGTTCGCGAAGCGCCCGCCGACCGTCATCATGCTGGCGGGCCTGCAGGGCGCCGGTAAGACGACGCTCGCGGGCAAGCTCGGCAAGTGGCTCGTCAAGGACGGCCACACTCCGCTCCTGGTCGCCGCAGACCTTCAGCGTCCCAATGCCGTCACCCAGCTGCAGATCGTGGGGGAGCAGGCCGGTGTGCCGGTGTTCGCTCCTGAGCCCGGCAACGGCGTCGGGAACCCGGTGAAGGTCGCCAAGGACGCGCTGAAGTTCGCCGAGACCAAGCAGTACGACACCGTCGTCATCGACACCGCCGGACGCCTCGGCGTCGACGCCGAGCTCATGCGGCAGGCGGCCGACATCCGCAAGGCCACCGACCCGGACGAAGTGCTGTTCGTCATCGACGCGATGATCGGTCAGGACGCAGTCGCGACCGCCAAGGCCTTCCAGGACGGCGTGGACTTCACCGGCGTCGTCCTCTCCAAGCTCGACGGCGATGCGCGCGGCGGCGCTGCGTTGTCCGTCGCATCCATCACGGGCCGGCCCATCATCTTCGCGTCCACCGGTGAGGGGCTGGACGACTTCGAGCCGTTCCACCCGGACCGGATGGCGTCGCGCATCCTCGACCTCGGCGACATCCTCACCCTCATCGAGCAGGCTCAGGAGGCCTTCGACGAAGAGGAGGCGCGCAAGGTCGCCGAGAAGTTCGCGACCGACACCTTCACGCTCGACGACTTCCTCAAGCAGATGCAGCAGCTGCGCAACATGGGGTCGATCAAGAAGATGATGGGGATGCTGCCCGGCGCCGGCCAGATGAAGCAGCAGCTCGACCAGTTCGACGAGCGTGAGATCGTCCGGACCGAGGCCATCATCCAGTCGATGACGAAGGCGGAGCGCACCAATCCGAAGCTCCTCAACGGCTCTCGGCGCCTGCGCATCGCGAAGGGTTCGGGAGCAACGGTCACCGAGGTGAACCAGCTCGTCAACCGCTTCGAGCAGGCCGCGAAGATGATGAAGACGGTTGCGAAGGGCGGCGTGCCGAACGTGCCGGGCATGGGTCCCATCCCGGGTGCCTCCTATGGCGGCCGCAAGCAGCAGAACAACAAGAAGAAGGGCTCCCGCTCCGGCAACCCGGCGAAGCGCGCGGCAGAGAATGCGGCGCTGGCCGCCGGTGTCACGCCGGCCGGTGCGTCGGCGGGCGGCGGAAGCGGCTTCGGTCTCGGCGGCGGCGCAGCGAAGAGCGCGCCGGCGGGTGGGCCCTCCGAAGAGGAGCTGGCCGCTCTGCAGAAGTTCCTGGGTCGCTAGCCGGTCGCCGGTCCGTCCGGTCGCCGGCGCGCACCCTCCTGCCGGCTAGAGCGCGAGGTTGAGGGGCCGCAGCTTCGAATCGATGGTCTGCGCCACGACCCGCTGGCCGGCCGCGTTCGGATGGATGCCGTCCGCCTGCACGAGCTCAGGGTGGCCGACGAGCGGGAAGCCGATGTCGAGCCAGGTGCCGTTCACATCGCGCACCGCATCCCCGACGATCTCGTCCACATGCGACATCGTGGCCGGTGGATGGTCGGTACCCCAGATCGCGGTGATTCCGACGATCGTGGCGTCGCGGAACTTCTCACGCAGCTCCCGCAGCATCGTGTCGGCGTCTGCGGTCACGGCGGCGGGATCCTCATCGCGGTCGTTGCGGGTGGCGGCGAGCAGGATGACCTGCGGATGCAGGCGCAGCGCAGCATCCACCTGCTGCCGGTAGGTGGTGCCGTTCCACCCCGCCTTGACGAAGCCCGAGCCGGAGACCGCGAGATCGGTGAGTCGCCAGCCATGCGCCGCGGCGACCAGCGAGGGCCAGGCCTGCGCCGGCGTGACGCCTTTGCCGAAGGCGATCGAATCGCCGATGGCGACCGCGTTCACCGTACCCGTCGCTCCGGTCCGGCTGCCGGCAGCGGGCGCCGCGATCACCGTGGACTGCGCAGCGACCGGCCGTGCGGTCGGCGTCGCGGAGCATCCGGCGAGGGCCAGGAGGGCGACCGTCAGCGCGGCCGGCGCGAGGAGGGGCAACCGGGTGCTGAGCGGGCGCGAGGCGCGTCGGGTGAGGGTGCGCACGGGAGCGAGGCTAAGCGCTCGAACCTGCGAATACCCTGTGTTCCACTCCCGGGCGTGTCGCGACGGTGGTAGCCGAGTCGGCTACGGCCGGACGTGTTGGGCCGCGATCGCGTCCGACACTCTCTGCGCGAGCAGCTTCTGACCTTCGACCGTCGGATGGACGTGATCGGCGAGAACGAGCTCCGGGTGCCCGGCGAACGGCTGGCCGAGATCCACCCAGGACCCGCCGACGGCCAGCACGGACGCCTTCACCGTCTGCGAGATCACGGGCACTTCCGCGGGTGCCGGATCGGAGCCCCACAGCGCGCTGACGCCGATGATGCGGGCGTGGGGCAGGGCGGCGTGCAGCCGCTTGAGAGCAGCCGTCGCCGCTGTGCGCAAGGTGGCGGGTGAAGCGAACACGTCGTTCCGCGTCGCCCCGACGATGACGACGTCGGGATGCACGCGGATGACCGCGCTGACCTGATCGTTGAAGATGTGCGTGTTCAGGCCCGGTGCGGTGAAGCCGGCGGCGCTCTCGGCGAAGTCGCTGAGGGTCCAGCCGAAATGCTGGGCGACGAGCAGCGGCCAGGCGTCTTCGGCGGGCACTCCGTTGCCGATGGCGATCGAATCGCCGATGGCCGCGGCGATGACGGGCTTCGAGGGCTCTGTGGGTGCGGATGTCCGCGCATCCGAGGCGGTCGGCGGCGTCGGTGCACCCGAGGTGCAGGCGACCAGAGAAGCCGCGATGAACACGGCGGAGGTGACAGCAGCCGTGAGCCGGGCGAGGGGGGTTCGTCTGCTCACGCGATCAAGGATAGGAGGCGCTGCCTGGCGGATCGTCACAACTCCAGCTTCGCCGCGACCGTCGCAGCGATCGCCTGCTGACCCGGGAGCGTGGGGTGCTCACCGTCGTCCTGCACGAGGCCCGCCTGGCCGCGGTACGGCTGCCCCAGGTCGAGCCAGGTGCCGCCGGCCGCGAGGACCGCCTGCTGAAGCGACGTGTTCACGCCCGAGAGCTCGTCGTCACCCGCCGCCCCGCTGAGGGCGTTGAAGGCAATCAGCCGCGTGCCGGGGAGTGCGGCGCTGAGCCGCTGAACCGCCTGCTGCATCGCCGCGGCCACCTGAGCCCCGTCGGAGTCGAGATCGTTGTCGGAGGCGCCGATGAAGACGAGCTGGGGCTTCAGTGCGATCGCACGGTCGACCTGTGCAGAGAAGTTGTCGCCGTCCGGGCCGGGCGCGACGAAGCCGGCGCCCGGCTCGCTCAGGTTGTCCAGCCTCCACCCGTGAGCGGATGCAAGCAGCGCAGGCCACGCCTCAGCCGGTTCGAGCCCGAGGCCGGACTCGATGGAGTCGCCGATCACGACGACGTGTTCGGCGGTCGGCGAGGTGGATGCCGCGGTGGTCACAGCGTTCGAGGCGGCACTGGCGGCCGCGCAGCCGGAGAGGGCGGTGAGCGCCCGCAGAGCGGCCGTCATCACGGTCGCCGCGGCGGCGAGGGGACGTCGAGCGAGCATGCTTCAACGGTACGCGCCGACCCTATGGATCGTCTAAGCAGTGCTTGTGGTCCCGCCCCGACGCGATCCTCGCGCCCGGCGCGCCGCCGGGTCTACGGCCGGCGCGTCAGGCCGTTGCGCAGCTCGTGGGTCAGCGAGCTCACCACCGCCTGCAGGCTGCCGCCGTTCTGCTCGGCGACGGCGAGCTGCCGCTGGTAGCTGGCTCCCGCATCCAGAATCGGCCCGACCGCCGCCAGCTGCTCGACGCATCCCAGTCGTTCGGCCTCGGGCTGCAGGTCGTCGACGAGGTCGCGCAGGGCGTCCGAGACCAGGCGCTCGCTCCCGTCCGGCGCCTCGATGATCTCGGCCTCGAGACCGTATCGCGCCGCGCGCCACTTGTTCTCCCGGACGAACCACGGCTGGAGGGTGACCGGCTCGATGCCCTCGTCCAGCTGTCCCGACATCCGATCGGTGAGGCAGTGGATGAGCGCGGCCACCGCTCCGACCTCGTCGGCCGTCGACAGCCCATCGCAGGCACGCATCTCCACGGTGCCCCACCGCGGGGAGGGGCGGATGTCCCAGCGCACCTCGGAGTGGTCCTCGACGACACCGGTCGTGACGAGGTCCTGCACGTACTCCTCGTAGTTGGCCCACGTCCCGAACTGCCAGGGCAGTCCCGCCGTGGGCAGCTGCTGGAACATCAGGGCACGATTGGAGGCGTATCCCGTGCGTGCACCGGCCCAGAACGGGCTCGACGCGCTGAGGGCCTGCAGGTGCGGGTAGTAGGTCAGCAGCCCGTTGACGATCGGCAGCGCCTTGTCGACCGAGTCGATGCCGACGTGCACGTGCACGCCCCAGATCATCATCTGCCGGCCCCACCACTGGGTGCGGTCGAGCAGCCGGTCGTAGCGCTCATTCGGCGTCACCTGCTGGTCGAACCATTGGGCGAAGGGATGCGTCCCCGCGCACATGAGCTCGACGCCCCGCGGGTCGGTCACATCGCGGACGAGGCCCATCAGCTCCTGCAGGTCGGCGACCGCGGCGGGCACCGTGCGGTGGACGCGGCTGACCAGCTCGACCGTGTTCATGAGCAGCTCGTGCGTGATCTGCGGATGCTCCCGGCCGTCGGAGGTCCCGAGCTCGCGGAGGACCTCGTCGGCGACCTGCACCAGGTCGCCGGTGGCGCCGTCCACGAGGGCGATCTCCCACTCGATGCCGACGGTGGAGCGTTCGGAGTCCGAGAATTCGATCAGCATGCGGTCGTCCCGTCCGTCCGATTGTTCAAAGCAGGGCAGTATCTGACAGAATAGCTAGTTGAGTTCGTCGTTCCCGACCCTCTATCCGGTACGACGGACGAACCTTGAGACCTCCTGCCGAGTGTGCCCCCACGCCCGCGGCAGTCAGTTCGACACATCATCCACTCACACAGGAGAATCGTGGCTGTCAAAATCCGTCTGAAGCGCCTGGGCAAGATCCGCGCTCCGTACTACCGAATCGTCGTCGCCGACTCGCGCACCAAGCGCGACGGTCGCGTGATCGAAGAGATCGGTCTGTACCACCCGACCGAGGAGCCCTCGCGCATCGAGGTCGACTCCGACCGTGCGCAGTACTGGCTGAGCGTCGGCGCCCAGCCGACCGAGCAGGTCACCGCGCTGCTGAAGCTCACGGGCGACTGGGGCCGCTTCAAGGGCGACGCGAACGCCGTCAGCACCGTCAAGGTGGCCGAGGGCAAGGCCGAGTTCGTCGCCGACGAGAAGAAGAAGCCGGTCCTCAAGCCCAAGGCCGACAAGACGGCCGCTGCCGCCGCTGTCGTCGAGGCCGAGGTCGAGGCCGAAGAGGCTGCAGAAGCCGAGGTCGTCGCCGAGGCCGAGACCATCGCCGACGCCGCCGCCGACGACGAGAAGGCCTGACGTCTTGCTCGCACCCGCGCTCACGCACCTGGTCAAGGGGATCGTCGATCACCCTGACGACGTCCACGTCGTGGCCAAGAGCTCCCCGCGTGGCGAGGTCCTCGAGATTCGCGTGAATCCCGAGGA
>JBQCCO010000268.1:0-3692 GCA_051962155.1 Leifsonia sp. | reverse complement strand
GATCTTCGGCGCCGCCAAGCTCCCGGCTCTGGCCCGCAGCGTCGGCCAGTCGGTCCGCATCCTGCAGAAGGAAGTGCAGAAGGACAAGCGCGACCCGGAGGCGTCGACCACTGCGGCCACGGCCGTCGCCGAGCCCGAAGTCACCAGCGCGGGGAACGCCTGAGCCCTCATGCGTCACCCAGCTGCGCGCGACCCTGAGCGGCGCATGGGACTGGCCGAGCACTTCACCGAGCTGCGCCGCCGACTCACCCGCGCCGCCGTGGCGATCGGGGTCGGAGTGGTCGCCGGCTGGTTCGTTGCCGAACCCGCTCTCGACTTCCTCCGGAGCCCGGTCCTGGTTGCGGCACGGAGCCAGGACCGGGCGGTCGTCATCAACTTCCCGTCGATCTCCGCCGCCTTCGACCTGCGGATCGAGATCGCCGTGATCGTCGGGATCGTGCTGTCCAGTCCCGTATGGCTGTATCAGCTCTTCGCCTTCTTCATGCCCGCCCTGAACCGCCGGGAGAAGCGGTACACCTCCGGCTTCGTCCTCAGTGCGCTCCCGCTGTTCATCGCCGGGTGCGCGGCCGGCGTGTGGGTGATGCCGCACATCGTCCAGCTGATGACCGGATTCGCGCCCGCTCGCACGTCCTCCTATCTGGATGCGAGCGCCTACTTCGACTTCGTGCTGAAGCTGACGCTCGTCACCGGAGTCGCCTTCGTGCTGCCGCTGTTCGTCGTCCTGCTCAACTTCGCGGGAGTGGTGTCGGGACGCGCGATCGCCCATGCCTGGCGCTGGGCGCTGCTCGGCATCTGCCTGTTCACGGCCATCGCGACGCCGGCCGCCGACGTCATGTCGATGCTGCTGCTGGCGGCGCCGATGCTCGCTCTGTACGGGCTCGCGTGCGGCGTGAGCCTGCTCAACGACCGCCGCCGCGTCCGCCGCCTGGAGGCGACCGTGAACGAGTCCCTCTTCGTGGAAAGCTGATCATCATGTTCGGGCTGACTTTCGACAAGATCGTGGTGATCGCACTGATCGCCGGGTTCCTGCTCGGGCCGCAGCGGCTCCCGGCCGCGGCCGCAGCACTCGGCCGGATGGTCCGAACGCTCCGGAAGCTCGCGGACGACACCACGGGGCGCCTCCGCGAGGAGGTCGGGCCGGAGTTCGACGACATCGACTGGACCCGCCTCGACCCTCGGCGCTACGACCCCCGCCGGATCATCCGGGATGCGCTGACGATCGAGCCCGCAGAGACGAAGGAACCGGCGCGTGCGACCGCTGCCGAGCACGACCGGGCCGGCGAGGCATGACGCGCGCACTCATCCTGTCCGGTGAAGGACGGTACGCCGATCCCTGGCACCCGTTCGCACGCACCTCGGACCGGCTGGCCGGCCTGCTCCCCTCGCTCGGGATGGTTGCGGAGGTCAGCGGCGACGTCGACGCCCGGATGGCGGCACTCCCCTCGGAGCTGCCCGACCTTCTCGTGCTGAACCTCGGCGACCCGGCCCTGAACTTCCCCGACGATCCGGCGCCCGACGCGGAAGCGGAGGGCCGGGCCGGCCTTCTGGGGTACCTCGCTGCAGGCCGTCCGCTGCTGGGCGTGCACGCCACATCCACGTCGTTGCGCGGCATCCCGGAGTGGAAGTCCATCCTCGGCGGTGTCTGGGTCCGCGGCGAGAGCTTCCACCCGGACTATGCCCCCCTGACAGTTCACCTCGCCGCCGAGCCGCCCGCGATCATCGCCGGCCTTGATGACTTCGCGGTGCAGGACGAGCTGTACTCGAACCTGTCCCTCGAGCCCGACAACATCGTCCTGGCAACGGCATCGGCATCATCGGGCGGGGACGAGGTCCCGGTGGTCTGGGCGCGAACCGTCGGACCGGCGTCCGCCCGGGTGGTCTACGACGCGCTCGGTCACGACACGGCATCCTACGAGTCGGCCGGGCACCAGGCGTTGCTCGCCCGATGCGTGCGCTGGCTGCTGTCCGGCGTCGACTGAGAAGCGCGGCGCACGTCGCGGCGCAGTGACTGCTGCGGTCGGGAACGTATGCCGGTGCTCGCCGGACCGCAAACGTTCCGAACAGCAGCAGTCGCCTGGATCGAGGGGCCGACGCGGATCAGCGGAGCGCGGAGTAGCCGCGGGCGAGGTCCGCCCCGGCGGCCTCCGACCACCGGCGCGGCTCGCGCATCGCGGCGTCGGGACCGCCCGCCACGTCGCTGAGGGACGACGCCAGCAGGTACCCGCCCGTGTCCGCACGGATGAGGCCCGCGGCGAGGAGGACGTCCGCGCCGGCGTCCCGCGCCAGTGCGGCGACGTAGTCGGTGACCTTGCCCGCGCTCGACTGAGCGTCATAGCGGCCCTCGCCGGTGATGACGACGTCGGCGTCCGCGATGAGGGCCGGCAGGCCGACGGCCGCGCCGACCGCTGCGGCGCCGGAGCTCAGCGAGGCGCCCCAGGCGAGAAGGCCGTAGGCCGTCCCGCCCGCCGCTCCTGCACCCGCGACGTCCGGTGCTCCTACCGTGGCGGCCAGCCGGGCGAGTCCCGCCTCGAGCTCCGCGACCTGTTCCGCGGTCGCCCCCTTCTGCGGCGCGAAGACGTGCGCGGCGCCCGCCGGACCCAGCAGCGGACTGTCGACATCGCTGAGGATGTGCGCGCCGCGCGGCGGGAGGGGCGGCAGCCCGGAGAGATCCGCCGAGCGCAGAGAGGTGAGCCCTCCCCCGCCGGCCGGAACCTGCTCGCACTGCTCGTCGAGGAACCGTGCGCCGAGCGCCGTGAGTGCGCCCGTTCCTCCATCGGTCGACGCGCTCCCGCCGAGCGCGAGCAGCAGCCTCGTCGCCCCGGCGGAGAGGGCATCGGCGATCGCCTCCCCGAAGCCGACCGTGCTTGCGGTCATCGGGGCCAGCTGCTGCATCAACCCGATTCCGCTCGTCGCGGCGAGCTCGATCACGCCGGTTCGATCCGGGAGCATCAGCCATTCGGCGCTCACCCTGCGGCCATCCGGCCCGGTCACATCGACGGCGTGACGTGCGGCGTCGGGGACGGCCCGCAGCAGGGCGAGAAGCGTCCCCTCGCCGCCGTCCGCCATCGGCGCCAGGATGACGCGGTCGCCTGGGCGGACGCTCGACCATCCCGCGGCGATTGCGACGGCGACCTCGTCCGCGGTGGCGGTGCCCTTGAACGAGTCGGGCGCGATCACGACGGTCGGGGCCACGTCAGGTCACCAGCCCGACCGGCGGGATGCGGCCAGCGGGATGTGGTCGGCGAACGCCTGGACGGTGCGGGCGACGACCTCGGCCGGATCCGCCTCCCAGATGGCGGCGTTGAAGATCTCCACCTCGATGTCTCCCTCGTACCCGGCCGCCGCAACGGCATCCGTCAGGCTCCTGAAGTCGATGTGCCCGTCCCCCATCATCCCGCGCCCGAGCAGCACATCGGCGGGAAGCGGCGTGACGAAGTCGCAGACCTGGTACGTCGCGATGCGTCCTTCCGCACCGGCCTGCGCGATCTGCGGGAGCACCTCCGGGTCCCACCAGACATGGAAGGCGTCCACGGCGACCCCGACCGCTTCGGGCGCGAAGGGCGCTGCCAGGTCGAGCGCCTGGCCGAGGGTGGAGACCACCGCACGGTCGGCGGCGTACATCGGGTGCAACAGTTCGATCGCGGGCGTCACGCCGGCGGCGCGAGCATGGGGCTCCAGCTCGACGATGGCCT
>JBQCCO010000267.1:0-10953 GCA_051962155.1 Leifsonia sp. | reverse complement strand
GCCGTACTTCGCCTTCACGAGCGACTCGTGGGTGGGCGCGTCGGGGGTCTCCGGGTCCTTGCGGGCCTCGGTCTCCTTGCGCAGCACGGGGATGACGTGCTCGCCGAGCAGGTCGAGCTGCTCGAGCACCGTCTTCAGCGGGAGGCCGGCGTGGTCCATCAGGAACAGCTGGCGCTGGTAGTCGCCGGCCCACTCGCGGAAGGTCAGCGTCTTGTCGATGACCTCCTGCGGGCTTCCGACGGTCAGCGGGGTGGCGTCCGTGAACTCCTCCATCGTCGGGCCGTTGCCGTAGACGGGCGCCTCGTCGAAGTAGGGGCGGAACCGGTTCTTGGCGTCCTGCGAGTTCTTCGCGATGAAGGCCTGGCCGCCGAGACCGACGATCGCCTGCTTCGCGGTGCCGTGCCCGTAGTGCTCGAAGCGCTCGCGGTAGAACGCGATGAGGCGCTGGAAGTGCTCCTTGGGCCAGAAGATGTTGTTCGCGAAGAAGCCGTTGCCGTAGAACGCGGCCTGCTCGGCGACCTCGGGCGTGCGGATGCTGGCGTGCCAGACGAACGGAGGCACATCATCCAGCGGGCGGGGCGTCGAGGTGAAGCCCTGCAGCGGGGTGCGGAAGCGTCCCTCCCAGTCGACGACGTCCTCGCGCCACAGGCGGTGCAGGAGGTTGTAGTTCTCCAGCGCGAGCGGCAGGCTCTGGCGGATGTCCTGGCCGAACCACGGGTACACCGGGCCCGTGTTGCCGCGGCCGACCATGAGGTCCATCCGGCCCTTCGACAGGTGCTGCAGCATCGCGTACTCCTCCGCGATGCGCACCGGGTCGTTGGTCGTGATCAGCGTGGTCGAGGTCGTGACGACGAGCTTCTCGGTGAGGGCGGCGATGTGGGCCAGCAGAGTCGTGGGAGAAGACGAGAAGAACGGCGGGTTGTGGTGCTCTCCGATCGCGAAGACATCCAGCCCGACCTCCTCCGCGTGGGTCGCGATCTTCACGATCGCGTCGATGCGCTCCGCCTCGCTGGGCGTCTCACCGGACACGGGGTCGCGGGTGATGTCGCTGACGGAGAAGATTCCGAACTGCATGACTGGCTCCTCTGGTTGTTCTCGCCGTTTCTATGCAAATGCATACAACAAGCGGCGGGCTCGGGTATTCCCGTGTGCGTGGGGGCCGTTCCGGCCCCTGGCTGTTTCTTGTGCATCGCTGTCCGATTTCCGCTCGCGGGTGTCGGAGGCAGCCGATAGCGTCGGAGGGTGAAGGTCGCCATCCAGTTCGCCGCCATGGGTCTCATCTGGGGCGCCAGCTTCCTATTCATGAAGGTGGCTCTCGTCGGGGTGAGCTTCGGCCAGGTCGCCTGGGCGCGGCTGGTGTTCGGCGCCATGACACTGGGCATCATCGCCCTGGTCATGCGCGTGAGACTCCCGCGCGAGCCGATCGTCTGGCTGCACTTCGCCGTGGTTGCGGTCACCTACTGCGTGATTCCGTTCCTCCTGTTCGCCTGGGCCGAGCAGTACGTGGCGTCCAGCCTGGCGAGCATCTACAACGCCGTGACGCCGATCACGACGGCGATCCTCGCGACGGCGGCGTTCCGGGTCGAGAAGCTGAACCGGGATCAGGTGCTCGGCGTGATCGTCGGCGTCCTGGGCGTGGTCGTCGTGGTCGGCCCGTGGGCGGTGGATGCGCTGGGCGGCAGCCTCTGGGGACAGCTCGCCTGTCTCGGAGCCGTGACCTGCTACGGGTTCAGCTTCGGCTACATCCGTCGATTCATCAGCCCGCGCGACGTGTCGGCGACCGCGAGCGCATTCCTGAACATCGGGATCGCGGCGGTCATCATGATCGTGCTCACGCCCGTCGTCGCGTGGCACCCCATCACGTTCAGCTGGCCGGTGCTGCTCTCGCTCCTCGGCCTCGGCGCGCTCGGAACGGGCGTGGTCTACATCTGGAACATGAACGTGCTCCGCGCCTGGGGTCCGACCGTCACCTCGGGCGTCACCTACGTCACTCCTGTGATCGGGGTGGCGCTCGGCATCCTCATCCTGGGCGAGCACCTCACCTGGAACGAGCCCGTCGGCGCGCTCGTCGTGATCGCCGGCATCCTGCTCACCCAGCAGCGCGTGCGGCTGCTCACCCGCCGGCAGGCGGAGCCTGCCGCCCTGGAGGCCGCCTCGCGCTAGCGGGACGCCCCAAGACCGTTCGCGCATTCAATGTCAACTTCGTCTCAAGGGGTCACGATGAATATTGCGGCCCCGATCGCTGAGGTCTGATGTCATTCCGACGACTGGTCATGATCGCGATCCTGATCGCGGTGGCGATCGTGGTCCTGGCTGGTGTGCTCTGGATCGAAGTTTGGTTCGCCTACCAACTCATCCCCTGGTGGGCGAGACACCCGGCCCATAGCTGAAAGTCTTGGCTGAGAACCCGGAGAAGGGCCCTGGGTCCGGTCTGACGGAGGGACTAGAGCAAATCGTGGGTCAGTTCGATCTCGTAGGACCGGGCCTCGATAAACGCCTCGCTCGTGAGCAACTGATCCTGGCTGAACGCGAACGGCAGTCGCAGCAAGCCCAGTGAGCTGCCGTTGGACGCCGCCCCTGTCTCAGAAGCCCCGACCACCGCCTGCTTCATTGCACGCCGTCTTCTTGACCGGCGCGGCCAAGGTTGACCATCGCGCGGGCATAAGCGTCGAGATTCGCCCGCCGGCCGACTGCGACAGCCTCGATCGCGACCGCAGAGATCTCATCCGGGCTGTACCGGTAGACCAGACGGTAGCGCGGTCGTCCCACGCCATCGGGGTCGAAGTAGAGCTTGAAGCAGTCCGAGAGGTCACCGGTCGCGACTCGGGCGTCCAGCCGGACTCCGGCGACTTTACCGTCTCGGACGAGGACGAGCATGTCCAGCGCCATCTTCTTCGTGCGCAGGTCCGGGAGGGCGTCGATGTCTTGCTGGAAGCCCGGAAGGGCTTTCAGCTGCAGCGCGCGACCCACTACCGGTAGTCGTCCGCGTTCAGACCGATGGCGGCGGCGACGTCGGCGAGCGGTACTGCATTACCGGCTGCGGTGCGTTCGCGCACGAGGTGGGCGATCTCCACATCCTCGATCACCGGAAGTAGCTCCTTGTAGAGCTCGAACGGGATCATCACACCCTCCGGTCGACGCTGGGCACCGAACACCACGGGCTCCGCCAACGCGCCACGCTCACGGAAACGCGCCAGCGCTTTCGGCAACGCGACACGAGCCTCGTTCGTTGGCAGAACCGGCGACGCGGAGTAAATAGCCATGCATGAATCGTACCACGAATCGCACCCTGAACGTGTACATGTTTCAGGTCGGATTGATGCCCTGATGATGGCTGAGCTCTCGAACTAGTTCCCCAGGTGTCTGCTGAGTGGATAGTGCTCGGAACGCGCCACTGACCTCAGACAACATGCAGGAGCGCATAGAGGAACCCGGGCGCAGAAACGATCATCATTACGATGCCCGTGACAAGAAAAGCTGTTGCAGATGCTGGGGTCGGGTTCCCGCCGCGTATCCACCGTGGGAGCCCCTCCTTCACCAGCTCATCGGACCCACGCTTTGCTCTTCGTGCGATCCGGTGCCTGAATACGACACAGCTCAGGCCGATCATAAAGAGCACGGGCCCGACTATCAGCGCGCCGATCCAATGCCCAAGGCCATCAGCGGACATGGGTTACTCCTCCATTAGGCATTCCGGGGCCTTCAATCGTTCCGGTCATGTGAGCATCCAAATGAACCCGCGACAGCCGAGACTTCGTTCCCAATTCCCGGCGGGCGCCGATTGTAGAAGCTGCTATACCACCGACCTAGAACCAGCCTGCCTTGCAATGTGCTGAACCCCATCCTCTAGCCGCACGATCGAGGGCTTGGGATTCAGCACTATCCACGAGAGCTTGATATCCAAGGGCCTCCGAGGTGGCCGGACCATAGGGCAGAACCACCGCAACGGTGCCGGGTGCGTTTTCGGCGACTACCTTCCACCCAAGAAAGGGCAACCGCGTTGGAGGTGTCGCAGCTGTTGGTGGTGGTGCCGAACCCGTCGGTGGTGGTGTCCCTCAGATTGGGGGAAAGCGACCCCAAGACCGCCTCGCGCTAGCGCGACGTGTGCTCGTGCAGGAAAGCGAGCGTCGCCTGCAGCGCCTGGTGCGCCTCCGTGAAGCGCAGGTGGAACTGGCACTCGTGCGGCAGCTCGGGCTGGTGGTCGGCCGGCCAGAATAGCTCGGTCACGTCCACTCCCTTCGCTCGCAGCGTCGCCGCCATCGGCACGGACTGCGTCCAGGTGAGCCCGTCGCCGTTTCCTCCCGAGATGTAGGTCGGCGGGAAGGCAGGGGTGACGTGCTGGATGGTCGACATAGTCGAACCGACGTAGGTCTGCGACCAGTCCTTGGTGCCGCTGTACGCCCAGAGCGCGGTTTTGAAGCCCCAGGAGAAGAGTCCCGTGAGGTCCGAGAGGGCGTTCAGATCGTAGACGCCACAGTTGAGGACGACGGCGGACAGCTGGTCGGGTTGCAGGGCGGGCGTCATCCCGAGCAGGTGCGCGTACTCGGGGCTCGTCGTCATCACGGCGAGCTGGCTGGCCAGCTGCGAGCCGGCGGAGTCGCCGGCCAGGACGATGCGCGAGCGGTCGATGCCCAGGGTGTCGGCGTGCGCGTCGAGGAACGCGAGTGCCTCGTTGAGCTGGCGGACCGCCGTCGGGTAGGTCGCCTCCGGTCCGACCGTGTAGTTGAGGGCGACCGTGGTGAAGCCCTGGGCGGCGAGGATGCGGAGGTACGGGTCCACATCCTCGCTGGCTCCGGAGATCCAGGCCCCGCCGTGGATCCAGACGACGGTGGGGAGCGGCTCGCCGGCGGTCGTCGGACGGAACACGTCGAAGGTGGTGTCCGGCGAACCGGCCGCATACCGCAGCCCGGTCTGGGCGCTGACCCCGCTCGTGGGGACGAACGGCTGCATCTCGGCCACGGTCTCGGCGGCGCCCTTCGCGAAGACGCTGCGGATCACCAGGGCGGACGGCCAGGGCGTGGATGCGGCGAAGCTGGCGAGGATGAGCAGGACGAGCAGCACGACGGCGGTGACGGAGACCGCGCGACGAGCCCGCCAGGACAGCAGCGGACGCACCGGCAGCGCGTCGGTGCGGGCACGGGTCATGCCCACACCGTATCGTTCCCGAACCCTCCCCGGGGGGAAGGCGAGGCGGTCAGGCGACCGTGGGGCCGAAGTGCTCGGGGAGGGTGGAGCGGTGGACGCCGCGGAGCTCCTCGACGCCGATGGTGAAGAGGTCCTGCACCTCGAGGACGGGCTGGGACCCGACCTCGGCGTCCGTCACGCCGATGCGGAGGGCCGGGATGCCGCGCCCGGCGCACAGGCCCCGGAACTTCACGTCGTCCTCCCGCGGGACGGAGACGATGACACGCGCGGTCGACTCCGAGAACAGGGCGGTCGCCGCATCCACTCCGTCGCGCTCCTCGATCTCGGTCAGCCAGACCCGCGCTCCGACGCCGAAGCGCATGACGCTCTCGGCGAGGGCCTGTGCCAGCCCACCGTCGGCGAGGTCGTGCGCGGACGAGATCAGCCCTTCGACCGCACCCGCGTGCAGCGTCTCGGCCAGGGACCGCTCCCCGGCCAGGTCGACCGCCGGAGGCCGCCCGCCGAGGTGACCGTGGATGGTGCCCGCCCACGCCGAGCCGTCGAGCTCCTCGCGGGTGGTGCCGAGCAGGTAGATGTTCTCGCCCTCGTCCTGCCAGCCGCTCGGGATGCGCCGGGCGACGTCGTCGATCACGCCGAGCACACCGACCACCGGGGTCGGGAAGATCGGGGTGTCGCCGGTCTGGTTGTAGAAGGACACGTTGCCGCCGGTGACCGGGATCTCCAGCTCCAGGCAGGCGTCGGAGAGACCCTCGACGGCCTGCGAGAACTGCCACATGACCTCAGGGTTCTCCGGGCTGCCGAAGTTCAGGCAGTCGGTGACGGCGACGGGCACGGCGCCGGAGGCGGCGACGTTGCGATACGCCTCGGCGAGCGCCAGCTTCGCGCCCTGCTTGGGGTCGAGCTGGCAGTAGCGGCCGTTCGCGTCGGTCGCGATGGCGAAACCGAGGCCCGACTCCTCGTCGACGCGGATCATTCCGGCGTCGTCGGGGAAGGAGAGCGCGGTGTTGCCGCCCACGAAGTAGTCGTACTGGTCGGTGATCCAGCCCTTGTCCGCGAGGTTGGCGCTGCCGAGCAGCGCGAGCGTCTGCTCCCGCAGCTCGTCGCCGGAGGCAGGCCGGGGAAGGACGGAGGCGGAATCGTCCTGGAGGGCGTCGATCCACGTCGGGTAGGCCACGGGCCGCTCGTAGACGGGACCGTCGACCGCGACCGTGCGCGGGTCGACGTTGACGATCTCCTCGCCCTTCCAGTTGATGACGAGGCGGCCGGTCTCGGTGACCTCGCCGAGGACGCTGGACTCCACATCCCATTTGGCGGTCACGGCGAGGAACGCGTCGAGCAGCTCGGGCTTGACGACGGCCATCATGCGCTCCTGGCTCTCCGACATGAGGATCTCCTCGGCCGTGAGCGAGGGGTCGCGCAGCAGGACCTTGTCGAGCTCGACGAACATCCCGCCGTCGCCGTTGGAGGCCAGCTCGCTGGTGGCGCACGAGATGCCGGCGGCGCCCAGATCCTGGATGCCCTCGACCAGCTTGTCGCGGAACAGCTCCAGGCAGCACTCGATGAGCACCTTCTCGGCGAACGGGTCGCCCACCTGCACGGCCGGACGCTTGGTCGGGCCGCCGGCGGAGAACGTGTCGGAGGCGAGGATGCTGGCCCCGCCGATCCCGTCGCCGCCGGTGCGCGCGCCGAACAGCACGACCTTGTTGCCTGCGCCCGAGGCGTTCGCGAGGTGCAGATCCTCATGGCGGAGCACGCCGACCGACAGCGCGTTGACAAGCGGGTTGCCCTGGTATACCGGGTCGAAGTACGTCTCGCCGCCGATGTTCGGCAGGCCCAGGCAGTTGCCGTAGAAGGAGATCCCGGAGACCACACCGTGCACGACGCGGGCGGTGTCGGGATGGTCGATGGCGCCGAAGCGCAGCTGGTCCATCACGGCGACGGGCCGGGCGCCCATCGAGATGATGTCGCGGACGATGCCGCCGACACCGGTGGCCGCGCCCTGGAACGGCTCGATGTAGGAGGGGTGGTTGTGCGACTCCACCTTGAAGGTGACCGCCCAGCCCTCGCCGACGTCCACCACGCCGGCGTTCTCGCCCATGCCGACCATGAGGTTCTTGGTCATCGCCGGGGTGACCTTCTGGCCGAACTGGCGCAGGTAGACCTTCGACGACTTGTAGGAGCAGTGCTCCGACCACATCACCGAGTACATGGCCAGCTCGCCGCTGGTGGGGCGGCGGCCGAGGATCTCGCGGATGCGCGCGTACTCGTCGTCCTTGAGCCCGAGCGCGCCGTAGGGCTGCTCCCGCTCCGGCGTCTCGATGGCGTTCGCGACAGTGTCGACGACATGCGCGGTGGTGGTGTCGGTCACGCGGGCACTCCAGGCTTTGCGGGGCTGGCGGGGGAGGAGTCCAGTCTACCGGGCGCCGGGCGAGGTCAGGCGGGGCAGCGTTCGGAGGGGGCTGCCCGTAGTCGAGGGTCGGTACGTCTACGCGGATGAGCGAGAGGCTGCCAGGGCGCCGCATCAGGGCATGCAGGTGCGAGCCGCTTCGGTGCTCGCGCCAACCCTGCCGACTGTGGATAAGTCCTCGACGAACACCAAGAATGTCCAAGCAGGCGCGGGACAAGCTGCACCGGACCGGCCTGTCGGTGCAGTTCACCCTCAATACCTTCTTGGATGACTACGCCGGGCTGCTCGACGGTGAAACCTCCAAGGCGGTCGGCCTGCGCACAAGCTCACCAGCTAGGCATTTCGGATCTGCCCGACGACGGCCCCTCAGCGCCGATCGTCATGGCGATCGGGCACATGTGGCTGCTCGGCCGGCCCCGTTACGACCGCGGCTGGCACACCACGTGTGTCTACAAGGAAGGCTGGCACATCGCAGCCGGCCCTTCCGCGTGGCTCGCTCGCGCCAACCAGAAGCTCTCGCGCGGTCTCGGACTCTCCAACGTGTTTGCGTTCCACAAGGGCACCGACATTCCGGCGAACTCGCCGGGAATGGCGATGGTGCAGGAGGCCCCGTCGGTCTACGTCTACCCGCAGTCCCGGCACGAGGACGCGTTGTGGTGCCAGCAGACCTTCAACGTCTCCCCGGAGCGGGCGCACGACATTACGCAGCTGAGCGACGGCCACGCTTGTGCGGCACATCCGCTCGGAGTGGGAGACGCAGATCACCAACACCGACGAGGGCATGGAAGGTGGACTGTCGCATCGACACCCGTGTGTTGCAGACGATCGTGCTCGCCGTCCGCACCTTCCAGTCCGTAGGAGTCTCCGACATCAACCGGAAGTGCACCGGCCAAATTGAAGGAGCTGGCACGGAATCGGCTCACTACAAGGACGGCGGCGGCCACGCCGTCGACTTCTACATGATCAACGGCACCCCCTGATCGGCGCAGACGGCTACTCGCTGCGCCTGATCGGAATGCTCGACCCGATCGTGCCCAAAGGCTCCCGTGTCGGCCAGAAGAACATTCGTGCAGCTGCCGGCGTGACGACCGCGACCACGAACTTCGGTCAGATCGAAGACACCGGCAACCACCTGCACATCGACTTCCTCGAAGCCAAGGGCGCTCTGCTCGGGAGCTCCTAGTGAGCGGCCGGACAACATCGAGCGCGCTCATCTGGCTGGTCGTCGGAATCGGCATCCGGCTCGCCGGTTTGATGGTCGCGCGCGCTGCCGACTGGCTCGGCCACAGCGGCGGTGTGTCGCTCGTTAGCTACACGATCGGTGCATCCCTCTCCCTCGCCGCCGTCGCAGCCGTCAGCGGCGATAGACGCGCCTACCGAGCAGCAGTGGCACGTAGCCAAGCCCGCGCACGCTGGAAGCGGCAGCAGGCCGCCAAGCAGCGCGTGCGCTTCATCGACCCAGAACAGGACAGCTAGCCCGAGCTGATTGACACGTACGTGTCACCAGCTCATATCGCACCCTTTAGAAGCGCAACAAGGATGTCGGTGGACGACGTCTCGTGCAAAGGCCAGGCTGTAAGCGAAGAGGGACCTTCGCCGAGGTGCCGCGGCACCTACCGACTCGGGTCCCTCTTGATCGCTAGCGGCTGTGTGGCTGAAGAAGCCACCCCGACGCCTTGCTGTCCCTCAGATTCGTTGGGTCGTATGGGCCAGCTGCTGTCGATAGATACAGCGTAACACAAGAAATCGCTTAGCTAGAAAAACCCATCGCTAGTGTATCATAGACTCGGAAGATAGGTCCAGGAAACTGATCACACACGTGGTTTACATAGATAGTTACCCATGGTTTGCGCGACCTGGCACCCATGGCTAGAGTATGCCTGTAAGTAATCACTTAGTTATATCGATTAATACCCAGGAGCCTCGTTGAAAAAAATCGACCTCGCCCAGGACCGCGCGGCCGATTTTTCCGCTCGAATCAAGCGCGATGCGGCGCAGATCCGAAACGACTTCATTGTTGCTCCTGCCGCCAGCCAGCCGCCTGCGATGACGCAGTTGCTGCGCGGCGGCCGCGGTGGCGGAGTCGTAAAGCTCAAGGTGCTCCTATCGATGTTGTGGGTCGCGGTCGCACAGCCTTACGACGTGACCGAGCCGGCTCGAGTTTGGGCGGAACTGATTGGCCTCGACGACCCGGAGAGCCGCGGTGCAGCAAGGGTGAACGCCGCCATCCGCCGACTCACGGAAGACAAGTTCCTACGCGTTGAGCGTCAGCCCGGGCTGCCATCTCGCGTCTTTCTGATGAACGAAACTGGCAACGGCGACGAGTACACGAAGCCGAGCGACTACTGGGGACCGGGTGGTGTCGTGGGCGATCTGCCCCGGGAGCGCTACCAATACACGAGCGTGCCATCTGACCTTTGGCTCAATGGCTGGATTAGCGGGATGTCAGGGCCCGCTTTGGCTATGTACCTGGCCGTCCTGCAGCAGTCGAATCTCAAGAACGGTGAGCCGGGACGGACCGGGTTCTACTTTGCACCTAATGTCGCCGCGCGTCGGTATGGACTCACCGACGTCACGCGGGGAAAGGGGCTGCACGAACTTCAAGACCTGGGGCTGATCGACATCGAGCGCAAAGTCATCGGACGTCAAGCGCTCGGCAATATCCGTGCACGGAACACATACACCGTTGATATGGGGCGCCTCCGCCAGAAGCCCTCCGACTCAGCGTTCGCAACTCTGCGTCGCTGAGGTCCCTAGCTGCTCCCGCCGCAGGGGTTGCAGCCCCGCCTGTCGGTTCCGGATGCGACGGTAGAGGGTTGCGGGGGACATGCCGAGGTCGCGGGCGACCTGCGCCGGGTTCGGCGCGGACGGCTTATGCTGAGCGACATGCGAGTTGCGGGGGAGCGGGCGCGGGTTTTGGTGACGGTGAAGGCGACACCGCAGCCATCGGAGAAGTACGGAGACACTTCATGCGTGGCGGGGATAAGGCTCGACGAGGCGCAGCCGTCATGGATTCGCCTGTATCCGATTGCCTTCCGGTGGCTGGATGGGAAGTCGCAGTTTCACAAATACGACATCGTCGAATTGGAAGTGAGGCGCCGGGACGAAGACACGCGGAGGGAGAGCTATTCGCCAACGGAAAGTTCATGGAGTGTCGTAGACAAGCTCGCGCCCTGGAAACCCCGGCATGCCATCGTTTCTCAGATGGAGCCGACAACCACTTGCGACTTGATTCACGCAGCAGAGGTGAATCATGCGGCTCCTTCGCTCGGCCTGGTGTATCCACGAGACGTGGACCGGCTGCATTTCGAGCCACATGATCCCTGGACACCCGATCAGCTAGCCAAAATGCAAGCGAGAATCGACCGTGAGGAATCGGCTTTGATTCCGATGAATGGGTC
>JBQCCO010000266.1:0-3475 GCA_051962155.1 Leifsonia sp. | reverse complement strand
CGTTCTCCCTCGGCGACGGGCTGCGGCCGGGTTCCATCGCCGACGCGAACGACGCCGCCCAGTTCGCCGAGCTGGACACCCTCGCCGAGCTGACCAAGCGTGCCTGGACGTACGACGTGCAGGTCATGTTCGAGGGCCCCGGACACGTCCCGTTCCACCTGGTCCGGGATAACGTCGAGCGGCAGCAGGAGCTCTGCGACGGCGCCCCGTTCTACACGCTCGGCCCGCTGGTGACCGACATCGCTCCCGGCTACGACCACATCACCTCGGCGATCGGGGCGACGGAGATCGCCCGCTACGGCACGGCGATGCTCTGCTACGTGACGCCGAAGGAGCACCTGGGCCTGCCGGACCGGGACGATGTGAAGACCGGGGTCATCACATACAAGATCGCGGCACACGCGGCAGACGTCGCCAAGGGCCACCCGGGCGCGCAGGCGCGGGACGACGCGCTCTCGAAGGCCCGGTTCGAGTTCCGCTGGCGCGACCAGTTCGCCCTGTCGCTGGACCCGGTCACCGCGCAGGAGTTCCACGACGAGACCCTGCCGGCCGAGCCGGCGAAGACGGCGCACTTCTGCTCGATGTGCGGGCCGAAGTTCTGCTCGATGCGCATCTCGCAGGACATCCGCGACCAGTTCGGCGGTGTCACCGAGCAGCAGCGGGTCGCCGGGATGGCGGCCAAATCGGCCGAGTTCGCCGAGTCCGGCGGGAAGGTCTACCTTCCCGCGCCCACCACCGGCCGCCCCTAGCCGTGGTGCGCGAGGACCGGGAGCGCCGCGCGCAACCGCCCGGCGCTTCCGGCGGGGTCATCCGACTCGGTGATCGCCCGCACGACGACCACGCGCTCGGCGCCCGCCGCCACGACCTCTCCGATGGTGGTCTCGTCGATACCGCCGATCGCGAACCACGGCCGCGTCGCGGCACGGGCGGCCGCGTAGCCGACGAGGCCGGGGCCGACACCGGCGCGGCCGGGCTTCGTGGGGGTCGGCCAGACCGGGCCGACGCAGAAGTAGTCCAGCCCGTCGGCGGAGATCGCGGCGTCGATCTGCTCGGCGCTGTGGGTGGAGAGCCCGATCGCCGTCCCCGCCCCGACGACCGTCCGGGCGACCGGCGCCGGCAGATCCTTCTGCCCGAGGTGCAGCACGGGGGCCCCGGAGACGCGGGCGATGTCGGCGCGGTCATTGACCGCCCAGAGCTTCCCGTGCCGGGCGGCGACGTCGGCGAGGAGCGCGAGGACCTCGAGCTCTTCACCGCCTTCGAGGGTCTTGTCGCGCAGCTGGATGATGTCGACTCCACCCGAGAAGGCCGCGTCGGCGAAGTCGGCGAAGTCGCCCTGACGGGTTCGGGCATCGGTGCAGAGATAGAGTTGCGCGGCAGCGAGGGACATGAGGCCAGGGTAGCCGTGGCCGGGGGAGTGTCCGGGTCCGAGGCCGTCGAGGCCGTGGACGTCGTGGTCGTCGGCGGCGGGATCATCGGTCTGGCCATCGCCTGGACCGTCGCCCGGACCGGCCGGTCGGTGCGCGTGTTCGATCCGGCTCCGGCCCGTGGCGCCACCTTCGCCGCAGCCGGGATGCTCGCGCCGGTCAGCGAGTACCACTACCAGGAGGACGCCCTCTTGGAGCTCATGGTCGCGTCGGCGGAACGCTACCCCGTCTTCGTCGAGGCGCTCGCGGCGGGCGGCACCGCCACCGGGTACCTGCCGACCGAGACCCTCCTGGTCGGAGTCGACCAGGGAGACCGGCGGACCCTGGCGGACCTTCACGCGGCGCATCGCGCCCGGAGGCTCGTGGCCGACCCGATCTCCCTCGCCGACCTCCGGACGCTCGAGCCCTGCCTCGGCACCCGGGTGACGTCCGGGTACCGTGTCCACGGCGACCATCAGGTCGATCCCCGCCTGCTGGCGAAGCGGTTACTGGCGGAGCTGGAGAGCGCACCGGCCGCCGGCACCGTCCCCGAGCGGGTCGTGTCGCTGCTGCACAGCGATCCGGCGGACGCCGGTTCGCGGGTGACGGGCGTCCGCGGCGAGCGCGGGACGACCGTGGCAGCGGCGGAGGTCGTCCTGGCGAACGGCCTCGACGCAAGCGGTGTGGGCGGTCTGCCCGACGGGTTGGTGCTGCCGCTGCGCCCTGTGTTCGGCGACATCTTGCGGCTGCGCGTGCCCGATCGGCTCCGGCCGCTGCTCACCGCGACGGTTCGCGCGTTCGTGCGCGGCGAGAGCGTCTACCTCGTCCCGCGCGCCGACGGCACCCTCGTCATCGGCGCGACCCAGCGCGAGGACGGGCTCGCCGGCGTGTCCGCGGCCGGCGTCCATCGGCTGCTGCGGGATGCGCAGGAGGTCCTCCCGGCCGTCGCCGAGCTGGAGCTTCTGGAGGCGACGGCACGCGCGCGCCCGGCGACGCCCGACAACGCCCCCCTTCTCGGCCGCGTGCGAAACGGCGACGGAGACGTGCCGGGCCTGATCGTTGCGACCGGCTTCTTCCGGCACGGTGTGCTGCTCGCCCCCATCGCCGCGGAGATCTGCCGCGGACTCATCGAGGGGCTGCCGGACGACGAGCGCTGGAAGGGGTTCCGCCCCGACCGGTTCGCACCACAGGACGCCGCGCTCGCCGCGGCGGAGAGGAACACCATCCGATGATCACGATCACCGTCAATGGACAGAGCCGGAGCGCGGAGGCCGCGTTCTCGGTCGCCGACCTCGTCGCCGACCTCACCGGGATCCGGGTCGCCGCGGCCGGCGCCATCCCGGACGGAGGCGCCCTCGGCACGGCCGTCGCCGTGAACTCCGTCGTCGTGCCCCGCGCAGGCTGGACCGCGGAGGAACTCGCGGACGGCGATGTGGTCGAGATCGTCAGCGCCACCCAGGGAGGTTGACCATGCGCAACGACGCACCGATTGCGATGGACGCGCTGGACGCGCCCGCCGGGACGACCGCCGCGGACCCGCTGACCATCGATGGCGTCGAGCTCACCTCCCGCCTGATCATGGGGACGGGAGGCGCCCCGAGCCTGGCCGGGCTCGGCGCCGCCCTGGCCGCCTCCGGGACGGAGCTCACGACCGTCGCCAGGCGCCGCCACGATCCGTCGTCGGAGGGATCGCTGTTCCGGCTGATCGCCGACGCGGGCATCCGCCTGCTGCCCAACACGGCCGGCTGTCTGACCGCCCGGGAGGCCGTGCTCACCGCCGAGCTGGCGCGCGAGGCGCTCGGAACGAACTGGATCAAGCTGGAGGTGATCGCCGACGAGGACACCCTCCTCCCGGACGGCGCCGAGCTCGCGGTCGCGACCGAGCAGCTCGTGTCGCGCGGGTTCGTCGTCTTCGCGTACACCAACGACGATCCGGCGCTCGCCCGCCGGCTCGAGGACCTCGGCGCCGCGGCCGTCATGGCGCGGGGCGCGCCGCTAGGCCCCGGGCGCCGCCTACACAAACCCCCCCAAAACCCGCGGATCGCCCCGCGGGCGGGCGGGCCCGGCGGGCG
>JBQCCO010000265.1:0-4772 GCA_051962155.1 Leifsonia sp. | reverse complement strand
GCCCTTCGCCAGCAGCCACGCGAGCGCGACCTGCCCGGGCTTCGCCCCGAGCTCGCGCGCCACCTCATCCACCTGCTCGACGATGCGGATGTTCGCCTCCAGGTTGTCGCCCTCGAAGCGCGGGTTGAACCGGCGGAAGTCGTCGTCGGAGAGCTGGTCGAGCGAGCGGATCGTCCCGGTGAGGAAGCCGCGGCCGAGCGGCGAGTACGGGACGAAGCCGATGCCGAGCTCACGGACCGTCGGAAGCACCTCGGCCTCCGGGTCGCGCGTCCACAGCGAGTACTCGGTCTGGATGGCCGTGACCGGGTGCACCGCGTTGGCGCGGCGGATGGTCTCTGGCGCCGCCTCGGACAGCCCGTAGTGGAGGATCTTGCCCTGCTCGATGAGCTCCTTCAGCGCACCGACGGTCTCCTCGACGGGTGTGCCGGGATCCATCCGGTGCTGGTAGTACAGGTCGATGTGGTCGGTCTGCAGGCGCTGCAGCGACCCCTCGACCGACAGGCGCACGTTCTCGGGCGAGCCGTCCAACCCGCGCTCGTCGTTCTGCCGGTGGTTGATCGTCCCGAACTTCGTGGCGATGACCACGCGCTCCCGGCGGCCGTCGGCGAACGCCTTCGCCAGCAGCTCCTCGTTCTTGTACGGGCCGTAGATCTCGGCGGTGTCGAAGAACGTCACCCCGAGGTCCATCGCCCGGTGGATGGTGCGGATCGAGCCGACCTCGTCGTTCCCGGCGCCCGTGTAGAACGCCGACATCCCCATGCAGCCGAGTCCCAGCTGCGAGACCACCAGCTTCTCTGTTCCCAGTGCGATCTTCTTCATACGTCGTTCCCTTCCGTGACCTGTGCCGCACGCTGTCCACCAGCGCTGTGCCGGTACAGGTCGATCTTGTAGTCGATGGCGGCGAGGCTCGCCGTCATCTCCTCCAGCTGGCGTACGACCGCCATCCGGTGCAGGAGCAGCAACTCCAGCCGCTCCGCCTCCGTCCCCGCGCCCTGCCGTGCGAGCACCACGTACTCGCGCATGGTCCCGATCGGCATCGCCGTCGAGCGCAGCTTGGTGAGAAACGTCACCCAGGTGACATCCGCCTCCGTGTAACGGCGGTGGGACGAGGATGCGCGCTCCACGGTAGCGAGCATGAGTCCTTCCCGCTCGTAGTAGCGCAGGGTGTGGGTGGTGAGTCCGGTCCGCTCGGCGACATCCGAGATGGACATCGCCGTGTGTGTGTCGGTCATACCGTCACCCTAGAACTTAGAGCGCACTCTAAGTCAAACGTCCCTCGCCCTGCGCACATTCGTCACGAGTGTTCGCGGGGAGGGGCAGGGGACGTCAGGCGCCGCGCTTCTTGGCGGGGGCGGCTTCGGCGCCGGGCGCGTCGTCGGGGAGGGGCCGCGCGATCGGGACGCGGCTGCCGAGCACCTGGGCGACGAGGTCGCGCGCGATCTTCTGCGGGGTGAGCCCCGCCTCCTCGAGGATCTGCTCCCGGGAGGCGTGGTCGATGAACGCGTCCGGCAGCCCCAGCTCGTCGACCGCGGTGTCGATGCCCGCCTCGCGGAGGTCCTGGCGGACGCGGGTCCCGATGCCGCCGACCCGGATCCCGTCCTCGATGGTGACGACGATGCGGTGCTCGGCGGCCAGGGAGAGGATGCTACGCGGCACGGGGACGACCCAGCGCGGGTCGACGACGGTGGCGCCGATGCCCTGGGCGGCCAGCCGCTCGGCGACCTGGAGGCCCAGCTCCGCCATCGGGCCCACCGTGACGAGCAGCACATCCTTGCGATCGCCCTCGCGGAGGACGTCCACCCCGTCGTCCAGCCTGCGCAGCGCGTCGATGTCGGGCAGTACGCCGCCCTTCGGGAAGCGCAGCACCGTCGGCGCGTCTTCGACGGCCACAGCCTCGGCCAGCTCCTCGCGCAACCGCGTGCCGTCGCGCGGTGCGGCCAGCCGGATGTTGGGGACGACCTGCAGGATCGCGAGGTCCCACATCCCGTGGTGGCTGGGTCCGTCCGGGCCTGTGACGCCGGCCCGGTCGAGCACGAACGTCACGCCCGCCTTGTGGAGGGCGACATCCATCAGCACCTGGTCGAACGCGCGGTTCATGAAGGTGGCGTAGATGGCGACGACGGGATGCAGCCCTCCGTACGCGAGGCCGGCGGCGCTCGTGGTGGCGTGCTGCTCGGCGATGCCCACGTCGTGGACGCGCGCCGGGAATCGCTCGGCGAGCTTGTGCAGGCCAGTCGGCCGGAGCATCGCAGCCGTGATGCCGACGATCTTGGGGTCCTGTTCGGCGAGCAGGACGATCTCGTCGGCGAAGACGTCGGTCCACGTCGCCTTGCCGGAGCTGCCGAGCGATTCGCCGGACTCGGGGTCGATCTGCCCGACCGAGTGGAACAGGTCGGCCGCGTCGCGCAGGGCCGGCGCGTAGCCGCGTCCCTTCTGGGTGATCGCATGGACGATGACCGGGGCGCCGTAGTTCTTCGCCTGGCGCAGCGCCTCCTCCATCGCTCCGATGTCGTGCCCGTGGATCGGACCGATGTACTTGATGTCGAGGTTCGAGTACAGCGCCTCGTTGTTGGTGAACCGGCTGAGGAAGCCGTGGAGCCCGCCGCGCACGCCGCGGTAGAAGGCGCGCCCGGGCGTGCCGAGCTTGTCGAATGCCCGCTGCGAGGTCAGGTAGAGGCTGCGGTAGCTCTTACGGGTGCGGACCGTGTTCAGGAACCGTGCCATCCCGCCGATGGTCGGCGCGTACGACCGGCCGTTGTCGTTGACCACGATGATCAGCCGGCGATTGTTGTCGTCGGAGATGTTGTTGAGCGCCTCCCACGTCATCCCGCCGGTCAGAGCGCCGTCGCCGACGACAGCGACGACGTGGCGGTCCCGCTGGCCGGTCAGTTCGAACGCGCGCGAGATTCCGTCCGCCCACGAGAGGGAGGAGGAGGCGTGGGAGCTCTCGACGATGTCATGCTCGGACTCCGAGCGCTGCGGATAGCCGGCGAGGCCTTCCTTCTGCCGCAACTGCGAGAAGTCCTGGCGACCGGTCAGCAGCTTGTGCACGTACGACTGGTGCCCGGTGTCGAAGACGACGGCGTCCCGCGGCGAGTCGAACACCCGGTGGATGGCGATGGTCGTCTCCACCACGCCCAGGTTCGGGCCCAGGTGGCCACCGGTCTTCGCGACGTTCGCGACCAGGAACGCGCGCACTTCGGCGGCGAGCTGGCCGAGCTCCCGGTCCGTCAGACGGTCGAGGTCGCGGGGACCGTGGATGGTCTCGAGGATGCCCATGGATTCGAGTCTAGGCTCGCTGAAATCAAGAGAGGCTCAGAAGCTGTGCTTCCGAGCCTCCCCTGGTCTCCGCATCCTCAGACGAGGCTCCGGAGCACGTACTGCAGGATGCCGCCGTTGCGGTAGTAGTCGGCCTCACCCGGGGTGTCGATCCGGACGACCGCGTCAAACTCGACGGTCTGCTTGCCCGCGGGCGAGTGCTCGCTCGGCTCCGCCACGACGTGAACGGTCTTCGGTGTCGTGCCCTCGTTCAGCTCTTCCAGGCCCGTGATCGTGAAGACCTCCGTGCCATCGAGACCGAGCGAGTCCACCGACTCCCCCGCCGGGAACTGCAGGGGGACGACCCCCATGCCGATGAGGTTGGAGCGGTGGATGCGCTCGAAGCTCTCGGTGATGACCGCCCGGACACCGAGGAGGCTGGTGCCCTTGGCCGCCCAGTCGCGCGACGAGCCGGAGCCGTACTCCTTGCCGCCGAGGACGACGAGCGGGATGCCCTGCGCCTGGTAGTTCTGCGAGGCGTCGTAGATGAACGACTGCGGCGCGTCCGGCTGCGTGAAGTCACGGGTGTAGCCGCCCTCGACGCCATCCAGCAGCTGGTTCTTCAGCCGGATGTTCGCGAACGTGCCGCGGATCATCACCTCGTGGTTGCCCCGGCGCGAGCCGTAGGAGTTGAAGTCCTTGCGGTCGATGCCGTGCTCGGTGAGGTACGTGCCGGCCGGGCTGTCCGCCTTGATGGAGCCGGCGGGCGAGATGTGGTCGGTGGTGACCGAGTCGCCGAGCTTGGCGAGCACGCGGGCGCCGGCGATGTCCGTGACCGGCTTCGTCTCGAGCGTCATGCCCTCGAAGTACGGGGGCTTCCGCACATACGTGGACTTCTCATCCCACTCGAACACGGAGCCCGTCGGGGTGGGCAGTGAGGTCCAGCGCTCGTCGCCCTCGAAGACCGATGCGTACTGGGTGACGAACATGCCCTCGTTGATGGAGGAGTCGATCGTCTGCTGCACCTCGGCGGCGTCGGGCCAGATGTCCTTGAGGAAGACGTCGTTGCCCTCCGAGTCGGTGCCCAGCGGGTCGACCTCGAAGTCGAAGTTCATCGAGCCGGCGAGCGCGTACGCGATGACCAGCGGCGGGCTCGCCAGGTAGTTCATCTTGACGTCGGGGTTGATGCGGCCCTCGAAGTTGCGGTTGCCCGAGAGCACCGCGGTGACGGCGAGGTCGTTCTGGTTGACGGCCTCGGAGATCTCGTCGAGCAGCGGGCCCGAGTTGCCGATGCAGGTGGTGCAGCCGTAGCCGACCGTGTAGAAGCCGAGCGCCTCGAGGTCCTGGGTGAGGCCTGCCTTCTCGTAGTAGTCGGTGACGACCTTGGAGCCCGGGGCGAGGGTGGTCTTGACCCACGGCTTCGCCTTGAGGCCCTTCTTCGCCGCGTTGCGGGCGAGGAGGCCGGCGGCCAGCATGACCGACGGGTTGGAGGTGTTGGTGCACGACGTGATCGC
>JBQCCO010000264.1:0-16875 GCA_051962155.1 Leifsonia sp. | reverse complement strand
TGGCACCGCTTGTGATTCCGCGTCGCCGTCTCGTAGACGTACTTCGCGATCGGCGTCGACCCGACGAAGCTGACGGCTGCGACCTCCGGGTGCGTCAGCAGACCGTCGACCGCCTCCTTGTCCCCGTTGAGAACGGTGAACACGCCGTCGGGGAGGCCGGCCTCCGTCCACAGGCGGGCCATCCACAATGCCGCGGACGGGTCCTTCTCGCTCGGCTTGAGGATGACCGCATTGCCTGCGGCGATCGCGATGGGGAAGAACCACGCGGGGACCATCGCCGGGACGTTGAACGGCGAGATGATGGCGACAACGCCGAGCGGCTGACGGGTCGAGTAGACGTCGATACCGGTGGAGACCTGCTCGGAGAACTCGCCCTTCAGGTGATGGGCGAGGCCGGTGGCGAACTCCACGACTTCCTGTCCGCGGCTGATCTCGCCCAGCGCGTCCGAGAGCACCTTCCCGTGTTCCGAGGTGATGATCTCGGCGAGCTCGCCCTTGCGGGCATCCAGAAGTTCGCGGAACCGGAAGAGCACGGCTTGACGCTTGGCCAGCGAGAGGTCCCGCCACGCCGGGAACGCGGCCGCGGCGCTCGCCACCGCTGCGTCGATCTCCGCCCGATCGGCGAGCGCGACCCGTTTGGTCTCGACGCCGAGCGCCGGATCGAACACGGGCGCGGTCCGCCCGCTGCTCGACGGATACTCGGCCCCATCGATCCAATGCGGGACGATCGGGAGGTCCCCCTCGGAGGTTCCTGCGGTGAGGATGGTCTCGGTGGTGCTCATTGCGATTCCTAACAGTCGGGGTTCGAGCCGCTTAGCGGGCGGAAGGGACGGTACTGGGGCTGGGGTGCACGAGCCGCGCCGCGGTGTCGACGGCATCGGCGACGTTCCCGTCCGGCGGGTACAGCAGTGTACGACCGACGGTCAGTCCGCGCACGCCGGGCAGCGTGAGGGCGTCCTCCCAGGCGGCGAACGTCTCCTCGGGGTCCTCCCCGGAATCGCCGCCGAGCAGGACGGTCGGCATGGTCGTCGCCGCCATCACCCGCTCCATATCCTCGACCACCGGGAGCTTCATCCACGTGTACGCGCTGCTCGCTCCGAGCCCGGAGGCGATCGCGATGGAGGTGATGACCGAGTCCGGGTCGAGCTGGTTGACGATGCGACCGTCGGCCCAGACGCTCACGAACGGTTCGAGCATGATGGGCAGCCCCGCCCGGCTCGACTCCGTGACGGCGCGCGCCGTGGTCTCGAGGGTGCAGGCCGTCGACGGATCGGACAGGTTGATGCGGATCAGCGCCTTGGCGAAGTCGATCCCCGTGGCGACCATCGTCGGCACGTCGAACCCGGTGTAGCGATCGTCCATTTCGAAGGAGGAGCCGCGCAGGCCGCCGCGGTTCATCGAGCCGACCACGATCTTGTTGTCCAGCAAGCCCAGCAGAGCCAGATCGTCGATGATGTCCGGGGTGCCGAGCACACCATCCACACCGGGATGGCTCAGCGCGACGGCGAGCCGCTCGAGCAGGCCGTAGCGGTCGGCCATCGCCATCGGATCGTGGCCGACACCGAGGGAACCGCGAGCGGGGTGATCGGCGGCGATGATGAACAGCCGGCCGTCCCCCTCGAGGAGAGTCCGGCGCTGCCGGCTGACCAGGCGCTGACGGATCGCTTCCGGCCGTTCCGCCCGCAACTCCGGCAGGCGGCGGATGAGCGCGGCATCCACGTTGCCGGCCATCAGAGACCCCGGACCAGGAGGGAGTCGACCTCATCGCTCGTCGGCATCGCCGTCGAGCACTCGCGCCGGGTGGCGACGATCGCCCCCGCGACGTTGGCGAATCGCACGACGTGCTCCAGGTCCCACCCCTCCAGCAGGCCGTGACAGAGGGCGCCGCCGAACGCGTCCCCGGCCCCGAGCCCGTTGACGACCTCCACGGGGAACGGGTCGACCTCGACCGTCTCCTCCCGGGTCTTCGCCAGGACGCCCCGCGGACCCTGTTTGACGATCGCCAGCTCCACACCCCGCTCGAGCAGCGCATCCGCCGCCCGCACCGGGTCCGTCTCGCCGACGGCCACCTCGCACTCCTCACGATTTCCGACCGCGACGGTCATGAACGGAAGAGCCGCCTGGATCTGCTCGCGCGCCGCATCCCTGTCGGCCCAGAACATCGGCCGGTAGTCGAGATCGAGCACCGTGTGGCCTCGGCGACCACGCGCGCGGTAGGCGGCGAAGTGCGCGGCCCGGCTCGGTTCCTGGCTCAGCCCGGTGACGGTGGACCAGAGGATCCCGGCATTCACGATCTTCTCGAGCGGAAGGTCGAGGGGCTCGATGTTGAGGTCGGGCGCCTTCGGCTCGCGGTAGAAGTAGAGCGGGAAGTTGTCGGGAGGGAAGATCTCGCAGAACGTCACCGGTGTGTTCAGCGTCGGGTCGGTGCGAACATCCTCGGCGCTGACCTGCAGGCGCTCCAGTTCACGCAGAAGGTAGCGGCCGAACGGGTCCGCTCCGACGCGGGAGATGAGTGCGACAGCATGGCCATGCCGAGCGGCGGCCACGCTGACGTTCGCTGCGCTTCCGCCGAGATACTTGCCGAAAGTGGAGACGTCCTCCAGGCCCACTCCGTCTTGCAGGGGGTAGAGATCGACTCCGAGTCTTCCCATGGCGACGACTTCCGCCGCTTCTGTGCTGGTGCCCACATCTCCCCTAGCGTCTACAGTCATCGATGACCGGTTCGGAACGATGTCCTAACAATAGCACAAGCACCGGCCTCTCCTCCTGTCGAATGCCGTGAGAGGTAATATTGTCGGAACAATCGATTGATTGTCCACGAAGGGGAGACCATGTCGAACGTCGAGACCGTGTGGCCGGACGAGCTGTTCGCGGATCTTGACCGCAGCGGGCCGATTCCGCTGTACTTCCAGATCTCGAGCAGGCTCGAAGAGGCCATCCGCTCCGGATCGATCCCCGCCGGGAGCCGCCTGGAGAACGAGATCGCGATCGGGCATCGTCTCAGCCTCTCGCGGCCGACCGTGCGCCGGGCGATCCAGGAGCTGGTGGACCGCGGTCTGCTCGTGCGCCGGCGGGGAATCGGGACGCAGGTGGTGCAGGGACAGGTCACCCGGCCTGTCGAACTCACCAGCCTGTACGAGGACCTCCGGACGACCAACCACGAGCCGGGCACCAACGTGCTCACCTACGAGATCATCCCCGCCGACGAGGTCGTCGCCGAGCATCTCGCCATCGCACCAGGCGACGAGGTGGTTCATGTGCGCCGGCAGCGGCTCTCGGACGGCGCTCCGGTCGCGGTCCTCGAGAACTACCTCCCCGTCGAGTTCGCGTACATCACGGCCGAGCAACTGGAAACCCGGGGCCTCTACCAGGCCCTCCGCGCCCGGGGCGTGACCATTCAGATCGCCAAGCAGAAGATCGGCGCCCGGCGCGAGCAGCACGACGAACACGATCTGCTCGACATCTCGAAGGGAAGCCCGGTGCTGACGATGGAGCGCATCGCCTACGACAACTCGGGGCGGGCCATCGAATACGGCCAGCACTGCTACCGACCCGACATGTACAGCTTCGAGACGACGCTCGTCGCGAAATAGGCCTTCTCACCACGCATCGCTGTGAGCACTTATCCACAGCCGCCTGAGCCTCACTGGGCTTCGCTCTGGCTTGCGGGCTACGATCGGCAGATGATGAGTTGGACGCCCGTGCCGGAAGAAGATGCTCCTGTGATGGCTGAGGCCGTCGGCGCGACCGCCTTCTCCTACCTGGGCGGATGGGACGCACTCCACTCCCTTTCCGTGCGCTTCTACTTCAACGAGTCCCGTGCGATCGTCTGGGCCGACCTCACACAGAACACTCTCGATGGCCAGCTCGCTGCAGTCTCCGCATTCGCCGAGGTGCGCGACTGCTACGCCGGCGAACTAGAACTCGAACTTCGATTCGGGAGCGAATCCACCGACGATACGCAAGTCGCCGACAGCGCTCGTATTGCTGTAGCCAAGTAGACCCGGATGTCCGGCACCTCGTTCGCCGAGCGGCACCTCTCACGCTCCGCGGACCATCGTCAAACGGCAGAGCGGTTGTTCGATACCGACGAGGAGTGGGCGACAGTCGCCTACTTCTACGCGCGCTACCGAGCCGTGCGAGCAGCTTTCTACGCTGACGAGCGACTGAACAGCGACGCCGGGGCGCGCGCCGTTCATCCCAAGCTCACGGCCAGCAGCAGACACGTCGACTTCCACAACGGCCACCCGAGCAGGGGACCCGGTATCAACGATGTCGTTCGGTTTCTGTACTCGCAGATCCACCCCGAGTACGAGTTACTCCACGTCCGGAGCAACGAGGTCCGCTACGGAGCTGGCATCACGACGGGAACGCTAGCCGACTCGAAGGCGCTGGCTGACACGGTGTTGGCGTTTCTGCGTGATGAGGATCTCATCAGCGACTGAGCTTCACGTGCGGGACAGGATAAGGCCGCATCCGGAGTGTTCTAGTGGAGCCGCCCAAGGGAATCGAACCCTTGACCTTCTCATTACGAGTGAGATGCTCTGCCGACTGAGCTAGGGCGGCGTGGGTCGGGCTTCCGCCCGGCGCACAGTCAGATAGCTTACCCGATCCGTCCCGGTGGTGACGACCACCGGCATTCCGGTCAGTGGACGTGCGTGCCGAGTTCGGCGAGCTGCGCGAACGAACTGCGCAGGCGGTCGGACAGCGGCTCGACGCCGCCGTGGTCCGCCCAGCAGGACCAGGCGTGGCGCATCCCGGCGAGGGCGACGTAGGTGACCAGTCGTGCTCGCTGGTGCAGCGCCTCGGGGTCGTCCGCGAGGCCCGGGTCGTCGTGAGAGAGGCGGAGCTGGACCACGCCGCTGAGCGCATCCTCGAACGAATGCATGCTCGCCATCCGCAGGGCAAACAGCTCCGGGTTGTCCTTCAACAGCGCACGGCGCAGCGTGTGCAGCTGCTGCACGCTCACCGGGCCGATGCTTGCATCGCCTTCCTGGTCCTCGCCGCCCGCATCGCTGCCGCCAGCGCCGCCGCCCATGTCGCCGATGTCGATCGCCGCGATGAGGAGGGTGCAGATGCCCTGGAGGATCGGCTCCGCCCGTCCGGCCTCCACGAAGCGCTCGATGCTCTCCGCATCCGGGAGCTCGGGCAGTTCGCCGATGATCGCGGACTCCTTCGAGGGGAAGTAGTTGAAGAAGGTTCGCGGCGAGACGTTGGCGACGTGACTGATCTCGTCGATGGTGACGCGGTCGAATCCTCGCTTGCTGGCGAGCTCGACGGCGGCGAGCTGGATCGAACGGCGGGTCGCGATGCGCTTGCGCTCGCGCAGTCCCAGTTCGCTCAGGGTGGAATCGGGGGCCGCAGACACGCTTACGATTATTTCACCCTCTGCAAAATTGCACCACTCGCGCTTCTGACATGCAGCCGCCGGCTCAGCACGTCGTGCCCTTCGCGGGAATCGTGCCCTTCACCAGGAAGGCGTCGACCGCGCCGTTCACGCACTGGTTCGACTTGTTGTAGGCGGTGTGCCCCTCACCCTTGTACGTGAGGAGGTGTCCGTTCTGCAGCTCGGACGCGAGGTTCTTCGCCCACACGTAGGGGGTCGCCGGGTCGTTGGTCGTGCCCACGACGAGGATGGGCGCGGAGCCTTTCGCCGAGATCGGGCCGCGGTCACCGGTCGCCTTGTACGGCCAGTTGGCGCATCCGATATCGCCGTAGGCCATGTACGGGCCGATGACGGGAGCCGCCTTCGCGAGCTCGGCTGCCTGCTCGCGCATCACGGTGGGATCCGCGTTGTACGTGTAGTCGAGGCAGTTGATGGCGACGAACGCCTCGGTCGAATTGTCCGCGTAGGTGCCGTCGGAATTGCGGTCGTTGTAGGTGTCCGCCAGCTGGAAGGCGACGGACGCGCTCCCCTTCATCACCGAGTCGAAGAGCTTGTCGAGGTAGGACCAGGCGGTAGCGTCGTAGAGGGGGGTGATGATCGCGGTCACCATGGTGTTGGCGCCCAGCTCACGACCGTCCGAGTTCCGGATCGGGGACTTCTCCAACGCGGCCAGCAGCTGCCCGACGGTCGTCATGGCTCCGTCGACGGTGCCCTGGAACGGACATCCCTTCTTCGTCAGACAGCTGACGAGGTAGGCGCGGAGCGCGCTCTCGAAGCCCTTGGCCTGCACCTCCGTCACGTCGAAGTTGCTGGCCGCCGGGTCGAGCGCCCCATCGAGGACCAGCCGGCCGGTCTTCCCCGGGTACAGCCCTGCATACACCGAGCCGAGGTAGGTGCCGTAGGAGTAGCCGAGGTAGTTGAGCTTCGTGTCGCCCAGGACCGCCCGGAGCAGGTCGAGGTCGTGGGCCGCGCTCACCGAGTCGACTTTCGGCAGCGCGGCGCCCGTGTTCTGCTGGCACGCCTGCCCGAAGTCCTTGGCGATGGTCGCGTTCTCAGCGATCCACTGGTCGGACCCGCGCACGCCCGGCGTGATCCCGTACAGGTACTGGTCCATCTGCTTGGGGTCGTAGCATTTGACGGCCGTCGAGCGGCCGACTCCGCGCGGATCGAAGCCGACGATGTCGAAATGGTTCTGCAGCTGGGCGTCGGCGACGAAGTCGACCGAGTCCCTCACGAAGTCGAAGCCGGAGGCGCCGGGGCCGCCGGGGTTCGTGAGCAGGGAGCCCTGCTTGGTCCCCTTCGCCTGCTGCCGGATGAGCGCCAGCTTGATCTCGCCGGCTCCGGGGTCGTTCCAGTCGAGCGGTGCTCGCGCGGTGGTGCACTGCTTTCCGCTGGCGCAGCTCGTCCAGTGGAGCACCTGGCTGTAGTACGGATGGAGGGCGGCCGAGACCTTGTCCGGGGCAGGGCTGGAGGTGGTGGCCGTCTTGGCGGGCAGGAACCAGGTAACGCACCCGCTGAGGGTCAGTGCGACGACTGCGGCGAGGGCGAGGACCGCCGTGCGTGCAGCGCGCCTCCGCGCGGGACGGCCGGAGCGGGTGGTCACAGGTCGTTCCCCTTTCGCGCGGTCGCACCGCGCAGGATCGTGGTCAGCATGGCCTCGAGCGCGAGGGCGGGTGCGACGTTGCCCTCGATGCGCTCGCGCGCAGTGGCGACGGCATCCATCGCCGCGAGCGTAGCGGCGGGACTGGTGTGCGCGCTGAGAGCATCCAGCTCACGGCGGAGCTCCCGGTTCACGAGTTCGCTGTCGCTGCCGAGCTGGATCATCATCACGTCGCGATAGAGCGAGAGGAGGTCGATGAGGATGCGGTCGATGCCGTCGCGGAGGCTGCGGGTCGCCCGTCGCTTCTGGTCCTCCTCGAGCTGCCGGAGCTGCCCGCGGAGGGCCGGAGGGATGGTCCCACCCGGCTCGATGCCGAGCGAGCGCAGCGCGTGCTCGCGCTCTTCCGCATCCCGCTCCTCGGTGATCGCCTTGGCATCGGCCCCGGCGATCTCCAGCAGCGTCGCGGCCGCGCGGACGGCGTCGGACACCGAGCGGATGCTGAGCGCCAGTTCCAGCGTCCGCTCGCGCCGCTGACGCGCCTCCTCGTGGGTGGCCAGGCGGTGCGCCATCCCGATGTGGCTCTGCGCGTGGCGGGCGGCACGTTCGGCGGTCTCCGCATCCACCCCATCCCGTCGCTGGATCAGCCGGGCGACGTCGCCGACGCTCGGGACGCGGAGCCGCACGGTACGGACGCGGGAGCGGATGGTCGGGAGCAGGTCGGCTTCGCTGGGGGCGCACAGGATCCAGACCGTCCGCTCCGGCGGCTCCTCGAGCGCCTTCAGCAGCACGTTGGAGGTGCGTTCGGTCATCCGGTCGGCATCCTCGATCACCATCACGCGGTACCGGCCGACGGAGGGCGAGAACTGCGAGCTGGCGACCAGGGAGCGCACTTCGTCGATCGAGATGATGACGCGCTCGGTGCTGAGCACGGCCAGATCCGGATGCGTCCGGGCCTCCACCTGCCGCTGCGCGGCGAGGTCGCCCTCCGGTGTTCCAGGGCTCAGCAGCGCCGTGGCGAAGGCGTACGCCAGGTTGGAGCGGCCGGAGCCGGGCGGCCCGGTGATCAGCCAGGAGTGGGTCATGCTCCGGCCGGGAGCTCCGGCCCCGGTGCCCGCGGCGGAGCCGGCCGCGGCCGCGCGGACGACCTCGATCGCCTCGTCCTGCCCCGTGAGCTCGTCCCACACCGTCATGGTGTCCAGGCTAGCTGGCACCGGGGACACCTCGCCCGCGGCTGCCGCTCTGCGCGGGGCGTCGACCAGCATGCTGACCGGAAGCGCGGCGGCGCTCAGACGCGCGCCGCGAGGCGGTCGCGGATCTCGGCGGCGATCTCCTCGACCGAGCGGGCGGCATCGACCACAAGGAAGCGCTCGGGCTCCCCGGCGGCGAGCTCGAGGTAGGCCGCGCGGACGCGCGCATGGAAGTCGGAGCGTTCGGCTTCCAGCCGGTCGTAGCGGGTCCGGGAGGTGTCGAGCCGGGCGCGGGCGGCATCCTCGTCGAGGTCGAGAAGGATGGTGAGGTCGGGCAGGAGCCCCTCCGCCGCCCACAGGGACAGGTCGCGGATCTGCTGGGCGTCGAGGACACGGCCGGCGCCCTGGTACGCGACAGAGGAGTCGATGTAGCGATCCTGGACGACGACCTCGCCGCGGGCGAGCGCGGGCCGGACCACCGTGGCGATGTGGTGGGCGCGATCGGCCGCGTAGAGCAGGGCCTCGGCGCGCGGCGCGATGTCGCCGCGGTGGTGCAGGACGATCTCCCGGATCTCCACCCCGGCGTCCGTCCCTCCCGGCTCGCGGGTGCGCAGCACCGTGCGTCCGCGGGCGGTCAGCCACTCCTCGAGGTGGGCCGCCTGGGTGGACTTGCCCACACCGTCCCCGCCCTCGAGGGTGATGAAGAGCCCGCCGCTCACTCGGCGGGCTTCTTCGCGGCCGGCTTCTTCGCGGCCGGCTTCGTGACTGCGGGCTTCGTGGCGGCAGGCTTCTTGGCGGCCGGCTTCGTGGCGGCGGTGGTCCGGGTCGTGGACGCCTTCGCTGTGCTCGCTTTGGCTGTGCTCGCTTTGGCTGTGCTCGTCTTGGCGGCGGGCGCCTTTCGAGCCGGCTTCTTGGCCGGGCCCTTCGCGCGCTTGTCGGCGAGCAGCTGCACCGCGCGAGCGAAGTCGACCTCGTCCACGGTCTCTCCCCGGGGGATGGTCGCGTTGGTCTCGCCGTCGGTCACGTAGGCGCCGAAGCGTCCGTCCTTGATCCGGATCGGCTTGCCGCTCACCGGGTCGGCCTCGAACTCCTTGAGAGCGCTGGAGGCACGGCGGTTGCCGTACTTCGGCTGCGCGAACAGCTCGACGGCGCCGGCGAGGTCGACGTCGAAGATGTCGTCCTCGCTCGGCAGCGAGCGGGTGTCCGTGCCCTTCTTCAGGTAGGGCCCGTAACGGCCGTTCTGCGCCTGGATCTCCTCGCCGCTCTCCGGATCGGCTCCGACGACACGCGGCAGCTCGAGGAGCTTGAGCGCGGTCTCGAGGTCGATCGTCGCGAGATCCATCGACTTGAACAGGGAGGCTGTGCGCGGCTTCGCGGCCGCGGCCTTCTTGGCCGGCTTCGCGGCCTCGACCACCTCGCCGGTCTTGGCGTCGACGGTCGGCTCCTCCTCGGGGTCCGCCTCGGTCACATACGGACCGAACCGTCCGTCCTTGGCCAGCACGAGCTTGCCGTTCTCCGGGTTGGTGCCGAGCACACGGTCGGTCTGCACGGGGGCCTCGATGAGTTCGCGCGCCTTGGCCGGGGTGAGCTCGTCGTGCGCAAGCTCCGGCGGGAGGTTCACGCGGCGGGGTTGAGCGTCCTCAGCGGCGTCCGGATCCGTCACTTCGAGGTAGGGACCGTACTTGCCGATGCGGAGGGTCACCCCCTCGTCGATGGCGATCGAGTTGATGCTGCGCGCGTCGATGTCGCCGAGGTTGTCGATGACCCGGCGCAGGCCCTTGTGCTTCTCACTGCCGAAGTAGAAGCTGTTCAGCCAGTCGACCCGCTCGGCGGCGCCGTCCGCGATGCGGTCGAGATCGTCCTCCATCTCGGCGGTGAAGTCGTATTCGACCAGATCGCCGAAGTAGTCCTCCAGCAGCCGGACGACCGAGAACGCCACCCAGCTCGGCACCAGGGCCTGCCCGCGCTGCGTCACGTAGCCGCGGTCGATGATCGTGGAGATGATGCTCGCGAAGGTGGAGGGGCGCCCGATTCCTAGCTCTTCCAGCGTCTTCACCAGGCTGGCCTCGGTGTAGCGCGGCGGCGGGGTCGTCTCGTGGCCGTCGGCCGCGACATCCTGGACGCTCAGCGGCTGCTTCTCGGTCAGCGGAGGCAGCTTGGCCTCGGCGGCGTCCGTGGAGTCGGTCGCATTGCGCTCCTCGTCGCGGCTCTCCTCGTAGGCGTTGAGGAAGCCCCGGAAGGTGATGACGGTGCCGCTCGCGGTGAACTCCGCGACGGTCCCGTCCAGCGGACCTTCCGCCACGCGCGCTGCAACGGTCACGGACGCCGTCTGGCCCTTGGCATCCGCCATCTGCGAGGCGACCGTGCGCTTCCAGATCAGGTCGTAGAGGCGCAGCTCCGGTCCCCGCAGCGACCGCTCCAGCTCCGCCGGGGTGCGGAACGTCTCGCCCGCTGGCCGGATGGCCTCGTGGGCCTCCTGGGCGTTCTTGCTCTTGGAGGCGTACGTGCGCGGCTTGTCCGGAACCGTCTCCGGGCCGTAGAGCTTCGCCGCCTGCGAGCGGGCAGCGTTTGTGGCCTGCTGCGAGAGCGACGCGGAGTCGGTTCGCATATAGGTGATGTAGCCGTTCTCGTAGAGCGACTGCGCCAGGCTCATCGTCTGGCGGGCCGAGAAGCGGAGCTTTCTGGCCGCCTCCTGCTGCAGGGTCGACGTGGTGAACGGTGCTGCCGGTCGCCGCGAGTACGGCTTCGAGTCGACCTTTGCGACCGCGACCGACGTGCTGGGCTGGCGGATGGCCGCTGCCAGAGCCGTCGCGGACGCCTCGTCCAGTGTCCGGGCCCCGGAGGTGAGGCGCCCATGGTCGTCGAAGTCGCGTCCGGTGGCCACGCGGTCGCCGTCGATGCGGGCGAGCCGCGCCTCGAAGGGGTTCGCGTCCTCGGGAGCCAGTCGCGCCGTCAGTCCCCAGTACGAGGCGGGGACGAAGGCGAGACGCTCGCGCTCACGGTCGACCACCAGGCGGGTGGCCGCCGACTGGACGCGCCCGGCCGACAGGCCCGGCCCGACCTTGCGCCACAGTACCGGCGAGACCTCGTACCCGTACAGGCGGTCGAGGATGCGCCGGGTCTCCTGAGCGTCGACCAGCGCGGTGTCGATCTCGCGGGTGTTGTCCCGCGCCTTCTCGATCGCCTCGCGGGTGATCTCGTGGAAGACCATCCGCTTCACGGGGACCTTGGGCTTCAGCACCTCGACCAGGTGCCAGGCGATGGCCTCGCCCTCGCGGTCCTCATCCGTCGCGAGGAGGAGTTCGTCGGCGTTCTTCAGCGCGCGCTTGAGGTCGGCGACCGTCTTCTTCTTCTGGTCCGACACCACGTAGTACGGCTCGAACTCGTTCTCAACGTCGACCGAGAACTTGCCCAGGGAGCCCTTCTTGAGCTCCGGCGGGAGGTTCTTCGGCTCGATGAGATCGCGGATGTGCCCGACCGAGGCCATGACTTCATAGCCGTCGCCCAGGTATTGGGCGATCGACTTCACCTTGTTCGGAGACTCGACGATCACGAGCTTCTTCGTGCCAGACACCTGACTCCTCTTAATATGCACATTCTGTGTCGCCACAGTTGACTGTGTCGTCCACGACCGGACGGACGTGGCGCGCTCCCCCGACGTGGCGCGCTCCCCCCCGGCGGCGCCGATCCACGATGCGGTGGTCCGTGCGGCCGACAGGCAAACCATACACACCTTCGCCGCTTGTCCACCTAATCCTCCGTAATGACGTTCGCCGTCGGCGCAGACGGTCCGTGCTCCCTTCCGGCCGGCCGGCGGCCAGGCAGACCTATGCGGCGCTCGCCCACGGGAGGACAATGAGGGCATGGCAACGACGACGACGTACACCGCCAAACTGATCGACGGACCCCTGGAAGGAAAGACGGTCGCGACCGATTTCTTGGACTCCGGAGACGCCCGCCCCCGCTTGAAGATCTCGGCTTCCGTCGGATCCAAGCATTATCTCTACGTCCTCGCTTCCGGTGCGGAAGTCGAGTACGCCTCCGAGGACGGCCGGGGAGAGCTTCCGACCGCTGTCTCCTACCGCTATCTGGAGACGGTCTTCGACTGAGGGACGTGCCAGACGCGCCATCATCCCGGTGCCTCCGACGGTCCCGCGCGCGCCGACGCGGACGCGGCGAGGCCGAGGTACGGCGTCGCGGCGGTGACCGTGACGGTCAGTCCCGTCTGATCGCATTCCTGCAGGGTGGCATCGTTCGCCCGTGCCACGGCTTCCGCGATGTCGCAAGGAACGCCACCCACGCGCCCAGCAGCCACGTCCGCCGCGGCGAGCGCCGCCAGATCCGCGGCGGCCGCCGTGCGCGCCTCGGCTGCGCCGGCTCCTGCGAGGGCCAGTCCTCCGGCGGCGACCACCACGACGGCACACACGATGCCCAACGCGAGCACGGATCCACTCCCCCGTTCGTCGGAGAGAATCGACCCGATTCCCGCCAGCGTGCCGCTCATCCGCCACTCCCTTCGTCGAGCGCGCATGCGTGCGCGGTCAACCGAACGCCGAGACCGCTGAGGACTGTGCCCTCCGGATCCGTCATCTGAACACATACCGTGCCTCCCTCACGTTCGATGGACATGCTCGCTCCGGTCGGTGCGGAGGCACCGCCCGGGTCGTCGCCTCGTCCGGCCAACCGCGCCGCGACTGCTGCCGCGGCGGTCAGCCCTGCGAATCGAGCAGCACCGATCACCGCCCCGACGCACAGCGCAAGACACAACAGCACCGCCGGCAGCGCCACGGCGAACTCTGCGGTCACGCTGCCCCGCTCCCCGTCGCTGCTCATCCGCCGGAGAGCGCACGGTGCACCAGATCGGACAGGATCGCCTTCACCTCGTCGCCCTTCAGCAGGGCCACCAGGAGTCCGGCGAAGCCGACGGCAGCCAGAATCGTGATGGCGTACTCGGCCGTCGCAGCGCCTCGGTCACCTCGGAGCCGCCGCAAGATGCTCCGCACCTTCTCGATCGTGTGATCCATCCGAATCCCTTCTCTTTCGCTGTCGGGTTCTGACATCCATCCTTGGGCGGGGTCGTCGGTCGGGGGGCGGGGGCGCCGAATCTGTGGAGAGCTCATCGGAAGCCCGCGGTTGTGGACGACAACAGCGACAGCACGAGGGGTGCGACGGCCAGGAGGAGGAAGCTGGGCAGCACGCACGCCCCGAGAGGAAGCATCAGGCGGACACCGAGAGTCGTCGCCGCTCGGCGTGCGTCCGCCCGGGCCACCCGCCGTTGCTGCCGGGCTGCCGCGGTCAGCAGCTCCGCCGCGGGCGCTCCGGCGGACGCCGCCAGGCGGAGCACCTCCTGGGCAGCGCGATCGTCGAGGGGTGGCAGTCCGACCGCCGCGGTCGCTCGCCGTGACGCGTCGAGGGCGGCGCCGGGCGAGGCTCCTCCGGCGAGCCCGATCGCGATCAGTTCCTCTGCGGAGCACGCCCTCGTGGGTCGCACGAGGGCGTGCTTCACGAGGGACCGCATCCAGAGACGCCCGCACAGCATGAGGAGCGCTCCCCCGCCGACGGCGATGAGACCTGGCGCAGAGGCCACAGCTCCCACCGGATCGGCACCCAGCGCCACGGACATCGCGGCGCCCGCGAGCGGCAGCCAGGACACGAGCCGGGCGGTGGCGCGCGGTCCGCTGAGCGCGACGTCGGTTTCCCGTTCCGCCTCGGCGACCTCGCGCAGCGTCCCTGCGACCGTCCGCAGGGCATGTCCCAGAGGCGCTCCGGACTGTTCGGCCACCTGCCATGCCGCGGCGATGGCCCGCGCGTCGTCCGTGTCCGCCTCCTCGAGGAGTGCCTGCGCGCAGGAGGTCTGGGCCAGCGCCGAGCGCGCGACGACGACGGCGATCGGGTGCACTCCATTGGCGGCCGATGCCTGCCATGCCGATCGAGGTGTCAGTCCCGCGTCCAATAGCACGGCGAGCGACTCGACCAGCCCGGCCAGGGCGTCGGCCTCGCCTCCCGGCTGCTTACGCCTCCCGGGCGTCACGACCGTTCGATGGCGAGGCGTCCGGCCGCATCGAGCCGGAGGCGACCGAAACCGGACAGGCCGCGCCGGCCCTCTACACGCTCGAGATGGATCACGAGCCCGATCGCACTCACTGTCTGCCGGGCGAGCGCGTGCTCGTTCAACCCGGCCAGCGCGCCGAGCGCCTCCAGCCGAGCCGGCACATCCTCCAGCGAGTTGGCGTGCAGCGTGCCCGCTCCGCCGTCGTGCCCGGTGTTCAGAGCGCCCAGAAGGTCGCGTACCTCCTCGCCACGGCATTCCCCGAGGACGAGCCGGTCCGGTCGCATCCGCAGGGCCTCGCGGACGAGGCGTCGCAGATCCACTCCTCCCGCGCCTTCCAGGTTCGGCTGACGGGTCTCCAGGCTCACGACGTGCGGATGCGGGATGCGGAGCTCCGCCACGTCCTCGATCACGACGATGCGTTCATCCGGCGGCGCAGCGCCGAGCATGGCGGCGAGGAGCGTCGTCTTGCCTGCCCCACCGGCCCCCGTGATGAGCACGTTGGTTCGAGCGCGCACCGCGGTCACCAGGCGGTCGCGGTCGCTGGGCCGCATCCCTCCACCGGCCACGAGATCATCGAGCCGGGGTTGCTGACGTGACGGGATGCGGATGGAGAGCAGCGCACCACCGGTCGATACGGGCGGCAGAACGGCGTGCACCCGGACGCCACCGCGCAGGCGGACGTCCACGAACGGCGTGGCCTCGTCGATATGTCGGCCGCCTGCGGCGATGAGCCGAACGGCCAGTTCGCGCGCGGCCGAGCGATCCGCGCGCCACCCCTCCTCCCGCCGAAGGCCGTCCGGAGGCCCATCGCTCCAGAGATCTCCTGTTCCCGTTACGAACAAGTCGGTCACGCCTGGTCGCAGCAGAGAGGGCGCGAGCGGTCCGAAGGTGCGCCAGAGCCCGGGTTCCTGGGCGCCTGCGGCTGAATCATCCATGGTCATGCCGCGACGCTACGGAACAGCCCAGCGCCGAACCGCCCCGGCCAGAAACCCGTGGAGAACCGCAGGATCGCGCGCCCTGTGGACGATCGCACCGGATACCGCCGATGAACACACCGATTCGCGCGTTAAAAGAGGGGGGCCGCACCTATTGGGGGGAACAGGTGCGGCCACTGCGGCGCAGGATTGGGGGGAATCGATTGCGCCGCACGCACGAATTTACATTCGGCCGGGGTCCAGTTTACGCAGAATCGATGCGAACGCAAGTCTCCTGGGGAGGCCCGCCCGCCAGGTTGTAGAGTCAGGCAGTGTCGCGCCACGACCGTTTCGACCGCATCGCAAAGGAGCGAAAAGACTCCCCATGAGCAACACAATCGACAACCTCCTCCACGAAGCCCGGCGTTTTCCCCCCAGCGAGGAGTTCGCCGCCAACGCGGTCGCGGATGCCGGCCTCTACGAGCGGGCAGCCGCGGACCCCCTCGGGTTCTGGGCCGATCAGGCGCGTGAGCTCCTCCACTGGCACAGCCCCTTCACCCGCACACTCGACTGGAGCGAACCTCCGTTCGCCAAGTGGTTCGACGACGGCGAGCTGAACGTCGCGTACAACTGCCTCGACCGCCACGTGCTGGCCGGCAACGGCGACCGCGTCGCGATCCACTGGGAGGGCGAGCCCGGCGACACGCGCACCATCACGTACGCAGAGCTCACCGCTGAGGTGAAGAAGGCGGCCAACCTGCTCGCGAGCCTCGGCATCCGCGCGGGCGACCGGGTGGCGATCTACCTCCCCATGATCCCGGAGGCCGTGATCGCGATGCTCGCCGTCGCGCGCATCGGCGCCGTGCACTCGGTCGTCTTCGGGGGATTCAGCGCCGAGAGCCTGCGCTCGCGCATCGAGGACGCCGAGGCGAAGCTGGTCATCACCGCCGACGGCGGCTGGCGCAAGGGACGCGTCTTCCCGCTCAAGGACGCCGTCGATGCGGCCCTCAGCGGCGAGGCGACCTCCGTGGAGCATGTGCTCGTGGTCAAGCGCGGCGAGAACGAGGTCGGCTGGACCGAGGGCCGCGACCTGTGGTGGCACGACGAGATCGCCCTCGTCGACGCGGACCACGTCGCCCGGGCCTTCCCGGCGGAGCAGCCGCTGTTCATCCTGTACACCTCCGGCACGACCGGCAAGCCGAAGGGAATCCTCCACACCTCGGGCGGCTACCTGACGCAGTCGTCGTTCACCCACAAGGTCGTCTTCGACCTGCATCCCGAGACCGACGTCTACTGGTGCAGCGCCGATGTCGGCTGGATCACCGGGCACACGTACGTCGTCTACGGCCCGCTCGCGAACGGCGCCACCCAGGTGCTGTACGAGGGCACGCCCGACACGCCGCATCCCGCCCGCTGGTGGGAGCTCATCGAGAAGTACAAGGTGTCGATCTTCTATACGGCGCCGACCGCCATCCGGTCGTTCATGAAGCTGGGACGGCAGCATCCCCAGAAGTTCGACCTGTCGAGCCTGCGCCTGCTGGGTTCGGTGGGCGAGCCGATCAACCCCGAGGCGTGGATGTGGTACCGCGAGGTCATCGGCGGAGACGAGACGCCCGTCGTCGACACGTGGTGGCAGACCGAGACCGGGGCGATCATGATCTCGGCACTCCCCGGCGTCACGAAGCTCAAGCCCGGCGCCGCACAGACGCCGCTGCCCGGCATCGTGGCCGAGATCG
>JBQCCO010000263.1:0-3073 GCA_051962155.1 Leifsonia sp. | reverse complement strand
TCGGCCTGTTCACCGCGGTGCTGAGCGCACTGCTCCTCATCGGGGGAGGTGTCGGCCTCGGTGCGCCGGCCTCCGCCGATACGATGCCACCCGATCCCACCAACCCGGCGACGCCGCCCACGGTCGGGGCGACCGCGCTGCCGACGACGCAGATCGACGGGGTCGCCTGGTCTCAGGTCGTCGTCGGAGACACCGTCTATGTGGCGGGCAAATTCACCACGGCGAGGCCCGCCGGCTCGCCAGCGGGATCGAACACGACGCCGCGGAGCGACTTCCTCGCCTACAACATCACGACCGGCGCGCTGATCTCGGGCATCAATGTCCCGCTCAACGCCCAGGGTCTCGTCGTGGCGGCGTCCCCGGATGGTACGCGCGTCTATGTCGGAGGCGACTTCACCACGGCGGGCGGGGCCGCCTACTACCGCATCGTGGCGATCAGCACGGCGACCGGCCAGCCGATCGCCTCCTTCCGGCCGATCATGGAGAGCGAGGTGCGAGCGCTCGCCGTGACGAACACCGCCGTGTACGCAGGAGGCACGTTCTCCAGCGTGAACGGCGTGGCGCGCGGCTACATCGCCAAGCTCGACCCGTCGAACGGCTCGCTGATCACCTCGTGGGGCGCTTCCGCCGACACCGTCGTCGATGCGCTCGCAGTGAGCCCCGACGGCAGCAGGGTGTACGCGGGGGGCCGCTTCCAGCACATGGACGGGGAAGCGCACTACGGACTCGCGATGCTGAGCGGCTCGACCGGTGCGACCCTGCCCTTCCCGACCAACAACATCGTGCGGGACGCCGGGCTGAACTCGAGCATCACGTCGCTCGCGGCGACGACCGACCGTGTCTACGGCTCCGGCTACGTCTATGGCTCGGGCGGCAACCTCGAGGGCAGCTTCTCGTCCGATGCGACCACGGGCGCGCTGGTCTGGCTGGAGGACTGTCACGGAGACACCTACTCGGTGCAGCCGCTCGCGAGCGCCCTCTACGTGGCCGGGCATCCTCATGACTGCCGCAACGTCGGGGGATTCCCGGAGACCAGCCCGCGCACCTTCCACCACACTATCGCGTTCTCCCAAGCGCGGACCGGGACGCTGACCAACGACGGCAACACCGCCTACGCGAACTTCAGTGGGCAGCCCTCTCCGACGCTCCAGAACTGGTACCCGGCCTACGTCACCGGCACCTACACCGGGCAGGGACAGGCGGCCTGGAGCGTGGCGGGCGACAGCCGCTACCTCGTGGTGGGCGGTGAGTTCCCCTTCGTCAACGGCACCGCCCAGTACGGGTTGACGCGGTTCGCGTTCGACTCGGTGGTGAAGAGCACCACAGGACCGAACAACAACACGGCCCTCACCCCGACGGCGACCTCCACCGTCGCCGGGCAGGCCGCCGTGACGTGGACGGCGACCTACGATCAGGACAACGTCGCGCTCACCTACGCGCTGGCCCGCGATGGCGACACGGCGCATCCCATCTACCAGGTGACCAAGAACACGGTGTTCTGGAGCCGGCCGGCCATGGGCTTCACCGACACGGGCCTGGCAGGCGGCAGTAGTCACACCTACACGCTGACCGTCACGGACCCCGACGGCAACCGGATCTCGCGCGTGGGCAACAGCGTCACGATCGCCGGCGGGGGCGCCAACCAGCCGCCGACCGCGTCCTTCGTGGCCGGTACGAACGGTCTCGCCGTCGCGGTGGACGGGACCGCGTCCCACGACCCCGACGGCACCATCGCCTCGTACGCCTGGACGTTCGGCGACGGCGGGACCGCGACGGGCTCCACGGCGAACCACACCTACGCTGCAGCGGGGACGTACACGATCACGCTCAAGGTGACCGACAACGCGGGAGCGACCGGGACCACCTCCCACCAGGTGACCGTCACAGCGGCCTCGGGCAGCACTCTGGCGAAGGATGCGTTCGAGCGGTCGGTGACGAACGGCTGGGGGACCGCGGACACCGGAGGAGCGTGGACCGGCGCGGGCACCGCATCCTTCTACTCGGTCGCGTCGGGCACCGGGCGGATGAGCGACCCCGCCGGTTCCACCAAGACGGAGACGCTGGGCGGCGTCAGTTCGAGCCGGACGGACACGACCGTGACGTTCACCACGGATCTCGCCCCGTCCGGAGGTGGTGTCTTCGTCTCGGCGATCGCCCGTCAGGTGGGATCGGTCACGTACGAAGGCCGGGCCTGGGTGAGCTCCAGCGGGACAGTGCAGGTGCAGTTGCTCGCCAACGGGACGGCGCTCCAGGCGGTCGCGGTGAGCGGGCTGACGTACGCCGCAGGCCAGCAGCTCGACTTGAGGGTGCAGGCGGTGGGAGTCTCGCCGACGACGCTGAACGCGAAGGTCTGGTCCGCCACCCAGCCGGAGCCGGCGAGCTGGCAGGCCAGCGTGACCGACTCCACGACCGGGCTCCAGTCGGCCGGGAACGTCGGCCTGCGGGCATACCTGTCGGCCTCGGCCACCAACACGCCGGTCACCGTGCGCTTCGACAACTACCTGGTGTCGGCGGTTCCGTAAGCCGGGCGGGCGCGGTTCCTCGGTAGCCGCGCCCGATGGCGCAGTTCAGAAAGCCCCGGTAGCATACCCGGATGCACGAATCGGATCAGCCGGGCACCGGTCTGCGCCGCGACGCCCGCGCCGGCGTCGCCAGCGGCATCCTGACCGCGATCCGCACTCACCCGAAGGCGTGGATCGCAGCGGGAGCGGCCGTCGCTTTCGTCCTGGTCGGTGCGGGGAGCGTCGCCCTCGGTGCGACGGTCGGCGGGCCGGCCTCCGCCGCCGGGCCGGCGACCAGCGCCTCCCCGAGCCGCACGCCGTCGCCGAAAGCCACGCCGACGCCGACCCCCACCGTGGCTCCGGCGCGTCCCGTTCCCGCGAACCCGGCAGCGGCGACGCGGATCCGGACGTGCTCGGTCGCGGGCCTCGCGGCCGACGGCCGGCTCGGGAGCCTCGAAGCCCAGGTCGTCAACGCCAAGACCGGCCAGACACTGTTCGACCGGAACGGCGTGAAGCCCGGCCCCACCGCGTCCGTTCTCAAGACACTGACCTCGGCGGCCGCGCTCGCGACG
>JBQCCO010000262.1:0-25897 GCA_051962155.1 Leifsonia sp. | reverse complement strand
ATAGCGAGAGGGAAACGCCCGGTTACATTCCGAACCCGGAAGCTAAGACTCTCTGCGCCGATGGTACTGCAGGGGGGACCCTGTGGGAGAGTAGGACACCGCCGGACTTCTTTGTGAGATGGCCACCCAGTGATGGGTGGCCATTTCGCGTTAACGGGGTCAGTTGCAGCAGGAAGCATAGGCTGGGCTCGACCCGCCAACTCGACAGGAGAAGCCGTGAGCGACACACCGGCAGACGAGAACGCTCGGAATGACGAGCCGCGTCGTCGCCAGCAGCCGGGTCGCCCGGCACGAGGTGGCGACGGATACCGGTCGTCTCGGAACGATGGCGATCAGCGTGGTCGTCCGCGGGCCGGCGGCGCTTCGCGCGATCGCTCCTCCACCGGCGGCGACGGACCGCGGAGAGCCGATCGGACCGGCGGGGGAGACCCAGCTGCGCGGCGCTCGGACGGGTCCCGTCCCCGACGCGAAGGCTCGGACTCCTACCCTAGCCGTGACCGGAACGCCGAGCGCGGATCCGAGCGCCGTGGCGATGGGGGAACGTATCGGGGGCCCGACCGCAACTCCCGCGACGGTTCTCGTTCTAGCGGCGGTCAACAGCCGCGAGGTGCCTCCGGCGGCCGATACGACCGCGGATCCGACAACGGTTCGCGCAGCGGTTATGGTCGCAGCGACGACCGGGGTTCGCAGGGCGGTTACGGTCGCAGCGATGATCGTGGTTCGCGAGGCGGGTCTGGCCGCAGCGACGACCGGGGTTCGCAGGGTGGCTACGGTCGTAGTGACGATCGCGGTGCGCGTGCCGGCTATGGTGGCCAGGATCGCGGAGGCGATGGCAGTTCGCGGGGCGGATATGGCCGCGGCGACCGGGGTGCGCAGGGCGGCTACGGTCGTAGCGAGGATCGCGGCACGCGAGGTGGCTACGGTCGTAGCGAGGATCGCGGCACGCGAGGTGGCTATGGTGGCCAGGATCGCGGAGGCGATGGCGGCTCGCGGGGCGGCTACCGTCGCAAGGACGACGATGGTTCGCGCGGTGGATACGAGCGTGGAGGTGACCGGGGCGCGCGACGGGACGGCGATCGCGCCGGCGCGGGACGTTCCCGCGACGAGCGGCAGCCCCGCGAGTGGAAGCCGCGCTCTTCCGGAGACGGGGCTCGCACCGGGCGCCCCAGCGGTTTTGCAGGGCAAGGACGCACGGATCGCCGCGAGGGATATCGCGGCCATGACGACCGGCGAACCGATGGTCAGCGGTCGGAACGTCCTCGGTCCGATCGGAACGACGACCGACGGCAGCACGGTTCCACCGGCGACCGTTCGGGCTCGCGTCCCTGGTCGGCCGCGCCGCACCGGGAGCAGCGCCCAGGGGCCCAACGCGCCGGCGGCTCACGAGGCGACTCGGGCACTTTCCGGAAGGACGGGCCGCGGCGCTCGGACCGCGACGATCAGCTGTGGACGCGCGACGGACGTCCCGCACGCGGAGACAAGGACGCCCGCGATCGGTCTCGCTGGGATGACGAGGACGCGCGGCTCGCGCGGGAGCTCCAGTCCGTGCGCCCGCGCCACGATGACCCGCTCATCCCCGAGGATGTGCAGGCACGGGACCTCCCGAGTGCGGCGCGGGTCGAGCTGAAAACCCTCAGCAAGGACAACGCCGACTGGGTGGCCAAGCACTTGGTGATGGCCGGTCGTCTCATCGACAGCGATCCCGAGCTGGCGCACCTTCATGCCATGTCCGCGTCGCGTCGCGCAGGTCGTGTGGGGGTCGTACGCGAGACGCTCGCGATCACCGCGTATGCGATCGGCGACTTCGCGCTCGCCCTCCGCGAACTGCGCACGTACCGCCGCATCTCCGGATCCAACGACCAGCTGCCACTCATGGTGGACAGCGAGCGTGGCGTGGGTCGTCCCGATCGAGCACTCGAACTGGGCCGATCCGTCGACCGCACCAGCTTGCCCGCGGATGTCCAGGTCTCTCTGGCCATCGCCATGTCGGGCGCGCGTCTCGACCAGGGGAACCCGGACGCCGCACTCGCCGAGCTCGAGATTCCGCAACTGGACCCGAACCGGGCCTTCGCCTACAGCGCCGATCTCTTTCACGCCTACGCCGAGGTGCTCGAGGAGCTCGGCCGCAGCGAAGAGGCGGCACGCTGGCGGGAGCGGGCGGCGGCCGCAGAGGCCGCCTTCGACCAGGCGGACGTCGAAGAGCACGAGACGGTCGACATCATCGAAGAGGACCTCGGCTTCGGCGAAGACGAGCTTGCCGATGACGATGAGTCGGACGTGCCGGATGAGTCCGACGTGCCGGGTGAGTCGGACGAGTCGGATGACGAGGACGAGTCTGACGAGCCGGACCACACGGACGACGGAACGGAAGAGTCCGCGGCGAGCGACGACGACGAGGAGGGCGAGCCCGACGATGGCACTGTTCCGACGCAGGGCTGAGGACCGCGCTCCGCTCGATGGGGTCGACCTGCTCCTGGCTGACCTCGATGGTGTCGTCTACACGGGCGCGGAGGCCATCCCGTATGCGGTGGAGAGCCTCAACAGCGCGGCAGAAACCTGTCGAGTGGGTTACATCACCAACAACGCATCGCGGACGGATGCGACGGTTGCCGCACACCTCCGAGAACTCGGTCTGAGCGTCGAGCCGAGCGATGTCGTGACGTCGCCGCAGGCGGCGGTGCGGTTGCTCGCCCAGCATGTGCCGGCCGGCTCCAGCATCCTCGTCGTCGGAGGCGACGGTCTGGTCGACGAGCTCCAGAAGGGCGGCTTCACGGTGACCCGGTCCGCCGAAGACGAACCGGCCGCGGTGGTCCAGGGATTCGCTCCGGAGGTGGGATGGACGCAGCTCGCGGAGGCCGCGTTCGCCCTCCAGGGGCGCAGTGACGACGAGCGTCCGTGGATCGCCACGAACACGGACTGGACCATTCCCGTCGCGCGCGGGATCGCGCCAGGCAACGGCACGCTCGTCTCCGCCGTGCATACCGCCGTCGGGCGATTGCCTCTGGTCGCGGGAAAGCCGGAACGAGCGATCTTCGACGAGGCGGTGGCGCGCTTCGGCGCACAGCAGCCGCTCTTCATCGGCGATCGCTTGGACACGGACGTGCTCGGAGCCAATCGGGCAGATATCGCGTCGGTCCTCGTGCTCACGGGAGTCGATCGAGGCAAGCAGTTGCTTTCCGCGGCCGCGGACCTGCGGCCCACGTACATCCTGCGGGACCTTCGTGACCTCACCGCGCCGTATCCGCGGTCGCACACAGCGCGCGACGGAGCCGTGACGGTCCGTGATTCGACTGTGGCGATCGCGGGAAACGAGGTGCGCATCCTTTCGGAAGGCGAGGACGACGTGGACCTGCTTCGCGCAGCCTGCGAAGCCATCTGGAGTTCGGGACGTGCTATCTACGGCCTCGACGTGCCGCAGCGCCTGTACGTCTGAGGTCGGTCAGAGGGCGGCGGCGTGCTCGATGAAGCGGTAGCTCCGCCGAATCCGTCCGTGCCACCACTCGGTGCGTTCCTCGTCGGCGCGGAGCGCATCCAATCGTGAGGACGAAACGGCCGGGCGCCTGACCGGGATGCTGCCGTCCACGGGAACGAGAGGCTCGTCGGCGACGTCGTCCACGAACATCGCGACCGTCCCGAGGCCGCAGTCGAAGTCGAGGTCCGGAAGGGCGGCGGCGAGGTGAGCGCCCATGGCGATGCCGACCGACGTGTCGAGGGCGCTGGAGACGACCGCGGGTAGCCCTGCTGCTGCGACGATTCGCTGGGCCGCATGCACTCCGCCGAGCGGCTGCGCTTTGACGACCACCAGGTCGGCGCCGCCGGCGTGTGCCACGGCGAGCGGATCGGCCGCCTTCCGGATGCTTTCGTCCGCGGCGATCGGGATGTCCATATAAGCGATGCGTCGACGGAGCTCGACGAGTTCATCGACGGTCGCGCACGGCTGTTCCACGTACTCGAGGTCGAACGGGGCGAGGGCGTGGATGGCGTGCTCCGCCTCGTCGAGATTCCAGAGCGCGTTCGCGTCGATCCTCACCCGGCCCTCCGGACCCAGGACCTCCCGCACGGCACGTACCCGGGCGATATCGTCGGCGAGCGTCTGCCCGGGCTCCGCCACCTTGACCTTCGCAGTACGGGCGCCCGGATATCTCGCCAGGATCGCCGCGACCTCATGCGCCGCAACCGCCGGGACCGTGGCGTTGACGGGGATGCGCTCGCGCAGCGGTGCGGGCGGCTCATGCCAGCCGAAGTCGATGGCCGCGCGCAGCCAGGCGGAGGCCTCCTCGTCCTCGTATTCGAGGAAGGGCGAGAACTCGGTCCACCCCAGCGGACCCTCGAAGAGGACCGCCTCCCGCACCGTGATTCCTCGAAAGCGAGTCGTCATCGGCAACGAGACCACGCGTGCAGTTGCTAACAGGTCAGCGAGGTCCGGCAGCATTCCACCAGTTTTGCACGACAGGCTCGCGCGAGAACCGCGAACCGTAGTCTGGATCCATGCAACCGGACGTGTCAGAACTCTTCGATCCCGACGTGTGGCGCGAGGTCCCCGGCTTCGGCGGCCTCACCGACATCACCTACCACCAGGATGTCAGCGGGCGGATCGCGCGGGTCGCCTTTGATCGCCCAGAGGTACGGAACGCCTTCCGTCCGCACACGGTCGACGAGCTCTACTCGGCTCTCGAAGACGCCCGGACGAACCCGCGGATCGGCGTCGTGCTGCTGACGGGAAACGGCCCCAGCCCGAAGGACGGCGGCTGGGCCTTCTGCTCGGGAGGAGACCAGCGGATCCGAGGTCGCGACGGCTACAAGTACGCCGAGGGCGAGAACGCCTCGGGTATCGACAGCGCGCGAGGTGGCCGGCTCCACATTCTCGAGGTGCAGCGTCTGATCCGGTTCATGCCGAAGGTGGTCATCGCGGTCGTGTCCGGTTGGGCCGCGGGGGGTGGGCACTCTCTCCACGTCGTCTGCGATCTGACGATTGCGAGCGCCGAACACGGTCGCTTCAAGCAGACGGATGCCGATGTCGGATCGTTCGACGGAGGATACGGCTCTGCCTACTTCGCTCGGCAGGTCGGGCAGAAGCTCGGCAGGGAGGTGTTCTTCCTGGCGCGCGAGTACTCGGCACAGCGCGCGTATGAAATGGGCGCGGTCAACGCGGTGGTCCCACACGCTGAGCTGGAGACTGTGGCGCTGGAGTGGGCCGAGGAGATCCTGACGAAGTCTCCGACGGCCATCCGGATGTTGAAGTATGCGTTCAACGCGGTCGACGACGGAATGGTGGGGCAGCAGCTGTTCGCCGGGGAGGCCACCCGGCTGGCCTACGGGACGGATGAAGCGGTGGAGGGCCGGGATGCGTTCCTCGAGAAACGCGAACCGGACTGGTCGCCGTTCCCCTGGCAGTACTGAGGCGCGTGGACGCGCGGCGAGCGGACACGGGGCGAGTGGATCTGGGGCGAGCGGATGCAGGCGAGCGGATGACACGGCGATTGCGCGTGGTGGATGCTGCCCATCCGGAGGACGTCTTCGTCGCGCTCCGGGAGGCGCTGACGGGCGGGGGCGACGCGGTCCTGCCGCGGGCCGGTGAGTCGCGGGCCGGTGATTCGCGGGCCGGTGAGTCGCGGGCCGGTGACTCGCGGGCCGGTGATTCGCGCGCCGGTGATTCGCGCGCCGGTGACTCGCACTTCCCGGAGGGCGAGCGGGTCGCGCAGAATGTCGCGCTCGTCATCGAGACGTCCGGTTCGACGGGAGTGCCGAAGCGTGTCGCCCTGTCGGCGGACGCTCTGCTCGCCAGCGCCGCGGCCTCTGCGGGCGCCCTCGGCGGCCAGGGGCAGTGGCTGCTTGCGCTGCCGGTGCACTACGTCGCCGGTGCACAAGTGCTGGTTCGGTCGCTCGCCGCCGAGACGGAGCCCGTGTACTACGGGACCGGGCATTTCGACCCCGAGCGGTTCGCGGAGCTCGCTGCCGGACTGCACGATGGGCCGCGATACACCTCGCTGGTTCCTGTCCAATTGGCCCGGCTGCTCGATGCCGCCGAGAGCGGATCGCGGAGGGTGGCCGATGCGCTGAGACGGTTCGATGGCATCCTGGTCGGTGGCCAGGCGGTGAGTCCGGCGATCCGAGAGCGTGCCGAGCTCGCGGGTGCTCGTGTCATCGCGACCTACGGGTCGAGTGAGACGGCGGGCGGGTGCGTCTACGACGGGACACCGATCGGCACGACCGTGGTGCGCGAGGTGGAGGGGCACCTCGAGATCACCGGAGCCGTGCTCGCCGAGGGGTACCTGGGCGATCAGGAGCGGACCGCGGAATCGTTCTACGAGCGCGACGGTCTCCGGTGGTACCGCACGGGGGATCTCGGCGAGGTCGACCCGCAGGGGCGGGTGACCGTGTCCGGGCGAGCGGACAACGTCATCATCTCGGGGGGCGAGAAGGTCCTGCTGGATGCGGTGGAGCGCGTCGTGAAGGAGCTCCCGGGGCTGGAGAACGCGGTCGTCGTCGCGGCCGGGCATCCCGAATGGGGACAGGTTCCCGTGGTCGTCGTTGAGGGGAGAACGCCGGCCGGGCTCGCGTCGATCCGCCGTATTGTGACGGAGCGGCTTGGACGCGCAGCGGCCCCCGCCCGGCTCGTCGAGGTGCCCCGAATGCCGCGGCTGCCGAGCGGCAAGCCGGACCGGCTGGCGCTCGCCGAGGTGGCCAGGGAAACGGAGGCATAGCCGATGTTGTTACGATTCGGCCTGTGATGAGTCAGAACAAGCCACGCATGGAACGGATGACGCCGCCGATGGCGCGCGGACCCCGGGGCGGCCGGAGTAGACGGCCGGGCGCAGCAGCCGCGGCGGCGAAGCCGGCCACCACGGCCGACTGGATCGCCGGAGCGCGGCTGCGGACGCTGCCGTTGGCGATCGCCCCGGTGCTGATCGGTGTCGGCGCGGCGAAGGTGGCGGAGGGACCGGGCATCTGGCATCCGGTACGGTCGCTGCTCTGTCTTGCCGTCGCGATCCTGCTGCAGATCGGCGTGAACTACGCGAACGACTACTCGGACGGAGTCCGCGGAACGGACCAGTTCCGGGTCGGTCCGAGCCGGCTGACCGGGTCGGGTAGGGCCGCACCACGCGCCGTCCTCACCGTCGCACTCGTCTTCTTCGGCCTGGCGGCCGTGGCCGGACTCATCCTCGTCATCCTGACGCAGTACTGGTGGGTGCTGCTCGTCGGCGCGGCGGCGATTGCGGCCGCGTGGTTCTACACCGGCGGCAAGCGTCCGTACGGCTACTACGGCCTCGGCGAGGTGTTCGTCTTCATCTTCTTCGGACTCGTCGCCACCGCCGGCACCACGTACATGCTCGCGGGCACCGTCAACCAGGAGGCCTGGTACGGCGCTGTCATCGCGGGTCTGATCGCGTGTGCAGTGCTGATGGTGAACAACATCCGGGACGCCGCGGCGGACAAGCAGGCCGGAAAGCGCACTCTGGCCGTGCTGCTCGGCCGGATCGTCTCCCGCATCCTGTTCTGCGTGCTGCTCCTGGTGCCGTTCGGGATCCTCGGGGTGCTGGCGGTCTTCTATCCCTTCGCCTGGTTCGGGATGTTCGCGCTGCTCGCCGCCCTGCCGGCGTGCGTCATCGTGCTGTTCGGGCGTTCCCCACGCGAACTGGTGACCGCGCTTCAACTCACGAGCATCGCGGGCCTGCTGGTCGGCCTCGCGCTCGGCGCCGCCTACGCGTTCTGAGGGGGTGTGGTCGAATCGTCGGCGTCGACCGCAGCATCCTCGACCTCGTCGTCTTCCGACCGTGAGGGCGTAGTGCGGTGGCGGACGGCGTAGAGCTCCGACGAGACCGCGTTGCGCGGCCGGGTGAGGAAGATGTACGACAGGCAGAGTCCGATCAGAGCCGCCGCGATCACCGAGAACCACCAGACGACGCCGAACAGAAGCAGGATCGCGAGCGGCACCGCGAACACCAGCAGGCGCAGCACGGTGTAGGTGATCCAAGAGGGAATCCGCTTCACCCTCCCAGCTTAGAGACCGTCTCTGAGAGTTACGATTGACCCATGGTCCGCCTCTGGATAGCCCTCGGCGTTGCAGCCCTGGTGTTCTATGTCTATTCGGTGGCCGACTGCGCCCTGTTCGACCGTTCTCGAGTGCGTGGCCTTCCCAAGCCCGTATGGGTGCTCGTCGTCATCCTCTTCCCGATCATCGGCGGCATCCTCTGGTTCCTGGTCGGTCGGGGACGCCGGAAGGCAGACCTCGCGCGTCGGGTGACGGCACCCGACGACGACCCCGCGTTCCTCGGCAAGCTGCGCCTGGATCATGACCAGGAGGAGCGCATCCGCCGGCTCGAGAAAGAACTGGCCGAACTCGACGACAACGGTCCCGACAACGACCAGACCGGCCGCCGGGATGGGTGACCGCCCACACCGGGGCGAAGTCACCACGGTGGGGGCTGCGGACGCGGTCGCAGGGGTACGAACGGGCAACCCGGCGACCGACTTCTCGATCGCGCTCCTGGGCGCCTTCGTCCGGAACGGAGTCCGCGACTTCGTCGTGAGCCCCGGTTCGCGGTCGCAGGCGCTCGCGCTGGTCGCCGCGGAGCTCGAGAGGTCGGGGTCCGCCCGGCTGCACGTGCGGATCGACGAGCGGTCCGCCGGCTTCCTCGCCCTCGGCCTCGCCCGCGAGACGGGCGCGCCGGCCGTCGTCATCACCACGAGCGGAACGGCGACGGCGAACGTGCATCCAGCCGTGCTCGAAGCGCACGAGGCAGGCGTACCGCTGATCGTCGTGACCGGTGACCGTCCGGAGGAGTTGCGGGGCATCCGGTCCAATCAGACGACCCGGCAGGACGGGATGTACGGCATGGCCGTGCGGTGGTCGGCCGACGTCGATGCGCAGGCGTCCGGGTCCGAGGGGAGCGACGCGGCGGAGTTCGGGCTTGCGGCGGTGCGATCGGCCGTTGGAGCGGAGACGGCGGATCCGGGACCGGTCCATCTGAACGTCGCGTTCCGCGAACCGCTCTCGGTCGCGGTCCCGCCGCTTCCCGCCGCCATGGCCGGCAGCCTTCCGGCCCGGGCGGGCGCCGATGCTCTCGGGCGTGAGACCATCGCCATCGACGGAGGACGCCGGACGGTGGTCGTCGCCGGAGCCGACGCCGGTCCGCGCGCGGAGGAGTTCGCCCGCGAGGGCGGCTTCCCGCTGCTGGCGGAGGTATCGAGCGGTGCGCGCTTCGGGCCGAATCTGGTCGCGTCCTACCGTGAGCTGCTGCACGACGACACCTTCGGCGGCGCCGTCGAGCGGGCGATCGTCTTCGGGCATCCGACGCTCAGCCGCGAGGTCCCTGCCCTCCTCTCTCGCCCTGACGTGGAGGTGATCGTCGTCGCTCCGGCCGGTGCACAGGCCTACAACCCGGGGCGCCGTGCTCGCGTCGTCGGCGGCGTGCGGGTCGGCGACGGAATCGATGTGCGTTCGCCGGAGGTGCGCGACTGGGTCGGACGGTGGGTGTTCGCCAGCAGACGTCTCGCCGAGCGGGCGGAGCAGCAGGCGAACCCTTCGGCGGTGGCTCCCGACGTGGCGAAGGCGCGCTCGTTCGAACCGGCTGACGCACTCGCCTTCGCCACCGCGGAACTCGCGGCGATCCGCGCGCCGATCACCCGGGCTCTGCTCGCCGAGACTATCTGGCGCTACACCTGGCCGCACGATCGGCTGGTCCTGGGCGCCTCCCGGCTCATCCGGGATGCCGACCGCATCGTGCCGGGGAAGAAGATCGTCGTACACGCGAACCGCGGTCTCGCCGGGATCGATGGCACGATCGCGACGGCCACCGGCATCGCGCTCGCCAGTCAGGCCGAGGCGGAGCAGGCCGGGATACCGAGTGGAGTGACCCGAGTGCTTCTCGGCGACCTGGCCGTGCTGCACGACGCCGGCTCGCTACTCCTCGGCGCGGGCGAACGTCATCCCCACCTGCAGGTGGTCGTCGGAAATGACGGCGGAGGCACGATCTTCGATGGGCTGGAAGTGGCGGCCAGCGCGTCGGCGGAGACGTTCGATCGCGTCCTCTATACGCCGCAGTCGGTCGACCTCGCTTCGCTCGCGCGGGCGTACGGCTGGCATCACAGCATCGCTCGTACGAAGGGCGAACTGGACCAAGCGCTGTCCGCGCCGCCCGCCGGTGTGAGCATGCTGGAGGTCCCGCTCACCCGCTGAGGGGCCGGCGCCCTGGTGCCCTGGCGGACCGGCGCCTGATGCGTAACGCACAAGGCGCATCCACTCGGTCTCGGCGCAATTTGGAGAGACCACACAACGCATGCGACTGTTCGCGTGCGGATCACTACCATGATCGGGTGCACATGATCTTCCGGACGATGCTCCACGCCATCCTCTCGCGGTTCGGCGCGCGGCTCGATCACTGGGATGTGGCGCGGACCAGGTTCCGCGTTCTGCCGACCGACCTCGACATCCTGAAGCACATGAACAACGGCGTGTACCTGTCGATCGCGGATATCGGGCGCTTCGATCTGCTGCGCCGCAACGGCGTATGGGCGATCTTCACGAAGCGCGGGTGGTATCCCGTGGTCGCGTCGGAGACGATCTCCTTCCGGAAGTCACTGGAACTGTGGCAGCCATTCGTGGTGGAGTCGCGCATCCTCGGCTTCGACGAGAAAGCGGTCTATGTCGAACAGCGCTTCACGGTCGACGGCGAGATCTACACCCAGGCCTTCATCCGCGGGCGCTTCCTCAAGCGCAGCGGTGGCGTCGTCACGATCGACGAGCTGCTGGAGGCGGTGGGCCCGTCGCCGACGGACGTCACCGTGCCGGAGTGGTTGCGCGAGTGGGGAGCCGACGCCGCGCTCCCCTCCACCCGCGTGGATGCGCCGAGCGTCTGGAGCGAGTGAAGCGGGGCGCGTCGGGGAGCGCGCCGTGGGTCAGACCGGCCCGAAGGCGAAGACCCGCTCCGGGTCCCATTCGCGCCGGGCCGCCTCCAGCCTCTCGAAGACAGCCGGGGGCCAGACCTTCTCGAATGCCGACCGGTCGGCGATATCGCCGGCGAGGTTCACATTCGTGACGGAGGAGATCTGGTCCTGGAGGGCGTTCGCGATCGCGCGCGCACGATCGGGTGCCGCCTCGGCGAACGTGGCCGGGTTCGCGGCGAGCAGGCTGAGGGTGAATGCGCTGTCGCGGCCTCCTACAGAGGTGCCGTCTTCGGGGTCGCGTGCGGTGGCTCCGCCGAGCTGCCGCAGTTCGACCGCGAGGAAGGGCGATCCGGACCCCGGTCCCGCGAGTTCGAGGAGTGCGTCGACAGCATCCTGATCGAAAGAGTCGAGCATGTAACCGCGGATCCAGCTCGGTGCGCCCTCCTCCGGATCGTTGTGGATGCTCGCGATCGCCGTCGTCGGCATCTCGGCAACGAAGTCCAGATACACAGGTGCTGCGCTTCGGATCGGGGCGAACAGGCTCTCGCCCTCGATCGCGTCCCCTGGATAGGCGAAGCGGACGCTGAGGACGGTTCGGCCGCGCAGGGGCGGCGGGGGCCCATCCACATCCGGGATGCTGAGGAGGACGACCGAGGTCGTGGCCTCATCCGGCAGCTCCGTCGACCAGTCCACCCAGGCGCGGAGCGCGGGCTCGATCGCACCGCCTTCGAAGAAGACGCTCCCGCCGTAGAGCGTGCGCAGGGGGACGAGTTCGAGGGTCATCTCGGTGACGATCGCGAGACCGCCTTTGCCGCCGCGCAGCGCCCAGAACAGCTCGGCGTTGGTGCCGGCGTCGGCCGTTTGGATGGCGCCGTCGGCCGTGACGACGCGGAAGCCGCGCACCCAGTCCGCGGTGAAGCCATAGCGGCGCGCGAGCGGTCCGATTCCGCCGCCCAGGGTGTAACCGACCGCGCCGACGCTCGTCGATGAGCCGGTGACGGGAGCGAGTCCGTGCTCAGCGGCGGCCACGATGACCGGTGCCCAGCGCACGCCGGCACCGATGCGGGCCAGCCCGGCCTCGGCATCGATGGACAGGCCGTCGAGACCACGCGTCGACACGATCATGCCTCCGGAGATCGGCGACTCGGCGCCGTGCCCGGTGGCCTGGACGCGAACGGGGAGCCCGGCGGCCCGGGCGAACCGCACCGCCTCGGCGACGTCGCCCTCGCTCGATGCGGCGACGACGATGTCGGGGTCGTGGCGGATCGCCGTGTTGAAGCAGGCGACCTCGGTGGCGAGGCCCTCCTCCCCCCGGAGGTAGACCGTGCCGGTGATGGAGTCGCGCAGGCGCGCGACGGCAGACGATTCGAGTTCGATTCCCATGGCAGAAAATGTAAAGGAGCCCACCGACATCCGGGAAGACCCGGCCCCGGCGTCAGCGGGGTGACGTACCATTCCTGCATGACCGCCCTGCTGCCCGCTCCCCGCGACACGGCGGCGGATTCACCAAGCGCGGCAAGCCCGCCAAGCGCGGCACGCCCGGCAACCGGGACGGGCGCCTGGGCTGCGGCGCCGGACGCCGAGACCGTCTATCGCCACGCGGATCCGGTGGACCTGGGCAGCATCCTGGGCCAGCTGGGCCGGGGGCCGTACGATCCGACCACGACGTGGGATCTGCGCGGCGTCTGGCGCACCTGGCGGACACCGGCGGGTGCGGCGACGCTCCGCATCCAGTTCGCGCCCGCCGAAGGTGGCGTCGCGGCGTTCGCCTGGGGACCCGGGGCGGAGTGGGCGATCGCCGGCGTGCCGGAGCTGCTCGGGCGCAGCGATGACTGGTCGGACCTGGACGTGAGCGGTCATCCCCTGCTCCAGGACAGCAGGCGGCGCAATCCCGGCCTCCGGCTGGCGAGGACGGGGCTGATTCTGGAGGCGCTTCTCCCCGCGATCATCGAGCAGCGGGTCACCAGCATCGAGGCGTACCGGTCATGGTCGCGACTGCTCCGGTGGTACGGCGAGCCCGCTCCCGGTCCGGCGCCCGAAGGGATGCGCGTCGCGCCGACCCTGGAGCAGTGGCGGGGCATCCCCTCGTGGGAGTGGCACCGGGCGGGTGTGGACCCGCGACGGGCGCGTGCGATCCAGGCGGTCCTGGCCATCGCCCCCTCCCTCGAGCGCGCCGTTCGGAGGGCGGGAACGCTCGACGCGGCGGAGTCCGCACTCGAGACGATTCCCGGCGTCGGCGTGTGGACGGCGGCGGAGACGCTTCAGCGCTCGCACGGGCACCCCGACCTCGTCTCCGTCGGCGACTACCATCTCGCGCACCAGGTGGGCGAGGCGCTCATCGGGCGACGGGTGGACGACGACGGGATGCTCGAGCTGCTCGCGCCGTGGGCGGGACATCGGCAGCGCGTGGTCCGGCTCATCTTCGCGAGCGGGTTCCGCTTCCAGCGGCGCGGGCCGCGGGTGGCGCTGCAGGACCACCGCTCGCATTGAGCGGCGCGGGGTCCGGTCGCCCCGGTCGTCGCTGTTCGCAGGCTACTCGGTGATTCCCGATCGCGCTGCCGCGAGGCGCTCCGAGCGGAGGTCCCGGTCGAGTTCTCTGCAGAGGGTGCGGTAGTGCTCGCGCATGACCGGACCATAGCTGTGCCAGTCGGGCATCGGTTTGCGATCGTGCGCGGCGACCAGGCGGTCGAGATAGTAGTCCCAGCGGGGGCCGTCGTCGGCCTCACCGACGACCGAACGCAGGCGACGGCCGAACGTGACCGCCGTGTGACCACTCGCCTCCGTGAGATGCACGAACATCCGGTGCGATGTGCCGGCCGGCCCGACGTCGGCATGGAGGCGATGGGGCGCGGTGCATTCCATGATGGAGACGTCCTGCCATTCGGCCGGCTCACCGTCCACGGTCATGCGGAACTTCACGGCGCCGGTCGAGCCCGTGCCCTTGTACTCCCCGAGCCATTCCGCCAACCGCGGCGAACGGCTGAAATAGGCCCACACCTCCTCGATGGGAGCCTTGAACATCCGGTCGAGGACGAGGTAGACCCCGTCGTCCTTGCGGACGAGTCTTCCTGTCGGCTGCGGCATCATGGTGACCTCCGTCGGCTCAGCCTCTGGTGATCCATACCTTAGTCACGCCGGCAAGGAATAGGCAGGGGGCGCGCTTCGAGGGCTCTCATCCTTCGAGGATCGCCATGGCGGCGTTGTGCCCGCCGAGGCCGCTGACGGCCCCGCCGCGTCGCGCCCCGGCCCCGCACAGCAGGATGCGCGGATGGTGGGTCGCGACTCCCCACCGCTGCGCAGGAGTCGCGAGCGGCTCGTCGTCGTCCACGAACGGCCAGGAGAGCGGCCCGTGGAAGATGTTCCCGCCCGGCATGGCCAGCGCTTGCTCCAGGTCCCGCGTCGTCTTGGTCTCGATGCAGGGGTTCCCGTCGGCGTCGCGCAGGAGGAGGTCTTCGACGGGCTCGGCGAGTACCGAGTTCAGAGAGGCGAGCACCGCATCCTGAAGCCTCTGCCTGGTGGCATCGTTGTTCTCGTCCGAGAGCCAGCGGTCGGGGGTGTGCAGACCGAAGACGGTGATGGTGTGCGCGCCCGATTCTGCGAGCTCAGGGTCGAGGATGCTCGGGTCGGCGAGCGTATGGCAGTAGATCTCGCAGGGAAGCAGCTCGGGCATCACGCCCCTGGTCATGCCGGAGTGGGCCTCCTCCAGTTGCGTGTAGGTCTCGTTGATGTGGAAGGTCCCGCCGAATGCCGCCCTCGGGTCGAGGTCCGCATCCCGAAGCCGGGGCAGTCGCTCGAGGAGCAGGTTCACCTTGACCTGTGCACCCTCGGCCCTCCGCCGTGGCGGTTCTGGCGATTCGTCGAGCAGCTGGTCGAGGATGTCCGGGGCCGCGTTGACCAGGACGTGGCGGCCCTCGACGCGTCGCTCATGGCCGTTGCGCCGGTACTCGACGGTTCCGTCCGGGTCGATCCGCGTCACCTCGGCTCCTGTGACGATGCGGGCGCCGGATTCGCGAGCGACTCGGGCGAGCTCGCCGGTGACAGCGCCCATCCCGCCGATGGGAACATCCCACTCTCCGGTGCCCTGACCGATCACGTGGTAGAGGAAGCACCGGTTCTGGTCGAGGCCGGGATCGGACAGGCTTGCGAACGTGCCGATCAGGGCATCGGTGGCGACCACGCCGCGGACGACGTCGCTCGCGACGCGCGATTGGATGAACTCGCCGATCGGCCGCTCGATCATCGCCTGCCACACCTCGTCGTTCCCGACGAGCGCCTGAGCCTCTGAACGCGTGAGCAGGGGTTCGGTCATGGTGGGCCAGAGGGCGCGTGCCAGCTCTCCCGTGCTCTGGTAGACCGAAGCGAAGCCGGCACTGTCCTCCGCTGCGTCGATTCCCGCGAAGGAGGCCTCCGTCGCCTCCTGATCGGAGTTGTCGATCAGGAGCCCGCGGCCGTCCGGATCGCCGGGAACCGGCGTATAGGAGGAGTAGCGCCTCTGGGCGAACCGGATGTCGAGACCGAGGTCTTCGATGATCCGCTGGGGCAGCAGGCTCACCAGGTAGGAATAGCGGGAGAGCCGGGCTTCGACGCCCGGGAACGCCTGGGCGCTGACGGCCGCCCCTCCGACCTCGTCCAACCTCTCGAGCAGGATGACGGACTTGCCGGCCCGCGCGAGGTACGCGGCCGCGGTGAGGCCGTTATGACCTCCTCCGACGATGACGATGTCGTGGGTCGCGGAGGAAGGAATGGAGGGGCCGTCGGTCATGGACTCGACTCTAGGACTTATCCACAATCTCCGGACGGTTCCCGGAGCGCTCAGCGCCGGGTAATAGTGTCGTCATCATGGTCGACAGAACGGATGACACCGCGGTGCGGCCGGCAGAGATCGCTCACGAGGCGGTCGAGCTGGTGCAGCGTTGGCTCGCCGAGAGCGCGCGCGCCGGAGAAGGCCCGGCGCCCCGGCAGGACCCGTCGGCGGAACGGCTCGCCGGTGTCCTCAGCGACCCGCACGGTCTGGATTTCGCCGTGGGGTTCGTCGACGGTGTCGCCCGTCCGCAGGACGTCTTCGTCGCGGGGAACAACCTCCAGCGCCTCGCGAGACGCATTCCCGCGTTCCTGCCCTGGTATCTGCGGCTGGCGATCTGGGTGGGCGGCGTCCTCGGACCCGTGCTTCCGTGGGTCGTGATCCCGATAGCACGTCGTGTGCTGCGTGACATGGTCGGCCACCTGGTGGTGGATGCCACTCCGGAGAAGCTCGGTCCCGCGATCGCGCGGCTCCGGGCGCCCGGCGACCCGCAGGGCCACGGCGCGCGACTCAACCTGAACCTCCTGGGGGAGGCCGTGCTCGGCGAGAAGGAGGCGCTGCGCAGACTGGAGGGGACGCGAGCGCTGCTCGTCCGTGACGATGTGGACTACGTGTCCATCAAGGTGTCGTCGATCGTGTCGCAGGTCTCGATGTGGTCGTTCGACGAGACCGTCGAGCGGGTGGTCGAGCGGCTGACGCCGCTCTACGAGTACGCTGCGACGTCGCCCACCCCGAAGTTCATCAACCTCGACATGGAGGAGTACCGCGACCTCGATCTCACCGTCGCCGTCTTCACGACGATCCTCAGCCGGCCCGAGCTCCTCCGGCTGGAGGCGGGAATCGTGCTCCAGGCGTACCTGCCGGATGCGCTCGACGCCCTGCAGTCCCTGACCGAATGGGCGACTCAGCGACGCATAGCCGGGGGAGCCCCGGTCAAGGTCCGCCTCGTGAAAGGCGCGAACCTCGCGATGGAGCGGGTGGATGCGGCGATCCACGGCTGGCCGCTCGCCACCTACGGGACCAAGCAGGCCACGGATGCGAACTACAAGCGCGTCCTCGACTGGGCGCTGACGCCCGAGCATGTGGATGCGGTGAAGATCGGCGTCGCCGGCCACAATCTGTTCGATATCGCGTATGCGTGGCTGCTGGCATCGCGCCGAGGGGTCACGTCGCGGATCGACTTCGAGATGCTGCTGGGGATGGCGACCGCCCAGGCCGAGGCGGTGAAGCGCACGGTCGGCGAGCTGCTGCTCTACACGCCCGTGGTGGATCCGCGCGAGTTCGACGTGGCCATCTCGTACCTCATCCGTCGCCTGGAGGAGAACGCCAGCCCGGAGAACTTCATGTCGGCGATCCATCGGCTGGGCTCCGATCCGGCACTGTTCGCGCGCGAGCGCGAGCGGTTCCTGGCGTCCGTCACAGAGCTGGAGTCGGACTCCGGCCCGCGCGGCGCGGCGCCGGTGCCGCACCGCCAGCAGGACCGCACGCGGGAGTGGGAGGAGGCGTCCGGGCGGCCGTTCACCCGTCCGGCCGCGGTCCCGACGTCGGCGCCGGCCGACGACGGTCTGACGAGTGTCGTCCTCGGGCTGACCCGGGGGTCGGACAGTATCGAGCTGCAAGCGCCGACCGCAGCCGGGCCCGAGACCGGAGCGGCTGCGCCGACGACCGCAGCGCCGGAAGCGGAGGTGTTCCGCAATGCGCCGGACACCGACCCGTCACGGGCGGCGAACCGCGCGTGGGGACGGCGCATTCTCGCGCGCTCCGCCACCTCGACCCTGGGTGCCGACACCATCGCCGCCGCGAGGGTGAGTGACGCGGGCCGTCTCGACGCCATTCTCGGGACCGTCTCGCAGGCCGGGGTCGCGTGGGGGCGTCGAAGCGGTCACGACCGGGCGGCGACCCTCGACCGCGCAGGCCACGCGCTGGAGGCGAATCGCGACCGGCTGATCGAGGTCATGGCCGCCGAGACCGGCAAGACGATCGGCGAAGCCGACCCGGAGGTCAGCGAAGCGGTCGACTTCGCGCACTACTACGCGTCACAGGCGCGCGAGCTCGACACCGTGCAAGGCGCGCGATTCGTTCCGTCGTCGCTCACCGTCGTCGCGCCGCCGTGGAACTTCCCGGTCGCGATCCCCGCAGGATCCGTACTGGCGGCGCTGGCGGCCGGCAGCGGCGTCGTCATCAAGCCGGCACCGCAAGCACGGCGCTCCGCCGCCGTGATGGTGGAGGCGCTGTGGGAGGCCGGGGTCCCTCGCGAGCTGCTGGCGCTGGTCGACGTTCCCGAGAACGAACTCGGCCGGCAGCTGATCTCCGACCCTCGCGTCGATCAGGTGATCCTGACCGGCTCGTACGAGACGGCCACGCTGTTCCGCTCGTGGCGACCCGATCTGCCCCTGCATGCCGAGACGAGCGGCAAGAACGCGATCATCGTGACGCCGAGCGCCGACTACGACCTCGCCGTGTCGGACATCGTGAGGAGTGCCTTCGGACATGCCGGCCAGAAGTGCTCGGCCGCGAGTCTCCTCATCCTCGTCGGTTCGGTGGCCACGTCCGACCGGTTCCGAAGCCAGCTCGTGGATGCGACGACGACCCTCCGGGTCGGCTATCCGCAGGATCCGGCCAGTCAGATGGGCCCGCTCATCGAGCCCGCGACGGGAAAGCTGCTCCACGCTCTCACGACCCTCGGGGCGGGCGAGGAGTGGCTCGTCGAACCGAAGCGTCTGGACGACACCGGGCGGCTCTGGTCGCCGGGCATCCGGACAGGGGTGCAGCCCGGATCGTATTTCCACCTCACCGAGTTCTTCGGCCCGGTGCTCGGCATCATGACGGCACGAGACCTGGACGAGGCGATCCGGTTCCAGAACGCCGTCGAGTACGGGCTGACCGCCGGGCTCCATTCCCTGGATTCCGATGAGCTCGCCCTGTGGCTCGACACCGTCGAGGCGGGGAACCTCTATGTGAATCGCGGCATCACCGGAGCGATCGTGCGGCGCCAGCCGTTCGGCGGCTGGAAGCGGTCGTCCGTGGGGACCGGGGCCAAAGCCGGCGGCCCGAACTATCTGCTGGGCCTCGGGACCTGGGTTCCGGAGGCCGGCCACTCGAGCTCCAGCCTGCACCTGCGCGGACTCGAGCCGCGGGTGTCACAGCTCATCGAGTCCGGGCAGGCGTCCATGGACTATCCGTCGTTCGACCTGGTCCGCCGCTCCGCGCTGAGCGACGCGATCGCCGTGGCCACCGAATACCACCGGGTGAAGGACGTATCCGGACTCGGCATCGAGCGGAACCTGTTCCGCTACCGGCCCGTCCCGGTCGCGATACGGCTGTCCGAGGGCAGCTCCCTCCCGGAGCTCCTTCGCGTGATGGCCGCCGGAACGGTGGCGCGCTCGGCTTTCACCGTCAGCACTCCGGTGGCGCTCCCGAAGGGCACGCTGTCCCTGTTGCGGGAGCGCGAGGTCGAGGTCGTCGTCGAGTCCGATGCGCACTGGCTGTCGAGGGTCCGCTCCCGGCGGATCGGCGCCCACCGGATCCGGCTCATCGGGGGAGACCCGAGGGCGCTCGCCGCGGCTCTGGGCGGAAGCCCGGATGTCGCGGTCTACAGCGGACCGGTCACCCCGTCCGGGAGGGTCGAGCTGCTGACCTTCCTCCACGAGCAGGCCATCTCGATCACCAACCATCGCTTCGGCAACCCCAGCCACCTCTCCGACGAGGTCATCTAGAACACGCTCGCCCCGAAGAGAAAGGCACGTACCGTGACGGACAGAACCGCATCCATCCCTTCGCTCGCGCTCGACGGCGGGGGCCGCATCCCTCAACTCGGCCTGGGGACGTGGCCCCTCGACGATGCGGAGGTGGAGAAGGCGGTCGTGGCCGCCGCGGCGATCGGCTACCGGCACGTCGACACGGCGGTGAAGTACGGGAACGAGGTGGGAGTCGGCCGCGGACTGTCCGCAAGCGGAGTGCCGCGCGAACAGTGGTTCGTGACCACCAAGCTCGACGGCGTCTACCAGGGCGACGACCGCGCGGTCTCCGGGCTCGACGCCAGCCTCCAGAGGCTCGGCCTCGACTATGTCGACCTGCTGCTCATCCACTGGCCGCTGCCGCAGCGCGACCAGTACGTGTCGACCTGGGAGACGTTCATCCGGTTGCGCGAAGCCGGCAAGGCGCGCGCCATCGGCGTCTCGAACTTCAAGCCGGCTCACATCGACCGGATCATCGCAGAGACGGGCGTGGTGCCGGCGGTCAACCAGATCCAGCTGAGTCCGGCCATTCCACGACGGGAGCAGCGGGCATACGACACCGAACACGGCATCGTGACCGAATCGTGGAGCCCCATCGGGGGCAGCGGCGACCTCCTCGCCGAACCGGTGCTCGCCGGGCTGGCCGAGAAGCACGGGCGGACGTCGAGCCAGATCGTCCTGCGCTGGCACGTCCAGAACGGTCTGGTCGCGATCCCGAAGTCCCGCAACCCGGGGCGCATGGCCGAGAACCTCGCGGTCTTCGACTTCGAACTGGATGCAGAAGACCTGGCGGCCCTCGACAGGCTCGACGAGGGCCCGGACGCGGGCGTCGACTCCGACCGCACCGGGCACTGACCGAGGGGAGCCTGCTCAGTCGCGGCGGATCGGCAGCGTCACCGTGACGATCAGCCCGGACGGCCGCCCGTTCGCCAGGACGACGCGGCCCCCCGCCGCATCCGCGAGCGCGCCCACGATCGCCAGCCCCAGGCCGCCACCCGACTGACCGGTGCGGGCCCCGTCCGCCCGCGTGAACCGGTCCAGCGCCACCGGGATGAACTCCTCCGGCATCCCCGGCCCCGTGTCGGTCACCGTGAGAACAGCGGCCTCTCCACCGCTCTCGTCGAGCGTCAGGACCAGCGATGCCGTGACGGTGGCCTCCGGCCGCTCATCGCCCGACGCCCGGATCGCCGTGATCGCGTTCCCCAGCAGGTTGTCCAGGATGCGGCCGAAGTCCGTGGGCGACAGCGCGACGCGCGCACCCGGATCGGGCCGCCGTCGCGGGTCGTACTCGAAGTCGACGGAGATCCCCGCCGCCTCGTCGTCACTGCTGACGAGAAGCCGCGCCCGGTCGATGGCGTCCGTCAACTCATCCACCAGCGTGCGCCAGTCGATGCGTCCGCTCGACGGGCCGGCCTCGATCCGGGACAGCTCCAGCAGGTTGTTCGCCAGTTGCGCGAGCCGGATCGCGGTGGTGTGCGACGACCGGATGTCGGTCAGAAGCGCATCCGGATCCCCCGCGTCCAACTCTGCGAGCTCGAGCTGGCCCCGCAGGACCGCCAAGGGGGTGCGCAGCTCGTGGCTGGCATCGGACACCATCTGCCGCTCGCGGTCGGCCGACGCCCGCAGGCGCAGGATCAGGTCGTTGAGCGTCGTCGCGAGTTCGGACAGCTCGTCCTGCGCCGGCCCGACGGGCAACAGCCCGGGTTCGTCCGGCGTGGAACCCGCGATGCGGTCGGCCTGCTCGCGCATCCTGCTGACCGGTCGGAGCGCTGTGCGCGCCAGAAGCCAGGACGCGCCGCCGAACGCGAAGATCAGGATGCCCGCGCCCGCCAGGAGCGCTGCCGTCAGCCGGTCCAGGATCAGCGCCGTGGTCTCGTCGTTGCGGGCCGCGACGACGTGCATCACGCCGTTCGGGGTGGCGACGCTCCGGGTGAGGACGAGGTAGTGGTTCTCGTCGACCTGGACGCTGTGCGGGTCGGCGCCCAGCCGGATCAGCGTGTGGATGCGGTCCTCCAGCCCGTCCGGCATGGTGGACGAGAGGATGGAGCCCTGCGCATCGACGATGGCGAGCTCCTGACCCCCACCGGGGAGATCGAAAGGCCCCGTCGGCTTGGTCAGCAGCGACTGGGCGGGCGCAGCCACATCGTTGCTCAACAACGTGACGGTGGCGTTGTGGAGGATCGACGACACCCCGATGCGGATGATGACGACGGCGATCAGTCCGAACAGCGCGGCGACGATCAGACTCCCGATCGTGATCCGCGCCGTGATCGACAGGCGCCGCAGCCAGCTCACGGCATCGAGGCCGCGTCGTGGTTGCTCGCCGCCGGCTCCGTCCCCTCGCTGGACCGCCTGCCGTCGGCCGCGTTGCGCGCGTCCAACCGGTAGCCGCGGCCGCGCTCGGTGACGATCGACAGCCCGGCGCCCGCCGCATCCAGCTTCTTCCGCAGGTAGGAGACGTACTGGTCGATGACGTTCGTGCCGATGTTGTCGGTGGTCCCCCACACCGACTCGAGGATGTCGGAGCGTGACAGCGTCTTGTCCGGGTTGGTGGCGAACAGCCGCAGCAGCGTGAACTCCCGGCGGCTCAGCGGCATCTCGTGCCCGGAGACGAGCGCCTGGTGCTCGTGCGAGTCGATCGTGAGCCGGCCGACCGTCACCTGTGGGCGCATCCCGGTCGGCTCGCGGCGCAGCAGGGCACGCACGCGGGCCGCAAGCTCGGCGAAGGCGAACGGCTTCGTCAGGTAGTCGTCGGCGCCGGAGTCGAGGCCGTGGACGCGGTCCTCGATGGCATCCCGAGCCGTCAGCAGCAGGATCGGCATCGGATTGGACGCCTCGCGGATGTGCCGGCACAGCTCGAATCCGCTCATCCCGGGCAGCATGACGTCGACCGCAGCAGCCGAGTAGCTGTCGCCGCGGAGGGCGATCAGCGCATCCACACCGTTGGTGACGAGGGTGACGTCGTACCCCTCGGCCGCGAGGCCACGCTGGACGAGGCCTCCCATGTCCGGATCGTCTTCGACAACGAGCAGCTTCATGCGCCCATCGTGCCACTGTTCACCGTGCTGCCGCTCGGGATGGACCGCTGCAGGCTGAGCACGGGCTGAATGTTCTCGCAGAACGCCGTCGGCCGTCCGTCAGTCGCCCTCCACGACGGACTTCAGCGATTCGAGGACCATCCGCCAGTTGCCGCTGAGTCGCTCCGCTTCCGCCTCATCGGCGCACGGCTCCTGCGTGAAGGTCACCCGGGTGCCGGGACCCTCGCCGCCCTCGGGCTCGTCGGAGAGGGCGTACGTCAGCGTGGTGTAGCTCTCGGGCGCATCCGGCTTGCCGCTCAGCGGACTGAAGTAGCTGCTGACGAGGCGCTCGCCAGGGACGACCTCGAGGATGGTCCCCTTGTCCTCGTACGGCTTGCCCTCCCAGTCGCCGCGGTAGACGATCGGGCTGCCCGGCTTCCAGTCCGTCGAGACCCGGCTTCCGAACAGGTACTTCTCGATCTGGTCGGGGTCGGTGAGCGCCTCCCAGAGGCGCTCGCGGGAGGCGACGATGTGGATGTCGGCTCGTGCGGTGGTGGTCATGCGGTCAGTCTCATCCCTCGTTCGGCGGATCTCTTGAAGATTTGCGACGCCGGAGCGCTCAGAGGTTGCCGCGGTTGATCAGGCGCGACAGCACGATCGCGCTGCGCGTGTGGTCCACGTTGGGCGCCAGCCGCACCTTCTCGAGCGCCGCCTCCAGGCTCGGGATGTCGCGGGAGCGGATGTGGACGATGGCGTCGGCGCTCCCGGTGACGGTCCCGGCGTCCACCACCTCCGGAACGGCGGACAGGATGCGCAGCAGCTCCTCCGGCGACACGGTGCCGCGGCAGAACAGCTCGACGTAGGCTTCGGTGCTCATGCCGTCGATCGCCGGGTCGACCTGGATGGTGAAGCCGCGGATCACTCCATCGGCGACCAGGCGGTCCACGCGTCGCTTCACAGCGGAGGCCGACAGGCCCACCACGGAGCCGATGTCGCCGTAGCCCGCGCGAGCGTTCTGGCGGAGCAGGTCGAGGATGCTGCGATCGAGGTTGTCCACGGGCCTGAGTTTATGGTGAATCGTTGCGTCCTGGTGAGAGAAGCGACCTTAATGTGCGCGCAGTGCACGAAGCGCGCGCCTCGGCACGGATCGGCCCCTCTGGGATACTGACCGCATGGCTGAGATTCTCGCGGTGTGCGCACCACGGAGGCGCGTCGAAGGCGCTCGACGCCTATGCGGACGAGGACGCGGCTTTCTGGGCCGCCGAGCTCGGGAGGCCCATCCCCGCCGGACTGTTCGGGGAGAACCTGCGGACGGCCGGACTCGACGTCAATGGCGCGGGCGACGTCGTCCGAGCGCTCTCGCGGCCGGGCCACGGCGTCTCCATCGCATCCTGGTTCACGGGCGCGGATGCGGCGCACGCGGACGCGCTGGAGGCGGCCGAAGCCGCCGGCCTGCTGACCCTGGTGCCCGAGATGCGGGAGTCCGTCGAGGGCGTGCGCTCTCGCGGTCTACTTGTTCTTGACAAGTAAGCTTGCAAAGAGCAAGCTGAGGCCATCGGACCACTGACCGGAGGGACATCATGCCAACCAACATCTTCGTCAACATGCCCACGACGGACCTCGACCGCTCCAAAGCGTTCTATGAGGCGCTCGGCTACAGCATCAACCCCATGTTCACCGACGAGAACGCCGCCTGCGTGGTTCTCAGCGACACGATCTACTTCATGGTCCTGACGCGCGAGTACCTCGCCACCTTCACCGACAAGCAGATCGTCGACACCAAGACGCACGCCGGCGCCATGATCGCGCTCGGCCAGGACTCGCGCGACGAGGTGGATGAGCTCGTCGGCAAGGGCATCGAGGCGGGCGGCCTCGAGCCGCGCCCCGCTCAGGACTACGGGTTCATGTACTCCCGCGACCTGGAGGACCCGGACGGCAACATCCTCTCGTACGTCTACATGGTGCCGGAAGCGGCAGAGAAGGGCCCGGAGGCGTACATGGCCGAGCACGGGGCCGAGGCTCCCGCGCAGGCCTGATCCGGCTCCCGGATGGCGGCACGGGCCCCGCGGGGCTTCGGACAGTTCGGCGGTGTCGCGCGCGCGGTCGAGCGGGTCGGCGAGCGATGGGCACTCCTCATCGTTCGCGACCTGCTCGGCGGCGCGCGCCGGTACAGCGACCTGAAGACCGGCCTGCCGCGCATTCCGACCAACATCCTGAGCGACCGGCTCAAAGAATTGCAGCAGGCCGGCGTGATCCGCCGCGTGCCGATGGTGCGCGGCGGGTATGAGCTGACACCGCTCGGCCGGGAGCTCGAACCCGTGGTGCTGGCACTGGAGCGCTGGGGCTGGGCGGCGCCGGTGGATCCCGCCGATGGCGAGGTCCTCTCCGCCGACGGACTGTCGGTGACGCTCCGTGCCGCCTTCCGGCGCGACGAGGCCGCCGGCCTGCCGGCGACCGAGTACGTCGTGCATGCGGGCGAGGCCTCGGTGAGTGCGATCGTCGTCGGTGAAGTCGTGGATGTGATGGACGTGGGACCGGCGGCCCTCCCGCAGCCGCAGCGCAGGCTCGACATCGGCGCACCGGAGGAGGTGCTGGAGTTCCGGGTCGGCCTCTCCGACCTGGGGGCATTGCTGGGTGACGGGATGCCGGCGGTCGAAGTACTGGCGGGAGGGGACGACCTCGTCCTGCGGTTCCGGCGGACGTTCCACTTCGTTGCCGTCCCCGGCGCCGGGGAAGCGGCCGCGGGCGCGGCCGCCTGAATCGGGATCTCTGCTCGGACCCCTGTCGAGGTCGCATCCACCTGGGTTGTGGGTGCATCCCGATTGAGCAGTACGATCGCTGAATGGAACTGCGTCAGCTGGAGCACTTCGTCACCGTCGCCGAGGAGCGGCACTTCACGCGCGCGGCGGAGCTGCTCCGCATCTCGCAGTCGGGGCTGTCCGCCTCCATCCGCTCCCTCGAGCTCGAGCTGGGCACCTCCCTGTTCGTCCGCAGCACGCGGAGGGTGGAGCTGACGGCCGCAGGTCAGGCGCTGCTCGCCGACTCGGTCCGCACGCTCGCCAGCGCGGCTGCCGCCCGGGATGCCGTCGCCGCCGTCCGCGGCCTGGTCCGCGGCCGGCTGACGATCGGCGCGGAGCCGTGCCTCGGCTCGGTCGACCTGCCCGCCGAGCTGGCCGCCTTCCGTACGGCCAATCCCGGCGTCGAGGTGCGCCTGCGCTACTCCGGGTCGGAGGAGCTGGTGGATGACGTCGCCGGCGGTCGCGCCGATGTCGCCCTGGTGGTCGACACCGGGCACACGCACGCGGGTGTGCGCCTCCGCCGGCTGAGCACGCAGGACATGCTCGTGCTCTGCCACCCGGAGCACCGCTTCGCGCGCGAGCACAGCATCCCGTTGGAGAGTCTGCGCGGGGAGCCGCTCGTCGGCTTCCAGGAGGGGTGGGGCGCCCAGGCGCTGA
>JBQCCO010000261.1:0-10703 GCA_051962155.1 Leifsonia sp. | reverse complement strand
AGCAGGTTGAGGCTCTGCAGGATGGCGTCCGCCGATCCGCTGAACCACCGCTTCCCGAGCCGCTGCTGGGCCGGGACGGACGCGCTGGAGGAGTTGGTGATCCCGTCCAGGCGCCAGGTCTGCGACACGTGGCGGTCGAGGCTGTGCGACTTGTACTGGGTCAGCACGACGAGTTGGCGCAGCTGCGAGTTGATGAGATTCGAGAGCGCGAAATCGATGAGCCGGTACTGTCCGCCGAACGGGACCGCGGGCTTCGCCCGGTCCGCCGTCAGCGGCATCAACCGCTTGCCCTCTCCGCCCGCGAGGACGATGCCGAAGATCTTCTTGCCTGCTGCCATGCCCCTAACAGTAGAGGCCATTCGTTTGCTGTACTAGCGTTTTGGTCATGCGCGTCAACCTTCTGACCCGGGAGTACCCGCCGGACATCTACGGCGGAGCCGGAGTCCACGTCACCGAGCTCGTGCGAGCCCTCCGCAGTGATACGGAGGTCGTGGTGCGCGCCTTCGGGGAGCACCGGGACGAGCCGGACACGGCCTCCTACCGCGTTCCGGCGGAGCTCGCCGACGCCAACGGCGCGATCGCCACGCTGGGCGTCGACCTGCAGATGGCGCAGGATTGCGGGGATGCGGACATCGTCCATTCGCACACCTGGTATGCGAACGGCGCCGGTCACGTGGCGAAGCTGCTGCACGGCATCCCGCACGTGGTCACCGCGCACAGCCTGGAGCCGCTGCGGCCGTGGAAGGCCGAGCAGCTGGGCGGCGGGTATCGCGTGTCCAGCTGGATCGAGAAGACGGCGTTCGAGGCCGCCGACACCGTCATCGCGGTCAGCGACGGGATGCGGCGCGACATCCTCGCCGCGTACCCGTCGCTCGACCCGACGAAGGTCGTCACGATCTACAACGGGATCGATCTGGAGCGCTGGCAGCCCCTCCGGGACGACGAGCGCGCGCGGGCGCTGGGCATCGACCCGGACCGTCCGGCCGTCGTCTTCGTCGGCCGCATCACGCGCCAGAAGGGCCTGCCGTACCTGCTGCGCGCCGCACGGATGCTGCCGCCGGAGGTCCAGGTGATCCTCTGCGCCGGCGCCCCCGACACGCCCGAGATCCTCGCCGAGGTGACCGGTCTGGTGGAGCAGCTCCAGCGAGAGCGCGACGGCGTCGTGTGGATCGACCGCCTGCTCCCGAACGACGAGCTGCGGATCGCGCTCACCGCATCCACTGTCTTCGTCTGCCCGTCGATCTATGAGCCGCTCGGAATCGTGAACCTGGAGGCGATGGCGTGCAGTCTGCCCGTCGTCGGGACCGCGACCGGCGGCATCCCCGAGGTGATCGTCGATGGTGTGACCGGCCGGCTCGTGCCCATCCAGCAGATGCAGGACGGCACCGGGACGCCGACCGATCCGGAGGCCTTCGTCGCCGACCTCGCGGCCGCGCTCACGGAGGTCGTCAGCGATCCCGCGCGTGCCGCCGCGATGGGCCAGGCGGGGCGCGAGCGCGCGGAGACGTCGTTCGGCTGGCCGGCGATCGCCGAGCAGACGCGCGACGTGTACAGGTCTCTGGTCGCGCGCTGACGGCCCGCCCGTCACTGATGCGCGTCCCGCGACGGTAGGCTGGAACGCATGGCCGACAGCGTTCTCCGACTTACCGACGTGTCCGTTGTGCGGGACGGCAACCCCGTCCTGAAGGGTATCGACTGGACGGTCGAGCCGGACGAACGCTGGGTCATCCTGGGCCGCAACGGGGCGGGCAAGACCACCCTGCTGCAGATCGCGGCGGCGGCGCTGCACCCCACCTCCGGCGAGGCTGTGGTGCTCGGCGACTCGGTCGGCCACACGGACCTGTCCGAGCTGCGGCCGCTGCTCGGGTTCGCCTCGAGCGCGCTCGCCCGCCGCATCCCCCGGAACGAGCGCGTGCTGGATGTGGTCATGACGGCCGCGTACGCGGTCACCGGCCGCTGGAACGAGCTCTACGAGGAGATCGACGAGCGCCGGGCCCACCGGGTGCTCGCGGAGTGGCACCTGGACCACCTGGCCGACCGGACCTTCGGGAGCCTCTCGGACGGCGAGCAGAAGCGCGTGCAGATCGCCCGTTCGGTGATGACCGACCCCGAGATCCTGCTGCTCGACGAACCGGCCGCCAGCCTCGACCTGGGCGGCCGCGAGGAGCTGCTGCAGCTGCTCGGCGGCTACGCCAGCGACCCGAAGTCGCCGGCGATCGTCATGGTCACCCACCACGTGGAGGAGATCCCGCAAGCGTTCAACCGCGCGCTCCTGCTCAAGGACGGCGAGATCACCGCGCAGGGCCCCATCGGCGAGGTCATCACGAGCGAGAACCTCAGCGCGACCTTCGACGTGGAGGTCGAGATCGCCGAGTCCGACGGGCGGTTCACCGCCCGGGCGCGTCAGGGGATCGCGACTGAGTCGACGGAATGAGTCCACCGGCCGGCCCCACCGGCTGAGTCGGGCGGGCCGATCTGCTAGACTCGATAGCTGGCCCCCGAACCGATCCTGCCGTCCTGGTAGCGATCGTCCGGCGGGCGAAGAAGCTTCCCGTCCACGCGGTCTGCGCGGACATGACCGAACCGACTACTAGCTGCAACAAGGAAGTCCTGATGAAGACTGGCATCCACCCCGACTACGCCCCGGTGGTTTTCCGCGACCTGGCCTCGGGTGCGACGTTCCTCACCCGCTCCACCGTCTCGAGCGACAAGACCATCGAGTGGGAGGACGGCAACACCTACCCGGTGATCGACGTCGAGATCTCCTCCGAGTCGCACCCGTTCTACACGGGCAAGCAGCGCATCCTCGACTCGGCCGGCCGCGTCGAGAAGTTCAACACCCGCTACAAGAACTTCGGCAAGTAAGCGCTCTTCGCGTTTCACGCTCGCACGAAGGCCCCCGTCCAGCGGACGGGGGCCTTCGTCGTTGAGGTGAGGATCAGTCGCGGGAGCTCACGACGTGTGCACCATGCTGCCGGCCGTCGAGAAGACCACGATGGTGATGATGATGCCGAGCACGATCGACGCGAAGCCGATGATGATCGCTGCGAGGGCAAGACCGTGGCCCTTCTCGCCGGTGCGCTTGATCTGGTTGAGGGCGACGAAGCCGAGGATGATTCCGACGATGTTGATGAAGAACGTCACGATGAACGCGACGATCGCCATGGTGTTCCATCGTGCGGCAGCGGGCGCGCCTGGTTGGCCGTACTGAGGCTGCGGTGGAAGGGGCTGCGGGTTCAGATTGGAGTCCGTCATGGGCGACACCGTAGCGGCCCGGCGGTCCGTGCAATAGTCCCCGCTCGTGTGGGAAGCGGGATCGACGCCGTCCGGCGCCCCGCTCAGCGCAGCGGCCAGGCTCCGGAGGTGGTGAACTCGGGGTCGCGTTCCCGTCGCATGTAGTCCTGGAAGTCGGCGGCCTGTTCGCGGCACCAGTCCACTTGGCGGCGGTGCAGCTCCGCGGCTTCGAAGGCCAGCGCCTCGGCGTGGATGCGCGCCAGCGCCTGAGCGACGCGACCTGCGGCGATCGCGTCGGCGCCGGCGTCGTGGGCCCCGAGCAGGTCGACGCCGTAATGCATGGCCGTGACGGTGAGGGTGCGCTTCCCGCGGCGGAACTTGTCCACCGCCCGGTCGATGACCAGCGGATCGATGATCGGACCGGGGGAGACGAGAGGGTCGAGGCCATGTCGCCGCGCCTCCCGGTCGAGCAGCGTGAAGTCGTAGGGCGCGTTGTAGGCGACCACGGGGATGCTGCGCTCGAACAGGCTGCGCAGCTGCGCGACGATCGCCGCGATGCCGCGGGCCGCATCCATCCCGTCCTGTCGTGCACGCTCGGTCGTGATGCCGTGGACGGCCGTGGCCTCGGCCGGGATCTCGACGACCGGGTCGAGGATCCAGTCGCGACGGTGCAGTACCTGGCCGGTCTCGTCGAGCAGGCCGACGTGGGCGGTGACGATCCTGGCCGATTCGACGTCGATGCCCGTGGTCTCGAGATCGAAGACGCCGAGACGCTGATGCCAGGAGCTCATGCCCCCACGCTAAGCACCCGGGCTTTCCCCACGCGGGAGGCACGCCGAAGTGCTCGTCGTTGCAGGCGACACGTCGATGGCGCGCGCAACAACGAGCACCTCGGCGAAGAGGGAGAGGGGGAGAGGCCGCCAGGAGGGTCAGTCGCGGCGGGGTTCCAGGTGCAGCCAGTAGAAGTTCTGCGTGCCGAGGGTGAGGGTGAAGCGGCCGTCGTCGGCGACGGTCGGGAACTCCGCCCCGCCGAACAGGTCGTAGAGCGCGCGGCCCGCGAACTCGGGCGCCTCCAGGGTGACCGACACGGGATTGTGCGCGAACGAGAACACGCACAGCACGTCCTCCGGCTGGTCCCCGAAGTGCGTCCCGCTGCCCGCATAGGAGCGCACGAACGCGAGGACCGACTCGTGGTCGGTCGGCAGCACCCGGATGTCGCCCAGACCGAACACGGGATGCGCCTTCCGCACGTGGATGACGTTGCGGATCCAGTGCAGGAGCGACCGGGACTGCGCGAGCTGCGCCTCCACGTTGACCTGGTTGTAGTGGAACACCAGCGACTGGACGATCGGCAGGAACAGCTTGCCGGGGTCGGCGCTGGAGAAGCCGGCGTTTCGGTCCGGCGTCCACTGCATGGGCGTTCGCGAACTGTCGCGGTCGGGCAGCCAGATGTTGTCGCCCATCCCGATCTCGTCGCCGTAGTAGAGGAACGGACTGCCGGGAAGCGAGAACAGGAGGGCGTGCGCCAGCTCCAGCTCGGCCCGCGAGTTGTCGAGCAGCGGGGCGAGGCGCCGGCGGATGCCGATGTTGGCGCGCATCCGCGGGTCGTAGGCGTACCAGCCGTACATCGCCTGGCGGTACTCCTCGCTCACCATCTCGAGCGTCAGCTCGTCGTGGTTCCGCAGGAAGACGCCCCACGCGGCGCCCTCGGGGACGTCGGTCGTCTCCGACAGCACCCGGACGAGCTCCCCGGCCTGCTGGGAACGCAGCGCGTAGAAGATGCGCGGCATGACGGGGAAGTCGAACGCCATGTGGCACTCCGGCTCCTCCTCGCTGCCGAAGAACGCGGCGACCTCGCGCGGCCATTGGTTCGCCTCGGCGATCATGATGCGGCCGGGGTACTCCCGGTCCACCCATTCGCGCAGCTTGATGATGAACTCGTGGGTCTTCGGCTCGCCCTCGCCGTTCCCCTCGTCGGACTCGTAGAGGTACGGGATGGCATCCAGGCGGAAGCCGTCGACGCCGAGGTCCAGCCAGAACTTCACGATGGCGTACATCGCCTCGTGGACGGCGGGGTTCTCGAAGTTGAGGTCGGGCTGGTGCGAGAAGAACCGGTGGAAGTAGAACTGCCGGCGGGCCTCGTCGAAGGCCCAGTTGGAGTCCTCGGTGTCGACGAAGATGATGCGGATGTCCGGCCACTTGTCGTCCGTGTCGTTCCAGACGTAGAAGTCGCCGTAGGGACCGTCGGGGTCGGACCGCGACTGCTGGAACCACTCGTGCTGGTCCGAGGTGTGGTTGATCGGCAGGTCGATGATGATGCGCATGTTGCGCTCGTGCGCCTTGGTGACGAGCTCGCGGAACTCCTCGATCGTGCCGAACTCCGGGAGGATCGAGGTGAAGTCCGAGACGTCGTACCCGCCGTCGCGCAGCGGCGACTGGAAGAACGGCGGGAGCCAGAGCGCATCGATGCCGAGCCACTGCAGGTAGTCGAGCTTCGAGGTGAGCCCGCTGATGTCGCCGGACCCGTCTCCGTTGCTGTCGACGAACGAGCGCACCATGACCTCGTAGAACACCGAACGGCGGTACCACTGGGGGTCGAGGGCGAGCCCGGGCAGCGTGATGGGCGCGGTGAAACTCACGGTTCTCCTTCTGGCGGGGGTCCGGGGGAGACGGACGGGGCCGGGGCGGCAGTGTGGTGAAGCGAGTGGTGCAGGCCGATGGTCTAGCGGTGGTGCGGGGGATGTTCGCAAGCCGCCGCACTGCGGTGCAAGCGATTGCAACCAGAGAAGTCTAGGACGTGCGGACGGTCGCCTGTCCAGTCCTGCCTAGACTGGATGCGATGACTGTCACCTCACCCTACGCCGACGCCCTGGAGCGCGTGCCTGTGCGCGAGGAGGAGGTCGGCATCCTCGGCTCGACCACCCGGTACTGGGACTACGGCGAGCGGGATGCAGCGACGACGCTGGTGCTCGTCCACGGCTTCCGCGGCGACCACCACGGCCTGGAGCCGGTCGTCGCACAGCTCGACGGGGTGCGGATGGTGTCGCCCGACCTCCCCGGGTTCGGCGCGTCGACGCCGATGACGGAGGCGGCGCACGACATCCACGGTTACGGGAGGTGGCTGCAGGAGTTCGTGGCGGCGCTGGACCTCGACGGACGCGTCGTGCTTCTCGGCCACTCGTTCGGGTCGATCGTGGTCGCGGGTTCGCTCGCTGCGCACGCGGGCGAAGACGCGCTGGCGGGCGACGACGCCGGCGCGGGCGGTGGCGCCCGGCCGGACGCTGTCGTCCTCGTGAACCCCATCGGGCAGCCGGCGCTCGAGGGTCCGCGCGGCGTGTTCACGCGGCTCGCTATCTTCTACTACTGGCTCGCCGCGGTCCTCCCCGAACGACTCGGCTTCGCCCTGCTCCGGAACCGCCTCATCGTCCGGGTGATGAGCATCACCATGGCGAAGACGAAGGATGCGGCGCTGCGGCGCTGGATCCACGACCAGCACGACCGGTACTTCTCGGCGTTCAGCGACCGGCAGGTCGTCCTGGAGGCGTTCCGCGCCTCGGTGTCGCACGACGTGAGCGAGTACGCGGCGCGCATCCCGGAGCCGACCCTGCTCGTTGCGGCCGAGAAGGACGACATCACGCCGATCGCAGCGGAGTACCGGCTGCAGACGCTGTTCCCGCAGGCGGAGCTCGTCGTCATCCCGAAGGTCGGGCACCTCATCCACTACGAGACGCCGGTGGATGCGGCCCGCGCGATCGAGCGCTTCCTGGGGGACCGCTCGTGAGGATCCTCTTCGACTGCCGTTACACCCGGATCGGCCGGCACGACGGCATCAGCCGCTACACGGCCGGCCTCGTCGGCGCCCTCGGAAAACTCCATCCCGTCACGATGCTGATCAACGACCATCGGCAGCTCGACCTGCTGCCCGACCTGCCGTGGGAGATCATCCCGTCCCCGACCTCCGTGGGAGAGCCGTGGGTCGCGCGCGTCGTCAACAGGCTGCGGCCGGACGTGGTATTCACTCCGATGCAGACGATGGGCGGGTTCGGGCGGAAGTACCGGCTGGTACTGACCGTGCACGACCTCATCTACTACCGCCACCCGACCCCGCCGCGCGATCTGCCCGCGTTCGTCCGCGGGCTGTGGCGGCTGTACCACCTGGCGTGGTGGCCGCAGCGGATGCTGCTGAACCGCTCCGACGCGGTCGTCACCGTCTCGGACACGACCAAGGCGCTGATCGCCGAGCACGACCTGACGAAACGGCCGGTGCACGTCGTCCCGAATGCGGCGGACATGCCGGCGCTCGCTCCCGGGCGCGCAGAGCGGGCGGCGCCGGAGACGAAGAGCCTCGTCTACATGGGCTCGTTCATGCCGTACAAGAACGTCGACACCCTGGTGCGTGCGGTCGCGCTGCTGCCGGACCACACCCTCCACCTGATGAGTCGCGTGTCGGATGCCGAACGGCGACGGCTGTCGGAGCTCGCGCCCGCTGCTCGGCTGGTGTTCCACGACGGCGCGAGCGATGCCGACTACGCGGAGACCCTCGCCGCCGCGACCGCGCTGGTGTCCGCCTCGCACGACGAAGGGTTCGGCATCCCGCTGCTGGAGGCGATGACGCTCGGTACGCCGGTCGTCGTCAGCGACATCCCCATCTTCCGGGAGATCGGCGGGGATGCGGCACTGTTCTTCGACGCGGATGCGCCCGAGCAGGTGGCCGCGCGGGTGCGGCAGCTGGAGCAGGACGGCATGTGGGCGGCGCACTCCGCCGCCTCGCGTGCGCAGGCCCAGCGGTACACCTGGGAGGGCTCCGCGGAGCGGCTGCTCGCGGTCCTCACCGAAGTCGCATCCCGCCGGCGCTGACGCGTATCCCTGGCAGGCGGGCGTCACATGACGGACGGGCGTCACATGACGGACGCGGTGAAGAGGTCGCGATCCTCCGGGCCGAGGTTGAAGCGGTCGAGCGTCAGCTCGCCATCGTCGTAGACGAAGCGGTGGACGGAGCCGTTGGGGATGAGCTCGCCCGGCGCCGGCAGCGCGTGATCGGTCACGTGACGCACGAGCGACGAGATCACGCCGCCGTGGCTCACCACGATGACGTTCTCGCCGGGATGCTGCTCGCCGAGCTCGCGCAGGGCGGGCAGCGCTCGCGCGACCACCTCATCCCTCGACTCACGCCCCGGCACGACGGTCCCCTCGGGCCAGCGGGCGAGGATCTGCTCGCCGGTCAGTCCCTCGGCGTCGCCGTAATTGCGCTCGGCGACCGCAGGCAGCGTGGCCGGCTCGTCGAGGCCGACATGCGCGGCGATGATCTGCGCGGTCTCCAGCGCACGCGAGAGCGGGCTCGCATAGATCGCGTCGAAGCGGCCGCCGGCGAGCGCGCGTCCCGTCGTCTCGGCTTGGGCCCGTCCGGTGCCGTTCAGCGGGATGTCGCTGGAGCCTTGGATGCGCTTGGCGCGGTTCCAGTCGGTCTCACCGTGCCGAACGAGAGAGATGAAGGTCACGCGCGTCCTTTCGCTGTCGGACGCGGATCCCTCGTACCGGTCAGCCCAGCCGCTCGGCGAGCTCGACCAGCGTCTCCGTCGTCCCGCCGTCCAGTTTAAGGGTTGCGCGACCGTCGCCCTTCGTCTGACCGCGGTTGACGATGACGATCGGCAGCCGGCGGCGACGTGCCTCCTCCAGCAGCCGGATGCCGGAGTTGACGACGAGTGACGACCCGGCGATGAGCAACGCCTCGGCCGAGCGGACCAATGCGCTGGCCTCGCGGTACTTCTCGGCGGGGACGAACTCCCCGAAGAACACGACGTCCGGCTTCAGGTGGCCGCCGCAGACGGTGCAATCGGGGACGATGAACGCATCGATGTCGCTCACGATCGCGTCGCCGTCGGGCGCGATCTCGACCGCGCCCTCGGCCTCGAGCCACGGATTGGCGGCGTCGATGCGCGCCGTGATCGCCTCGCGGGCGAAGATCTGGCCGCAGACCAGGCAGAGGACCCGGTCCATCGCCCCGTGCAGGTCGACGACCCGGCGCGATCCCGCCTGCTTGTGCAGGCCATCCACGTTCTGGGTGATGACGCCGTTCGCACCGCCCGTCGCCTCGAGGCGGGCGAGGGCGCGGTGGCCGTCATTCGGTCGCGCGGCCGCGAAGCGCCGGTAGCCCAGGTGACTGCCGGCCCAGTAACGCTTGCGGAAGCGGTCGTCGGAGAGGAACTGCTGGAACGTCATCGGTGTGCGCTGCGGGGCGCCCTCACCGCGGTAATCCGGGATTCCGGAGTCGGTGGAGACGCCGGCCCCGGTCAGCACAGCGAAGCTGCGGCCCGAGAGGAGTTCGACGGCCTGGTCGATGCCGCGCGCCAATTCCGGCGGCAGCGCGGTCGTCAGCGTGGTCACAGGCACCTCCAGATCCTCTCGCAGTCTAAACACCCCAGTTTTCCGATTTGTTTCGGGCGGCTGGATGCGGCGGGCGGATGCCGCGGCCGGATGCGGCCGGAGGTGCGCCACGGAGGCTGCCGGTGCTGGCAGGCTGGTGCACATGCTTGTGCACCGCATCCAGGACCTCGACGCCGATGGCCTCGCCGACTACTCCCGATTGACCGACGTCGCGCTCCGGCGTGTCACGGAGCCGGCGGGCGGCCTGTACATCGCCGAGTCGACGAAGGTGATCACGCGGGCGCTGGCGGCGGGTCACCGGCCCCGGTCCGTGCTGGTGCAGGAGCAGTGGCTCGCCGACGTCGAGCCGCTCTTGACCGGATTCCCCGACGTTCCCGTCTTCGTCGGCGATGCGTCGGTGCTGGAACGGCTCACCGGGTCTCACCTCCAACGCGGCGCTCTGGCCGCGATGCACCGGCCGGACCTGACCGACCCGGCCGACCTGCTCCGGGATGCGCGGCGGGTGGTGATCCTAGAGGACATCGTCGACCACACGAACGTCGGCGCGATCTTCCGCTCGGTCGCCGGGCTCGGTGCGGACGCGGTCTTCGTCACGCCGCGCTGCGCAGATCCGCTCTACCGGCGGAGCGTCCGGGTGAGCATGGGCACGGTGCTGCAGGTGCCGTGGACCCGGCTACCGGAGTGGGATGCGGCCGAGCCGCTGCTGCATGCGGCCGGATTCTCGATCGCGGCCCTCGCCCTCGCGGACGACGCCGTCACGCTCGACGAGTTCGCCGCCGACCCGCCGGACCGCGTGGCCATGGTCTTCGGCGCGGAAGGCGACGGGCTCACGCGGCGAGCGCTCCACGCCGCGGACACCGTGGTGACCATCCCGATGCTGCACGGCGTCGACTCGCTCAACGTCGCCTCGGCGTCGGCCGTGGCGTTGTGGGCGCTCCGCGCGCGTTCTCAGCCGGCGCATCGCTAGTCCCGGCTACTAACCGAGGGTGCCCCAGCAAGTCCTCGCCGATCCGCCGCGCCGAGTCTCGCGGAAGGAGAACCGCCGGCGGCGGTACGTCGACTTCGGCAACGAGAACGCCCAGCAG
>JBQCCO010000260.1:0-3304 GCA_051962155.1 Leifsonia sp. | reverse complement strand
CCCTCAAGGAGAGAAAACCATGGCATTGTCCACCGAAGAAGTTCTTGCCGGCCTGGCCGAGCTCATCAACGACGAGACCGGCATCGCGACCGACACGGTTGAGCTGGACAAGTCGTTCACCGACGACCTCGACATCGACTCGATCTCGATGATGACCATCGTGGTCAACGCCGAGGACAAGTTCGACGTCAAGATCCCCGACGAAGAGGTCAAGAACCTCAAGACGGTCGGCGACGCGGTGGAGTTCATCGTCAAGGCGCAGGACGCGTAAGGCCTCCCAGCCGAGAAACTTCCGCGCGGGCGGCGCACGTCTGAAGTCGCCGCCCGCGTGTTGCGCTCCAGCGGGAGCGTGTTCGTCCCCTTCACGGAGAGATGTCGTATGAGACCCAAGAAGATCGTCGTCACCGGCATGGGCGCTTCGTCGCCCCTCGGCGGCACCGCCCCCGAGAGCTGGACTGCGCTGCTCGCCGGAGTCTCCGGCACCCGGACCCTCGAGCACGAATGGGTCGCCAAGTACGAACTGCCGGTCACCTTCGCCGCCGAGGCCAAGGTGCGCCCGGAGGAGGTCCTCGAGCGTCCCGTCGCGAAGCGGCTGGACCCGTCCAGCCAGTTCGCGCTGATTTCCGCCATGGAGGCGTGGGAGGACGCAGGGCGGCCTGACGTTCCCTCCGAGCGTCTCGGAGTCGACTACGCCACCGGCATCGGCGGCGTGTGGACCCTGCTGGATGCGTGGGACACCCTGCGTGAACGCGGACCACGGCGCGTGCTCCCCATGACCGTGCCGATGCTCATGCCGAACGCGGCCTCCGCCGCCGTGTCGATGCACTTCGAGGCCCGCGCGTTCGCGCGCACGGTCGCCTCCGCCTGCGCGTCGAGCACCGAGTCGCTCGTGAACGCGTACGAGCACCTGCAGGCCGGCCTCGCCGATGTCGTCATCGCAGGCGGCACGGAGTCGGCCATCCACCCGATCACGGTCGCGTCGTTCTCGTCGATGCAGGCGCTCTCGCGTCGCAACGACGCACCCGAGACGGCCTCCCGCCCCTACCGTGTCGACCGCGACGGGTTCGTCATGGGCGAAGGGGCGGCCAGTCTCGTGCTCGAGACCGAGGAGCACGCACTCGCGCGCGGCGCCCGCATCTACGCCGAACTCGCCGGCGGTGGCGTCACCGCCGACTCCTACCACATCACCGCGAACGACCCGGAGGGACGCGGGGCCAGCCGCGCCGTCCACCTCGCCCTCGACCGGGCGGGCGCCTCCCCCGACGACGTCACGCACATCAACGCGCACGCGACGAGCACGCCGGTCGGCGACCCGTCGGAGTACGTCGCCCTGCGCGAGGTGTTCGGCGAGCGGGTGCACACCATCCCGGTGTCGGCGACCAAGGCATCCACCGGCCACCTGCTGGGTGGAACCGGTGCCCTGGAGGCGGTGTTCAGCATCCTCGCGATCCGCGACCGCGTCGCGCCGCCCACGATCAACATCACCGAGATGGATCCGGCGATCCCGCTGCAGGTCGTCGGCGAGCCCCAGCCGCTCGGCGACGAACCGCAGCTCGTCATCAGCAACTCGTTCGGCTTCGGCGGCCACAATGCGGTCGCCGCGTTCCGCAGCTACTGAGGCGCAGCGGTCCTCGGCGGTAGCAAGAACCGTTCCGTAGCAGAAGGCCCCGGTCGTATTAACGGGGCCTTCTGCGTGTCACCGCGTGCGGGCGGCCCAGCCGGGCCCGCCGCGGGAGTCGTATGCGACGGCGTCAGCCGACGTTGTGGAGCCAGATGACCGAGGTGTCGTCGTGGGCGTGGCGGAACGGCTCCAGCTCGTCGTCCCAGGCCTGTCCGAGCGCGAGCCGGAGCTCGCGGTGCAGCTCCAGGGCGTTGGCGCCGGCGATCTCCATGGCGTAGCGGATCCGGTCCTCCGGCACGACCATGTTGCCCGCCGTGTCCACCTGGGCGAAGAAGATCCCGAGGTCGGGAGTGTGCATCCACCGGCCGCCGTCGGTGCCGTGGCCGGCGTCCTCGGTGACCTCGTAGCGCAAGTGCTCCCAGCCGCGCAGGGCGGACGCGAGGCGTGCGCCCGTGCCCGGGGGGCCATCCCAGAAGAACTCGGTGCGCTGCGAGCCCTTCAGCACGGGCTGTGCCTCCCAGGTGAAGTTCACGGCTCGCCCGAGAGCGCGTCCTGCGGCCCACTCGATGTGGGGGCAGAGCGCGCTCGGCGAGGAGTGCACGTAGAGCGCCCCTCGAGCTGCGTGTGCCGACATGGTTCTCCTCCGTTCGTTGGTGCGTCTTCCCCTACGACCAGGAACGGATGAGTACTGCGGCGTATGAAATTGGATGCGCTCACGCGCTTGCCACGATTATGCCCGAGAACCGCGGGGAGTTACAAGATTGTGATTCGGCGATTCGCTCGCCCTGCGAACGGCAGGACGGAATAGCATACCGAGTATGTCGGTGCAGAACGGATTCCTTGCGCTCCTCACCCAGGGCGGGGCCTACGGCTCGCAGCTGCAGAGCGAGTTCCTCTGCCGGGCGGCGCACCGGCGACAGCTCAACCCCGGGCAGGTCTACTCGACGCTCGACCGGATGACCGACCAGGGTCTGGTCGCCTCCGCCGGGGCGACGGACGACGGCCTCCCGCTGTACGAGCTGACGCCGGCCGGACGGGATGCTGCGGCCGCGTGGCTGAGTCACGGTCCCGTCGACAGCCGGCCCGACTGGGACGAGATGCAGGACCAGGTGCTCATCGCGGCCTCCCTGGATGGTAGGCAGGCGCTCACGATCGTGGACGACTACCGCGCGGCGTTCGAGGAGAAGATCCGCTACCTGAGGCACGAAGCGGACTCCCGGGCCCTCCTCGCCGCCAACCGAGCTGCGGAACTGGGCGCGAAGGCCGCCATCGAATGGCTGGACGAGGTCGCGGCGATGCTCCGCGCGCATCCGACCGCCCTGGTGAAGCCGCGCTCCCCCGAGCGCCCGCGTCGCGGCCGGAAGCCCGCGGCGGAGTCCCCCGCCCGCGACTGACGACGGCTCGGGGTCAGTGGAGGAGTTCGCCCTGCGTGTTGAGGACGTTCTTCTCGCCCGCCTCGATCGGCACCGAGAAGCGGTTCTGCGCCGGAGGCAGCGGGCAGTTGAAGTTGTAGCTGAACGCGCACGGGGGCAGCACCGCGAGGTTGAAGTCGAGCGTCACCGTTCCGTCCTCGTTCGGCACGACGAAGAGGAACCGCCCGACCGAGTAGGTGCTGTCGCCGTTCGTGGTGTCCGCGAAGACCAGCTGCAGGGCGCGGCCGGCCTTGAACGCGGCGAGGTTGTA
>JBQCCO010000259.1:0-3988 GCA_051962155.1 Leifsonia sp. | reverse complement strand
ATTATCGGCACCCCGACCGCCTACTACAACCCCACAGCCGCGAAGCCGGCCTACACGCCGGTCACCGTGCTGAACGGGGGCAGCGCGAACGGCGCCGCCACGACCGGGACGCAGACGCTCGCCGCCGCCGGATTCAAGACGGGGACCCCCGGGGATTCGGACACGCGCTCGACGACGGTGATCCAGTACAAGGCGGGCCAGGAAGGTCAGGCGAAGGCCGTCGCCGCGCACCTGCCCGGTGCGGCCGTGCAGCAGACGGATGCCGTGAGCACGGTCACGGTGATCCTGGGCGCGGACGGCATCATGCCGACGGCGCCCGCGGCCGCCGGCTCGGGCAAGCCCGAGACCGGAAGCGCGCCGGCTCCCGCCCCGTCGGCGACCCCGACGGGCCCTGCGACGAACTACAGCGACAAGGTCTGCATCAACTAGCCGCGCATCCCTCCCCGATTCGTCACGAATGTGCGCCATGCACCACGCGACCGGAGCGGCGTCAGTCGAAGAGGCGACGGAAGACGTTGGTGTCGGCGAGGTCGATGAGCTCGTCGCCGCGGCCGTTCATGATCGTGCGCAGCGCGTAGAGAGTGAAGCCGCCGACCTGCTTCGCCGTGATCGCGGGCGGGATGCTGAGCTCCTGCCGCGCGGTCACCACATCCACGAGGGCGGGTCCGTCGTGCGCGAAGGCGGTCCGCAGCGCGCTCTCCAGCTCGCCCGGCTGCTCCACCCGCTGGCCGTGGAGCCCGGCGGCCTGGGCGATCTGTGCGAAGTCCGGGTTCTCGAGTCCGGTTCCGAACGTGACGAAGCCTGCGGCCTTCATCTCCACCTCGACGAAGTTGAGTGAGGAGTTGTTGAAGACCACGATCTTCACCGGCAGCTTGTTCTGGCGGAGTGTCAGCAGCTCGCCGAGGAGCATGGCGAGCCCTCCGTCTCCGGCGAGCGCGACGACCTGCCTCCCGGGGAACGCGGTCTGCGCGCCGATCGCCTGCGGCAGCGCATTCGCCATGCTGCCGTGCGTGAACGAGCCGATCAGCCTCCGCTTGCCGTTCATCCTCAGGTAGCGGGCCGCCCACACGACCGGCGATCCGACGTCGGGCAGGAAGACGGCATCCTCGGAGGCGAGCTCGCTGATCAGCCGGGCGACGTACTGCGGATGGATGGGCGTGCGGTCGCGGTCGTTCACGGCCAGGTCGTCGAGGCTCTTGCGGGCCTTGGCGTAGTGCGCCAGTGACGAGTCGAGGTGCTTGCGGTCCTTACGTTCGGCGAGGAGCGGGAGGAGCGCATCCACCGTGTCCCTGACGCTGCCGACGAGGCCGAGGTCCAGCGGCACTCGCCGCCCCAGGTTCTCGCCGCGGATGTCGACCTGGACGATCTTCGCCTTCGACGGGAAGAACTGCTGGTACGGGAAGTCGGTGCCGAGCATGAGCAGGGCGTCGCACGACTCCATCGCCCGGTAGCCCGAGGAGAAGCCCAGCAGTCCGGTCATGCCGACGTCGTAGGGGTTGTCGTACTCGATGAACTCCTTGCCGCGCATCGCGTGCACGATCGGCGCGTGGAGGGCTCCGGCGATGGCCACGAGCTGGTCGTGTGCGCCCTCGGCGCCCGCACCGGCGAGGATCGTGACCCGCTTGGCGCCGTTCAGGATGTCGGCGGCCGCCTGCAGCTCGGGCTCGGTCGGCCGGGTCACCCGCGGAACGAACGCGATCGGCGCGGATTTGCGCCGGCCCACGCTGTCGGCGAGGAAGATCTCGCCGGGAACGACCACGACAGCCACGCCGCGCCGTTCGACCGCGGTGCGCATGGCGATCTCGAGGATGCGCGGCATCTGATCCGCCTGGGTCACGAGCTCGGTGTAGACGCTGGCCTCGCGGAACAGCTCCTGCGGATGCGTCTCCTGGAAGTAGCCGCTTCCGATCTCGGCCCCCGGGATCTGGGCGGCGATGGCGAGCACGGGCACCCGGCTGCGGTTGGCGTCGTACAGGCCGTTGATGAGGTGGGTGTTGCCGGGGCCGCAGCTGCCGGCGCACACCGCGAGCTGTCCGGTCAGCGCGGCGTCCGCCGAAGCGGCGAACGCCGCCGCCTCCTCGTGCCGCACGTGCTCCCAGCTCACCCCGTCGTTGCGGCGGATGGCGTCGGTGAAGCCGTTGAGCGAGTCGCCGGGGATGCCATAGACACGGGTGACGCCCGCGTCCCGCAGGATCTCGACGGTGGTGTCGGCGACGGTGGGCATAGCGGCCTCCCTGTGCTCTCGGTGGTGGTGCGAGCAACGCTACGCCCGGCGCGGGAACTTCCTCATCCTGCGCGCAGGAATGGTGCGTTAACGTGAGCGCATCATGGTGAAGCAGGAACGGGCGCAGGTGACGCGCGAGGCGATCGTCGCCGGGGCGGCCGCGGTCTTCGGGCGTCGTGGATACGGCCTCGCGTCGATCGCGGACATCGCCGCGGAGGCGGGCGTGACGAAAGGTGCCCTCTACTTCCATTTCGCTTCGAAGGACGAGCTCGCGCGGGCCGTCATCGACGAGCAGCACCGCCGGACCATGGAGGCCGCCGCCCAGGTGATCGAGGAGGGCCGCCCGGGTCTCGAGACCATGGTGGTCCTGAGCGTCATGCTGGCGCGGCAGCTGTTCGCCGACCCGGTGGTGCAGGCCGGAATCCGGCTGAGCACCGATGTCTCGCTGTTCGATCCTCCGGTCGTCGAGCCCTATGAGGACTGGTTGCGGGCCGCCGAGGACCTGTTCCGTCGCGCGGTCGAGGAGGGCGATCTCCGCCCCGGACTCGACCCCGGGATGCTGGCCCGCGTCGTCGTGCCGGCCTACACGGGGGTGCAACTCGTCTCGGAGCTGGTCAGCCACCGGTCGGACCTGATGGAGCGCGTACGGGATCTGTGGACCGTGCTGCTGCCGGGAATCGTGCCGGACTCCGAGTGGGAGCGGCTGCGGTCGCTGCCGGAGCTCATCCACTAGGCGGGACACTCCCTACCGGCCCGGCCGCAGCGCCCCCAATCCGCTACGGCCGTGCCGGGGTGTGCAGACAATTCTACCTCAGAACCGGACGCTCGGTATGGACTCTGCGAACGTCTCCTCCCGGCTCGCGGAAGGTCGTCCCGTAGACTTGCCCGACGGGGGATGCCGGAGACGGCGTCAGCAATCTGGGGAGGATGCAATGCCGTCGGGTCGTCTGCCGCGTGGCACGAAACAGAAGAAGCGCGCCACGATGCGGCTGGTCTACGTCGACTTCTGGTCGGCGCTCAAGATGTCGTTCCTGGTGAGCATCATCGTGGGCGGAATCACGGTGCTCCTCGGCCTGCTCCTCTGGGCGGCACTCGACCGGTTCGGCGTGGTGAGCTCCGTGACCAGCTTTCTGGAGGACATCGCCGGTTCGCAGGGCGCAGCGCTCGTGGCCGGACTCACCTTCTCGAACGTCATGACCTTCACGGTCGTGGTGGCGGTGCTCGAGATCATCGTGGTGTCCGCCCTCGGCGCGATCTCCGCGGCGCTGTTCAACCTCGCCGTCCACGTCGTGGGCGGCTGGAAGGTCACGTTCGGGAGCGACTGAGCTGCAGTCCGCCGACGAGCAGGTCGACGCCGAAGGCGAATGCTGCGGCCGGGTCGTCCTCGTCGAACGGCGAGCGGTCGCCGTCGGCGAGCACGCCGAGCGAGTCGTATTGGAGGCGCTGCTGCTCGTGCGAGACGTGACCGAGCACGAAATGCAGGAGGGCCGTCGCCGCACGGCGCGAGGTCTCCAGGTCGAAGCCGCCGCGGGCGACCGCCCGGGCCAGCCGGTCGACGGTCTCCGGCGAGCCGAGACCGAGGGCGAGCGTGCTCGAGACCACCTCGGCGCCGTCGCGGTAGGCGAGGCACGCGTCACGCAGGCACGCGCAGATCGAGCGCGCGCGCTCCTGCCACGGGCCCTCCTCGACGGGGCGCGGACCCCGGACGACGATCTCGTCGGCCACCGCGCCGAGCAGGGTCTGCTTGTTGACGAAGTGGTGGTA
>JBQCCO010000258.1:0-20340 GCA_051962155.1 Leifsonia sp. | reverse complement strand
GGCGTGTCCGGTGCAATCTCTGCGTACTCGACGGTGGGGGCTGGGGGAGGGCGGTGCGTCATACGATGGGCGAGGACCGAAGGAGGCCGCATGGTCGACAAGCTCGACGCCGATCTGATCGCGCTGCTGACCGAGGAGCCGCGGCTGGGCGTATTCGAAGCGTCGCGGCGGCTCGGGGTGGCGCGCGGCACAGTACAGGCCCGGCTGGACCGGCTCCTGCGCTCGGGCGTGGTGCGCGACTTCGCCCCCACCATCGACACCGACCGGCTCGGCTACCCCGTGACCGCATTCGTGACGGCGGAGATCGCCCAGGGCGACCGGGACGTGACCGTCGTCGAGCACCTGGAGGCCATCCCGGAGGTGCTCGAGGTGCACACGATCACCGGTGCGGGCGACCTGATGATCCGGGCCGTCGCGCGGTCCAACGCCGACCTGCAGCGGGTGATCGACCGCATCGTCAGCGACCCGGGCATCATGCGGACCTCCACGGTCATCGCGCTCGCGACGAAGATCGATCACCGCGCCGTACCCCTGGTGCGGGCGGCGGTCCTGACGGACGATGAGGACGAGACGAACAGGAGGAACGCGGCTGATGGATGAGAAGGCTCTGCTGGAGCGTGTGCCCGACGGTCTGTACATCGGAGGGGAGTGGACGGCCGGATCCGCCGGAACCTTCCCCGTGTTCGACCCCGCGACCGGCGACCGCATCAAGGAGATCGCCGACGCGTCCCCGGAGGACGGCATCCGGGCTCTGGATGCGGCGGTGGCCGCCGCGGACGACTGGGCGGCGACGCCCGCACGCCAGCGCGGCGAGATCCTGCGGCGCGCCTTCGACCTGCTGCAGGAGCGCCGCGACGACTTCGCCCTGCTGATGACCCTGGAGATGGGGAAGCCGGTCGCCGAGGCGAACGGCGAGGTCACCTACGGCGGCGAGTTCCTCCGCTGGTTCTCGGAGGAGGCCGTGCGCATCGCCGGCCGGTACGGGACCAACCCGGAAGGCACCGGGCGGATGATCGTGTCGCAGCATCCGGTCGGCCCGTGCTTCCTGATCACGCCGTGGAACTTCCCGCTGGCGATGGCCACGCGGAAGGTCGCGCCGGCGCTCGCCGCGGGCTGCACGGTCGTCGTGAAGCCCGCCGAGCTGACGCCGCTGTCGACGCTGTACTTCGCGAAGCTGCTCGAGGATGCCGGGCTGCCGGGCGGCGTCCTCAACGTGGTCACGACGACGACGTCCGGAAAAGTGTCCGCGCCGATCATCGCCGACCCGCGGCTGCGCAAGCTGTCGTTCACCGGTTCCACCGAGGTGGGCCGGAAACTGCTGCAGCAGGCGTCCGAGAACGTGCTCCGCACCTCCATGGAGCTGGGCGGCAATGCGCCCTTCGTCGTGTTCGACGACGCCGACCTCGACAAAGCCGTCGATGGCGCCATGCTGGCGAAGTTCCGCAACATCGGGGAGGCGTGCACCGCCGCGAACCGCTTCATCGTGCACGAGGCGGTCGCCGACGAGTTCGCCCGGCGCGTCACCGAGCGCGTGAACGGGCTGAAGGTCGGCCGCGGCACCGAGGACGGGGTCACGATCGGTCCGCTCATCAACGAGGACGCCATCCACAAGGCCAGCGAGCTGCTGCAGGATGCGGTCACCCGCGGTGCGTCCGTGCTCACCGGCGGATCCCGGATCGAGGGATCGGGCACCTTCTTCGAGCCGACGGTCGTCACGGATGTGCGGGCGGGCAGCGAGATCCTGCGGCAGGAGATCTTCGGGCCGGTGCTGTCGATCGTGCGGTTCTCCGACGAGGACGAGGCGGTCCGGATCGCGAACGACACCGAGTTCGGGCTGGTCTCCTACGTCTTCACGAAGGACCTGGCGCGCGGGCAGCGCATGATCGAGCGGCTGGAGACGGGGATGATGGGCCTCAACGTCGGCGTGGTCTCCAACGCCGCTGCGCCATTCGGCGGCGTCAAGCAGTCCGGTCTCGGACGCGAAGGCGGCTTCGAGGGCATCCACGAGTACTTGAGCACCAAGTACACGCTCACGCCGAACCCGTTCGGAGCCTGAGGTGGCGCGCAGGGAGGCGGTCATCGTCGATGTCGTCCGGACGCCCTCGGGGCGCGGGAAGCCGGACGGGGAGCTCTCCGACATCCACCCGGCCGACCTCCTCGCCGGTGTGCTGCTGGAGCTGGTCGGACGCACGGGGATCGACCCGGCGGTCATCGACGATGTGATCGGTGGATGCGTCACCCAGTCGGGCGAGCAGGCAGGCAACATCACGCGCACGGCTGTGCTCAGCGCGGGCTTCCCGGACACCGTTCCGGCGGTCACGATCGACCGGCAGTGCGGGTCGAGCCAGCAGGCGGCGGCCTTCGCGGCGCAGGGCGTCATCGCCAGCGCGTACGACATCGTCATCGCCTGCGGAGTGGAGTCCATGAGCCGCGTCCCGCTGGGGTCGAACCTGCAGGGGGCCTCCCTCGGCGGTGCCCTGCTGAAGGGACGCTACCCGGAGGGTCTCGTCAACCAGGGCGTGGCGGCGGAGCTGATCGCCGACCGGTGGGGCTTCAGCCGGGAGCAGCTCGACGACTTCGCAGCCGAGTCGCATGCTCGCGCGGCCCGGGCAGCGGCGGACGGAGCCTTCGAGGGCGAGCTGGTCGCCGTCCCCACCCCCGACTCGGGCAGCGTCGTCGCCGACGAGACCATCCGTCCGGGCACGACACCGGAGAAGCTGGCCCAGCTGCAGCCCGCGTTCCGCACCGACCGGCTCGCCGGGCGGTTCCCGCAGCTGGACTGGAAGATCACGGCCGGCAACTCGTCGCCGCTCACCGACGGGGCCTCCGCCGCGCTGATCATGAGCGCGGAGGCGGCGAAGCGCCTCGGCCTCAGGCCACGAGCCCGATTCCACTCGTTCGCCGTCGCCGGAAGTGATCCGTTGCTGATGCTCACCGGCATCCTCCCGGCCACGCGGAAGCTGCTCGACCGCAGCGGCGTCCGGCTGGACGAGATCGACGCCTACGAGGTGAACGAGGCGTTCGCGCCCATCCCGCTGCTGTGGCGGCAGGAATTCGATGCGGACCCGTCGCGCCTCAACCCGCACGGCGGCGCGATCGCGCTCGGGCACGCGCTCGGGTCCTCCGGGACCCGGCTGCTCGCGACCCTGCTGAACGAGGTCGAGTCGGGCGGCGGACGCTTCGGGCTGCAGACGATGTGCGAGGGTGGCGGCACGGCCAACGCGACGCTCATCGAAGTGCTGCGCTGAGGGCACGCACTCGAACGAACACCGAACGAAGGAGAACCATGCAGCTCGACGGATGCTCGGCCCTGGTCACCGGCGGAGCGAGCGGACTCGGCAACGCGACCGCCCGTGCGCTCGTCGAGGGAGGGGCGCACGTCGTCATCCTCGACCTTCCGAGCTCGGAGGGGGAGAAGGCGGCGATCGCCCTCGGACCCGCCGCCCGCTTCGTCCCGGCCGATGTGACCGACGAGGAGGCGGTGCAGGCGGCGGTGGACACCGCATCCACTCTGGGTCCGCTGCGGGTCGTCGTGAACTGCGCGGGCATCGCCACGGCCGAGAAGGTCATCGGACGGGACGGACTCATCCCGCTCGATCACTTCGAGCGTGTCGTCCGGGTGAATCTGATCGGCACCTTCAACGTCGTGCGGCTCGCGGCAGCGGCCATCGCGGAGACGGAGCCGGTGGGCGAGGAGCGCGGCGTCATCGTCAACACCGCATCGGTCGCCGCGTTCGACGGTCAGATCGGCCAGCCCGCCTACTCGGCCTCGAAGGGCGGGGTGGCCGCGATGACGCTTCCGCTGGCGCGGGAGTTCGCGCGCAGCCTCATCCGGGTGATGACGATCGCGCCGGGAATCTTCGAGACGCCCATGATGGCGGGGCTGCCCCAGGCGGCGCAGGACTCCCTCGCGGCGCAAGTGCCGCATCCCTCCCGGCTGGGGCGGCCTGCCGAGTACGCCGCGCTCGTCCGCGCCATCGTCGAGAACCCGATGCTGAACGGCGAGACCATCCGCCTCGACGGCGCCATCCGCATGCAGCCCAAGTAGCCCGCGGTTCGTCACGAATGTCGCCTCCCGCGCGGCGTAGGGCGGCATTCGTCACGAATCTCACGCGCCGGAGTGGGCCTCCAAAAAGGCGTACACATCCGAGTCGTCGACGCCCGGGAACGAGCCGGAGGGCAGCGGCGACAGGATGTGGGCGTGCAGCCGCGCGCTCGGCCACGCTTTGCCGGCCCAGCGTCCCGACAGCTCGGCCGGCGCCCGTTTGCAGCACGACTCGTCCGGGCAGCGCGACTCGGTGCGCGCCGTCGTCTCGCGGCCGCGGAACCACTTCGCCTGATCGAACGGCACCCCGATGCTGATCGAGAAGCTGCCCTCGGCGGTGGTGCCGACCTGCGTCGCGCACCAGTAGGTCCCGGCCGGGGTGTCCGTGTACTGGTACAGCTCGGTCGTGCGGTTCGTGTGCGTGAACGCGGTCCGCGCGCCCCACATCCGGCAGACGACCTGGCCCTCGATGGATCCCGTCACGTCCGTCGGCAGCAGGAGCCCGTCGTTCTCGTACCCCTTGTACAAAGCGCCGTCGTCGCCGACGCGGAGGAAGTGCATGGTGATGTCGAGGTGCCTCGTCGCCAGGTTCGTCAACCGCAGCGCGGCCGCCTCGTGCGTCACGCCGAAGGCGTCGCGGAAGTCCTCCACCGCCAGGTCCTTGTCCTTCTTGGCCTGCTGCAGGAACGCGACGGCAGCCTCCCGGGGCATGAGGCAGCACGCGGCGAAGTAGTTGATCTCCAGCCGCTGGCGGAGGAAGTCCGCGTACGACTGGGGACGCGTGTGCCCCAGCAGCCGGTGCGCCATAGCCTGCAACGCCATCGAACGGAGACCGTGGCCGCCCGGGATCGACGCCGGCGGCAGGTAGATGCGCCCGTTCTCGAGGTCGGTGATCGACCGCGCCGACCGCGGCAGGTCGTTCACGTAGATCAGCTCGAACCCGAGCTTCTCGGCCATCACGCTGACCTCGCGGTGCGTCAGGGCGCCGCGGACGTGGCCGGAGGCGCGCACCTGCTGCTCGGCCAGCTCCTCGATCTCGGGGATGTAGTTGTCCTGTGCGCGCATCCGCTCGCGCAGTTCGGTGTTCGCGCGCCGGGCCTCCTCCGGCGTCGCGATCGCTTCGTTCGCACGCCGGCCGAGCTCCCGGTGCATCCCGACGAGCGCCTGGAGGGTCTCGGTCGGCGTCCCCTTCGTCGGCTTGACGGCGGGCAGGCCGAGGGATGCGTACAGCGGCCCGCGCTGCGCCCGCGCGAGCTCGATCTCGAGCGCTGCCCGCTCGTCCGGCGGCTCGGCCGAGAGGAGATCGGCGGGCTGGACGCCGAGGGCGGCGGCGAGAGCGCTCAACAGCGAGATGCGCGGCTCCCGCTTGCCGTTCTCGATCAGCGACAGCTGGCTCGCCGCGACGCCGGCCGCGGCCCCGAGCTCGTCGAGGGTCATGCCGCGCCGGGTACGGAAGTGACGGATGCGATGTCCGAGCGTCGCGACATCGATGTCGCCGGTCTCCACGGTGCTCATGGATTCACAATAGCGAAAGATTCGCGATTCTTACAGCAGTATTCGTGGTTCTCTTCGTCGGAACCTCGCAGAAACTGGAGTCAACACCGATTCTTCCGACGATAAGGAACCCGCATGAGTATCGCCGAGCTCCCCCTCACCGACACGGCACCGTCCGGAGGACTGGACGCTGTCCGCCGCTGGGTCGACGGCATCGCCGCCCTCACCCGGCCCGAGGAGGTCGTCTGGTGCGACGGCTCCCTCGGCGAGGCCGACCGCCTCACCAAGCAGCTGGTCGCCGAAGGCAAGCTGATCCGGCTGAACCCGGAGTGGCGGCCGAACAGCTTCCTTGCCCGGACCGACCCGGGCGACGTGGCCCGCGTCGAGGACCGCACCTTCATCTGCTCCGAGAACGAGGCCGACGCCGGTCCGACCAACAACTGGCGGCAGCCGGAGGCGATGCGCGCGGAGTTGCGCGAGGTCTTCGCCGGCAGCATGGTCGGACGCACGATGTACGTCGTCCCGTTCTCGATGGGACCGGTCGGCGGCCCGATCTCGCAGGTGGGCATCCAGCTCACGGACTCCGCCTACGTTGCTGTCAGCCTCGGGATCATGACCCGCGTCACCGAGACCGTGCTCGACCTGATCGATGCCGGGCAGCCGTGGGTGCCGACCGTGCACAGCGTCGGCTTCCCGCTGGTGGATGCGGACGGGCGGCCGCGCGACGACGTGCAGTGGCCGTGCAATCCGACCAAGTACATCGTGCAGTTCCCGGACACGCGTGAAGTGTGGTCCTACGGCTCCGGCTACGGCGGGAACGCCATCCTCGCGAAGAAGTGCTTCGCGCTGCGGATCGCGTCCGCCATGGCGCGGGACGAGGGCTGGCTGGCCGAGCACATGCTCATCATCAAGGTGACCTCGCCCGAGGGCCGCGCCTTCCACTTCGCCGCCGCCTTCCCCTCTGCCTGCGGGAAGACGAATCTCGCGATGCTGGAGCCGACCATCCCGGGCTGGCGCGTCGAGACGATCGGCGACGACATCGCCTGGCTCCGCCAGGGCCCCGACGGGCGGCTGCGCGCGATCAACCCGGAGGCCGGCTTCTTCGGCGTCGCGCCGGGGACGGGGGAGAGCACGAACCGCACGGCGGTCCAGACCCTGTGGGGCAACACGATCTTCACGAACGTGGCCCTGCGCGACGACGGCGACGTCTGGTGGGAGGGGCTCACCGACGAGCCGCCCGCGCACCTGATCGACTGGCAGGGGAACGACTGGACGCCCGACTCGGGCCGGCCGGCCGCGCATCCCAACTCCCGGTTCACCGTCAGCGCCGCGCAGTGCCCGTCCATCGCCGAGGACTGGGATGCGTTCGACGGCGTGCCGATCGACGCCATCCTGTTCGGTGGCCGCCGGGCCACGAACGTTCCGCTGGTGGCGCAGGCGCGCGACTGGCGGCACGGAGTGTTCCTCGGAGCCACCATCTCGTCGGAGCGTACGGCGGCGGCCGAGGGCACGGTCGGCGAGCTGCGCCGCGATCCCTTCGCGATGCTGCCGTTCTGCGGCTACAACATGGCCGACCACTGGGCGCACTGGCTGGAGATGGGGGAGAAGCTGGGCGACCAGGCTCCCGAGATCTTCCAGGTGAACTGGTTCCGCCGGGGCGACGACGGCCGGTTCCTGTGGCCGGGGTTCAGCGAGAACGCGCGCGTCATCGAGTGGATCGCGCGGCGGGTCGAGGGGCTGGCCGGAAGCGTCTCGGCGCCGATCGGGCGCCTTCCCATCGTCGACGAGCTCGACCTGGACGGGCTCGACCTGCCGGCCGCCGACGTGGAGGCGCTCTTCGAGGTCGACCGCGCGAGCTGGCTCGCCGAGTGCGACCTCACCGAGACCTTCTTCGACCGCTTCGGCACGCGTGTCCCGCCCGCCCTGCGCGCCGAGCTGGCCTCCCTCCGCTACCACCTCCAGTCCTGACGGGCTCAGCCCCACCGTCGAGTACGCAAAGACTGCACGCTTTCTCCCCTGATCGCGTGCAGTCTTCGCGTACTCGATGGTGGGGCGTGACAGGTGAGGGGAGCGGGGCGGGGTCAGACGAGGAGCTGGTGCTTGGCGAGGTCGCGGTAGAGGGGAGTGGTCTCGACGAGCTCGGAGTGGGTTCCGGTGCCGATGACGCGGCCGTGGTCGAGCACGACGATCTGGTCGGAGTCGACGACGGTGGACAGGCGGTGCGCGATCACGAGCAGGGTGCGGTCGGCGGCGACCGCGTCGATCGCCTCCCGCATCAGCTGCTCGTTGCGGCCGTCCAGGCTGGAGGTGGACTCGTCCAGCAGCAGCACCGGGGGAGCGGCGAGCAGCGCGCGGGCGATCGCGAGGCGCTGGCGCTCGCCGCCGGAGAGCATGATGCCGTCCTCGCCGACGGGGGCGCTCAGGCCGAGCTCGCTCCGCTCGAGCACCTCCGTCAGGTTGACGGCGTGGAGCACGTCGACGCACTGCTCGTCCGTGGCGTCGGGCGCCGCCAGCGTCAGGTTGTCGCGCAGCGACCCGGCCAGCACCGGCGCATCCTGCTCGACGTAGCCGATCTGCGAGCGCAGTCCGACGCGATCGAGGGTGCGCACATCCATTCCGCCGAAGCGGACCTCGCCGGCCTGCGGGTCGTAGAACCGCTCGACGAGGGCCAGGATGGTGGACTTGCCCGCCCCGGACGGCCCGACCAGCGCCGTCCGCTTGCCGCGCGGCACGCGGAAGCTCACGCCGCGGAGCACCCCGCTGTGCTGCTGCCCGCCGTCCGCGCCTGCGCCGCCGCCCGCAACGGCCTCGGCCTCTGCGACGACATCCGTCCCGGTGAGGGCCTCGAACGCGAGCCGCTCGGGGGTCGGCCGGCTGACGGCCGCCGTGGCGTCCGCTCCGGTCTCCGCAGCCCCGTCACCCGCTCCGGTCTCCGCGGCTCCGGCGCTCTCCGGGTAGGCGAACCGCACCTCCACGAACTCGATCGCCGGCGCCTCGGGCGCCAGTCCCTCGTTCGCCGCGCCGACCGTGAGGGCCAGCGGCGCGATGTCGCGGTCGTGCTGGTCCTCGGTCGGCAGATCGAGGATCTCCTGGATGCGGCCCAGCGCCCCGAGCGCCGAGTTGACCGCCGCGATGGCGCCGAACGCCTGGCCGAGCGGCAGGATCATCATGAAGAGGAAGAGGATGAATGCGACGAGATTCGCGACCGTGATCGCTCCGCTGGCCACCCGGAAGCCCCCGACACCGAGCACGACGAGGAACGAGACCTGCATCGCGATGCCCGCCACGGGTACGACGAGGGCCGAGATCCTCGCGACCTGGATGCCCATCCTCCAGGCGCCGGTGGCGTCGGCGTCCACGGCCGCGATCTCGCGCTCGGTGGCGTTCGACGCACGGATGGTCCGCACGGAGCTGATCGCCCGCTCCACCGCGGCCGCGAGGTCGCCCACCTTGTTCTGCGCCTTCTGGCTGGCGACGCGGATGCGGCCGGACAGCAGCACCACCACGACGATGGAGACGGCGACGACCAGTACGGTCAGCCCGAGCAGTACCGGGTCGATGATGAGCATCGCGATCAGCGCGCCGATGAAGGTCAGCGCACCGCCGATGGCCTCCACGAGCCCCTGCGTCAGCACGGCCCGCAGCAGCGTGGTGTCCGATCCGACGCGCGACACCAGGTCGCCCGTGCGCCGGGTGTCGAACTCGCTGATCGGCAGGCGCAGCATCCGGCCGACGAGCTTGCGCCGCGACGACAGCACGACGCCCTCGCCGGTGCGCTGCAGCAGGTAGTGCTGGTAGCCCGAGATGAGGCCGGAGGCGACCACCAGGGCGATGAGTCCCCAGACCAGGCCGCCGAGCGGCTCCTGCCGGCCGACGACGGAGATGACCTGGCTGACGAGCAGGGGCTGGGCGAGGCTGGCGGCGGCGCCCAGCACGCTGAGCACGATCACGAACGCGAGCACCTTCTTGTGCTCGAGCAGGTAGGGGAGCAGCTGTGAGAAGCGGGCGCGCGGCCCGGCGTCGTCGGCGGAACGCCTGAAGCCGCGCCGGCGACGCGAGGGGGCTGACGTGGTGGACATGACGGTGTCTCCATTCGGGGGAGGAGGTGGCGTCGGAGGCGTGTGCGGCGCTAGCTTCGACCGTACTTCCTGCGGACTGCCTGTTTGCTGATATTGCCGCGTGCGACGGCGCGTGCGGGCGCGTGCGACGGCGCGCAGGGGCATCCCGGATGTCCGAGGTCGCGGCTACAGTGTCGAACTATGCCCGCCCCTGTCATCTCCGCCCGCGATCTCGTGAAGAAGTACAAAGACTTCCCGGCCGTCGACGGCATCAGCTTCGAGGTGGAGCCGGGGGAGTCCTTCGGGCTCCTCGGGCCGAACGGTGCGGGCAAGTCGACCACCATGCGGATGATCGGCGCCGTCTCCACGCGCAGCGCCGGCGACCTGAGCATCCTGGGGCTGGACCCGAACCGGTACGGTCCCGAGATCCGGTCCCAGCTCGGGGTCGTGCCGCAGTCCGACAACCTCGACACCGAACTCCGGGTGCGCGACAACCTCATCGTCTACGGCCGCTACTTCGGCCTCCCGTCGGCGCGCGTCCGCACCCGGGCGGACGAGCTGCTGGCGTTCGCCCAGCTCGAGGACAAGGCCAAGGCGAAGGTCGACGACCTGTCCGGTGGGATGAAGCGCCGGCTGACCATCGCGCGCGCCCTCATCAACGACCCGCGCATCCTGCTGCTGGACGAGCCGACCACGGGGCTCGATCCCCAGGCCCGGCACATCCTCTGGGACCGGCTGTTCCGGCTCAAAGAGCAGGGCACGACCCTCGTCCTGACGACGCACTACATGGATGAGGCGGAGCAGCTCTGCGACCGCCTGGTCGTCGTCGACAAGGGCACGATCATGGCGGAGGGGTCGCCGGCGCGGCTCATCCGCGAGTACTCGACGCGGGAAGTGCTGGAGGTGCGGTTCGGCTCGGAGCGCAACGCGGAGGTCGCGGAACGCCTGGATGGAGTGGGCGAGCGCATCGAGGTGCTGCCCGACCGCATCCTCGTCTACAGCGACGACGGCGAGGCGGAGCTCGTCCGCATCGTCGAGCGCGGCCTGCATCCGCTGACCAGCCTGGTGCGGCGTTCGAGCCTCGAGGATGTGTTCCTCCGGCTGACCGGACGGAGCCTGATCGAATGAGCGCGATCGTCGGCCGGCCCGGGACACCCGGCGCCCCGGGACCGGGCGCCGAGGGAGGCGACGGCGCGCGCGTCGCGCTGACCGCGGCCGTCCGCCCCCGCCGCTTCGGCGCCTGGTACGTGGCCGAGCACCGCTTCCGCGTCATGCGGTCCTACCTCCAGACCCTGCTCGTGACGGGATTCGGCAACCCGCTGCTCTACCTCCTCGCGATGGGTCTCGGGCTCGGCAGCCTGGTCAGCGCGAACCTCGGGCCGCACGCCGTCGACGGCGTCAGCTACCTGGCGTTCGTCGCGCCTGCGCTGCTCTGCACCGCTGCCGTCACGGTCGCGAGCGAGGAGTTCACCTACCCGATCCTGCTCGGCTTCAAGTGGAATCCCACCTTCTACGGCATCAACGCCTCGCCGATCGCGCCCGGCCAGATCATCGACGGAGTCGTCATCGCGGTGGTCGCCCGGTTGCTCGGCACCACCGCTGTCTACTTCGCCTTCATGGCGCTTTTCGGCGCCGTCCCCGGTGCCTGGGCCTCCGTCGGCATCCTGGTCGGCACGATCGGCGGCCTGGCTTTCGGCGCGCCGATCATGGCCTACGTCGCGACGATCGAGCAGGACAGCGGACAGATCGCCATGCTGATGCGGTTCGTCCTGCTGCCTCTGACCCTGTTCTCGGGGACGTTCTTCCCGCTCGCGAACATGCCGTCGTTCCTGCAGTGGATCGGCTGGGTCTCGCCCCTCTGGCACTCGACCCAGCTCTCGCGGGTGTTCTCCTACGGGATGAGCGAGCCGCTCTGGCTGTCCGTCGTCCACATCGTGTACCTGCTCGCCTTGTTCGTCGTCTTCTGGCTGTGGGCGCGCCGGATCGCCGCGAGGAGGCTGAACAAGTGACCGCCACCGACCAGCGTGCCACCCTGACCGAGCCACGTTCGGGGCCGGTGCGCGCCCTCTACGCCGGCAACGCGCGTTCCGTGATGCAGCGCGGGTGGTCGGCGACGCGGAGCACCAACTGGCTGGTCATCGTCTCCGGCTTCTTCGAGCCGATCTTCTACCTGCTCTCGCTCGGGATCGGCTTCGGTGCGCTCGTCGGCAGCATCCACACGTCGTCGGGCCAGAGCGTCCCTTACGCCGCGTTCATCGCCCCGGCCCTGCTGGCGACCGCCGCCATGAACGGCGCCGTCTACGACTCGACGTGGAACGTCTTCTTCAAGATGCACTTCGCCAAGCTCTACGAGGGGATGCTCGCAACCTCCCTCGGCCCGCTGGATGTCGCGCTCGGCGAGATCCTGCTCGCCCTGCTGCGCGGAGCCCTCTACGCCGTCGGGTTCATGATCGTGATGCAGGTCCTCGGCCTCACCCTGTCCTGGTGGGCGCTGCTGGCCCTCCCGGCCGTCCTGCTGATCGCGTTCGGCTTCGCGAGCTTCGGGATGGGCGTCACGAGTTACATGAAGACGTTCCAGCAGATGGACTGGATCAACTTCATCCTGCTGCCGATGTTCCTCCTGTCGGCGACCTTCTACCCGATCACGGTCTACCCGGAGCCGTTGCAGGTCGTCATCAAGGCGATGCCGCTCTGGCAGGGCGTGGAACTCGTCCGCGGCCTCACGACCGGCGAGGTGAACGCCGGGATGCTGTGGCACGTGCTCTACTTCGCCGTGATGATCGTGCTCGGCCTGGTCCTCACCACGCGCCGACTGCGCGCACTCTTCCTCGACTGAGCGCCTCGTCCCGGTCGCGGCCCCGGCTGCTCGCCTGCCCGCGAAGGAGCCCCGCCAGCGAAGGAGCCCCGCCATCGAAGGAGATTCGAACGAATACCGTTCGAATCTCCTTCACTACTGCCATCCGAAGGAGATCCGGCATCCGATCTCCTTCGGTACTCAGCCAGGAGCGGGAAGGGATGTGGTGCGCGCGAGCCGGCCGATTGAGGACGCCTCGCTACGCTGGAGGCATGGAAACGCTTTTTGCAGTGCTGCACGTGGTGTCGGCGGTCTTCATCGTCGGCCCGATGGCCATCCTCCCGATGACGGCGATGCGAGCCGTCCGCGCCGGAGACCCCCGCCAGGTCGAAACGCTCGCGAAGTCGACCAACCTGCTCTCACTGCTCTCGCTGCTCGTGGTGCTGTTCGGATTCGGCCTCATGGGCATGGCCGACCCGAAGTTCCACCTCGGCATCACGACCCCGTGGATCCTGTGGTCGATCATCCTGTACGTCGTCGCCCTCGCTCTGACGCTCTTCCTCGTCGTGCCGACCATGCGCCGCGCCGCCGAGTCCCTGCGGGAGGGCACCGCCTCCCGCTACCCGCAGCTGGCCGCGGGCTCCGGCGTCGCGAGCCTCCTGCTGCTCGTCGTCGTCATCCTCATGGTCTGGAAGCCGTAACCCTCAGGCAAGGCGCCCCACCGCCGAGTCCGCACAGACTGCACGCGACACGCCGCAGCGGTGTGCAGTCTCTACGGACTCGATGGTGGGGCGGGGTCAGTACAGCTACGCGCGGAGGGCTCGGTGGGCCAGCGCGGTGGCGAGGGCGGCGTGAGCCGCCTCGGCGCCCTTGTCCTCCTTGGAGCCGGGGAGGCCGGAGCGGTCGATGCCCTGCGCCTCGTCGTCGAGCGTGAGCACGCCGAAGCCGACCGGCTTGCCCGTGTCGAGTGCGACGCGGGTCAGCCCGTCCGTCGCCGCCGCCGAGACGTACTCGAAGTGCGGGGTACCGCCGCGGATGATGACCCCGAGGGCCACCACCGCGTCGGCGCCCGCCTCGAGGGCGGCCTTGCTCACGACGGGGAGCTCGAAGCTTCCGGGGACGCGGACCAGCGTGTGCGTGGCGCCCGACGCCTCCAAGGTCCGCTGCGCGCCGGCGACGAGGGCCTCGCTGATGGTCTCGTGCCAGCGGCCGGCCACGACGACGACGTTCAGGCCGCTCCCGTCGATCCGCTCCTCGGCGCTGGGGGCTCCGGCTCCGCTCATCGTGTGGTCCTCCCCGCTGCGAATCCCGCAGCCGTCTCGTCAGTCTCATCCGTCGCGGACAACGGGTCGATGTCCCCGATAGCGTGACCCATCCGGTCGCGCTTGGTCTCCAGGTAGCCCTCGTTGAAGGCGCCGATGCCGACGACGAGCGGCACGCGCTCCTCGACGGCGATGCCGTGCTCCTCGAGCTGGCGGACCTTCTCCGGGTTGTTGGTCAGCAGGCGAACCGACTGGATGCCCAGGTCCTGCAGGATCGCCGTGGCCGCACCGTAGTCGCGGGCGTCGATCGGCAGCCCGAGGGCGAGGTTCGCGTCGAGGGTGTCGAGTCCCTCCTCCTGCAGCTTGTAGGCGCGCAGCTTGTTGATCAGGCCGATGCCGCGTCCCTCATGGCCGCGCAGGTAGACGACGATGCCGCCTTCGCGCTGGATGGTGTCGAGCGCCGCGTCGAGCTGCGGCCCGCACTCGCACTTCAGCGACCCGAACGCCTCACCCGTGAGGCACTCCGAGTGGACGCGGACCAGCGTGCCGTCCCTGCGGGGGGTCCCTGCGACGATCGCCACGTGGTCGGCGCCGGTCGTCCGGTCGCGGTACGCGCGCATCCGGAACGGCCCGTGCGTCGTCGGGACGGTCGTCTCCACCTCGAAGATCACGCGCGAGGTCTCCGGGATGGGCGCGACGGCCTCCAGAGGCTGGTCGCAGTGGAACTCCTGCAGGTAGGCGATGAGGGCTTCGATGGTGACGACGAGCACGCCCTCGCGCTGACCGAGCTCGATGAGGCCCGGCAGGCGCATCATCTCGCCGTCGTCGGCGACGATCTCCGCGATCGCACCCACGGGCGTCAGTCCCGCCAGGAGGAGCAGGTCGACCGCGGCCTCTGTGTGCCCGTCGCGTTCCCGGACACCCCCCTCGACCGCCCGCAGGGGCAGGATGTGGCCCGGCCGGTGGAGGCTCGCCGGCGTGCTGTCGAGGTTCGCCAGCACGCGCAGCGTGTGCGCGCGGTCGGCGGCGCTGATGCCGGTGGAGAGTCGGTTGGCCGCATCCACGCTGACCGTGTAGTTGGTGCCGCGGGCGTCCTCGTTGGCGACGACCATGACCGGCAGCTCCAGCCGGTCCGCGATCTCGTTGGTCATCGGCGCGCAGATGAAGCCGGACGAGTTCTTGACCGTCCAGGCGATCCACTCCTGGCTGGCGAGCTCGGCGGCGATCAGCACGTCGCCCTCGTTCTCCCGGCTCTCGTTGTCGACGACGATGACCGGGCGGCCCGCCCGTAGTTCTGCGAGGGCCTCGGGGATGGTGGCCAGACTCATGACGCGCTCCGTTCGCTCAGTTCCGGTTCGAGCGCGAGCATGCGCTCCACATGACGGGCGAGGATGTCCGTCTCGATGTTGACGCGGTCGCCCGCGACGCGGTCGCCGAGGGTCGTCGCGACCAGGGTCTCGGGGATGAGGGACACCTCGAACCAGCCGTTCTCGCGCCCGCCGCCCACGGCGCTGACCGTGAGGGAGACGCCGTCGATCGCGATGGAGCCCTTGCGCGCCACGAGGGGTGCGTGCTCCGGGTCGAGGCTCAGCCGGACGACGCGCCAGGCGCTGCCGTCCGTGACCGACAGAACGGTGGAGGTTCCGTCGATGTGGCCCTGGACGATGTGCCCGCCGAGGCGGTCGCCGACCTGCGCCGCTCGCTCCAGGTTGACCCGGCGGCCGGGCTGGACGTCGTCCAGCGTGCTCATGACGAGGGTCTCGGCCATCACATCCGCCGTAAACGTCTCGGCGTCCTTGTCGATCACGGTGAGGCAGACGCCGCTGACCGAGATGGAGTCGCCGTGCCGGGCGTCGCTGACGGCGAGCGGCCCGCGGACGGTGACGCGCGCTGCGTCCGCGCTGCGCTCGACGGCGGTGATCTCGCCCAGCTCTTCGATGATTCCGGTGAACATGGTCAGTTCTCCTGTCCGGCCGGGAGCGGGGCTCCGGCGTCGGTGGTCGGGGTGTCGGTGGTCGGGATGCCCGTGCTCGGGAAGATGTCGGCGCCGCCGACGTGCACGGGCCCGTCCCGCTCGACGCGAGCGGCACTGACAGGCACGGCACCGACGGGCGCGGCACCGACGGGAATGGGGACGGCACGGAGGAGCAGGTCGCCGCCGAGCTGTTCGACCTCGACGATCCGCAGCCTCCGCTGATCGCCGATCGTCTCGACGCCGATGTCGCCGAGGGCGACGCGCGGTCCGCCGAGGAGCGTCGGCGCCAGGTAGATGGCGTACTCGTCCACCAGGCCGGCCGCCACGAAGGCGCTCGCCAGGGTCGGCCCGCCCTCCACATACGCCCGGCGGAAGCCGCGCTGGTGCAGGTCGGCGACGACCTCGTGCAGGTCGTGGGTCCCTTCGAAGATCACGGGGTGCGGGTGGCGGAAGACGGCGGCGTCCTTCGGGATGGCGCGGGTGCCGATCACCACCGGCGTCGGCTGGGTGGGCATCAGCTCCCCGGCGTCGCCGCGCGCGGTCAGGCTCGGGTCGTCGGCCAGCACCGTTCCGGTGCCGACGACGATCGCGTCCGAGGCCTCGCGCTGCTCGTGCACCCGCTGGCGCGCTGCTGCGCCGGTGATCCAGCGGCTCGTTCCGTCGGCGGCTGCAGCGCGGCCGTCCAGGCTGCTCGCCCACTTCACGACGATGTAGGGCCGGCCGAGCCGGGCGGCGGTCAGCCAGTCGCCGAGGAAGGCCTCGATCTCGTTGCGGAGCACTCCGCCGATCACGTCGACGCCCGCCTCCCGCAGCCGCTCAGCGCCCCCGCCGGAGTGGCGGCCCGGGTCGGCGGTCCCGTAGACGACGCGCGCCACGCCCGCGGCGATCAGCGCTTCCGAGCAGGGACCGGTGTGGCCCCAGTGGTTGCACGGCTCGAGGGTGACGACAGCTATCGCACCGCGGGCGCCGCCCTCCGGCAGCTTGCTCAGCGCATCCACTTCGGCGTGCGGGGTGCCGACACCGCGATGCCAGCCCTCGGCGAGGAGGTGGCCGTCGGGGTCCAGGAGGACGCAGCCGACCCGCGGGTTCACGCCTGTGGCCGGGCCGTTGGCCGCCAGCTCGAGCGCCCTGCGCATGGGGGCTTCCCACGTCATCCCGTTGCCATCCCGTCTCTCGTCGAGACGTGTCACCGGGGTCGCGCGGGCGCCGGCCCCTAAGGACCGCCCACCGTGCTGCCTCCCATCCGGACTGAGCGACAGGCCTGAGCCTGACGCATTACCGTCGGTGCCGGAATTCCACCGGCTCAGCAGGGCGCCTGGGCGTCCCGCTCGCGGACTGTCACCGCCGGTTCGGACTTTCACCGACCCCGGAGCACGTGTTTCGTTGTCGAGTGTAGATCAACGCAGGGGGGCGTCGTCTATTCCCGTTGTGGATGCGACGCCCGGTGACGCTCCGGTCAGGCGGCCGTGACGGCCTCGTCGGCCTCGGTGTCCTGCTGCTGGGCCACCGGCGCAGGACCGATGGGCGCGACGGGCTGTGTGAGCTGCACGAGGGCGCGAGCCGTCCCTTCGTCCACGATCAGGTCGGTGATGAGGCCTGCCGCGAGCGCACCCCGGAGGCTGTGCACCTTCGACGGCCCGGACACGATGCAGACCCGCCGCGGGACGCGCGTGATGAGGTCGATGTCCGGCCCGCTCGCGCGTTCGTTGAGGGGGATGCCGTGGTGACTGCCGTCCTCGCGGAAGAACACCGTGGCGACATCTCCGACCACGCCGGAGGCATCGAGCGACTCGTAGTCCGCCTGGTCGAGGTACCCGCCGGCGTAGACGTGGGAGCGCACCTCCGAGAAGGGCGAGCCGAGGCCGAAGAGGGCCACATCCATCCGTGCCTGGATGTCGAGGATGCGCCGCGTGCTGCGCTCACGCCACATGGCCACCTTGGTCTGCGGGTCGTCGAACAGGGCCGGGACCGGGAACTCCTGGATGGTGCCGGAGTACGTGTCGCCGAAGCGGCGGAGGATCTCCGAGGCGTAGAGGACTCCGGTGGTGTAGGTGTTCCCTGCCCCGTTCAGCTGCACGAACTCGACGTTGTGCAGCTCCTTGGGGATGAGGTGCCGGCTCAGCGCGCTCATCGTCGAGCCCCACGCGATCCCGACCGTCTGGTTGGAGTCGATGAAGCGGTCGAGAATCCGTGCAGCCGAGATCGCCACCCGCTCCAGCCGGTCGACGTCGCTGATCGCGCTCGGCATCGGGACGATGTGCGCGGCGATGCCGTAGCGGTCGTGGATCGCCTGCTGGATGCGCGTCGCACCTTCGTGCGGCTCGGCGATCTGGATGGTCACCAGTCCCGACGACCGCGCGTAGCTGAGCAGCCGGGAGACGCTCGAGCGCGAGGTGTGCATCTCGTGCGCGATCGCCTCCATGGTGAGGTCTTGCATGTAATAGAGGTGACCGGCTTTGAGGGCGTCGCGGACCTTCTCGGGCAGGTGTTCGGTTTCGGGTTGGGGCATTCGGGGCCTTCTTCGCTGGGACGACTTCTCGGGGTGACGAGCCGGTGCACGTATGTGCATGCGGCTTGATCGAAGTTGTGCTGCCACCGAAGACTATAACCGCACAGCACCCCCGAGCCAGAAGTATCAGGAGAAGATCGTGACGACGCAGTCGAACGCACGCACCGAGGTCCAGCGCCTCCGAGACAACCCACGAGCACAGGTGCTCGTCGTCGGCGGCGGCATCAACGGGCTCGGCACGTTCCGCGACCTCGCCCTGCAGGGTGTGGATGTGGTGCTCGTCGAGCGCAACGACTTCGTCTCCGGAGCGTCGGCGGCCTCCAGCCACATGATCCACGGCGGCATCCGCTACCTCGAGAACGGCGAGTTCCGCCTCGTGAAGGAGTCGGTGACCGAGCGCAACGGCCTGCTCAGGATCGCCCCGCACTACGTGAAGCCGCTCCAGACGACCATCCCGATCTACTCCACCTTCTCCGGCATCCTCGCCGCACCCCTCCGGTTCCTCACCCACAAGCAGGGCAAGCCGAAGGAGCGCGGAGCGTTCCTGATCAAGACCGGGCTGACGATCTACGACGCGTTCTCGCGCGACGGGGGCAGCGTCCCGCGCCACAGCTTCCACGGCAGGAAGAAGTCGCTGGAGGCGCTGCCCGCGCTGAACCCGGATCTGAAGTACACCGCCACCTACTTCGACGCCTCCGTGCACGATCCTGAGCGCCTCGCGCTGGACGTCCTCGCCGACGGGCTCGCAGCCGGGCCGCACGCACGCGCCGTCAACTACGTGGAGGCCATCGGAGTCCGCGACGGAGGCGTGCTGGTCCGCGACCGCGAGACCGGCGAGGAGTTCGCCATCACCGCGGATGTCGTCGTCAACGCCTCCGGTCCCTGGACGGACCTGACGAACGCCGCCCTCGGCGAGGCGACCCGCTACATGGGCGGCACCAAGGGCTCCCACATCGTGCTCGACAACCCCGAGCTCCTCGAGGCCTGCCAGGGCCGCGAGCTGTTCTTCGAGAACAACGACGGCCGGATCGTCCTGATCTACCCGCTGAAGGGCCGGGTCATGGTCGGCACCACGGACATCGATGCCGACATGTCCCAGCGCGCGGTGATCACCGAGGACGAGATCGACTACTTCATCGAACTGGTCTCGCACGTTTTCCCAGCGATCCCGGTCACCCGGGAGCAGATCGTCTACACCTTCTCGGGCGTCCGCCCGCTGCCGCACCACGACGACACGGCGCCCGGATTCGTCTCCCGCGACTACCGCATCGTCCCGGGGACGATCCCGGGCCTCGGCGGCACCCGCGTCCTCAGCCTGGTGGGCGGCAAGTGGACCACCTTCCGGGCGCTGAGCGAGCACCTCGCGAACGAGACGCTGCAGGCACTCGGCGCCGAGCGCACCGTCCAGACGCTCGGTCTGCCGATCGGCGGCGGGGCCGGCTTCCCGACCACGCCGCAGGCGGAGCTTGACTGGATCGCCCGGTACGGTGCGGACGTCGGCGCCGAGCGCGCTGCGACCCTGCTGCACCGCTACGGGACGAGGGCGACGTTCGTCATCGACGCGATCGCCGGCTGGGACGGGGAGGACGCGCCGCTCGCGGCCGCGCCGAGCTATTCGCGCGCCGAGATCGACCACCTGGTCCGCAGCGAGCATGTCGTGCACCTCGCCGACGTCTTCCTGCGCCGCACCAGCCTCGCCTTCACCGGCGCCATCACACTTCCGCTCGTGCACGAGATCGGCGAAATCGCAGCAACCGCGCTGGGATGGTCGCCAAACCGTCGCGCCGAGGAGGAAGATTCGTTCGTAGCGGACCTCGCCGACGCCCATCGGGTACAGCTGAAATCGGGGGATGGGAGCGAAGCCGCTGCTGTTCGATAATGCACGAACGTGCATGACAGGGTTCTTGTCACCGCGAGCGTGGCCGCAATAGCGTTCACAATGCCCACCCTGACAAGAGCCTCACCAGAACGCACGACAGGGTGCGGGTCAACGGAACAACTGGAAGGTCAACGTGGACAATTTAGGTGTGGATTTCCTGTCCGAGCTGGTGGGCACAGCGATGCTGGTCCTCCTCGGTACCGGTGTGGTGGCGAACGTCGCCCTCATCAGGAAAAAGGGCTTCAACGGCGGGTTCCTGATGGTGAACATCGGCTGGGGCATCGCGGTGTTCTCCGGGGTCGTGGTCGCTTATAACTCGGGCGC
>JBQCCO010000257.1:0-5646 GCA_051962155.1 Leifsonia sp. | reverse complement strand
ATGATCTCCTTCTTCCGGCCCGTGATGCTGAGGAAGCCGTTCTCGTCGAACGACCCGATGTCCCCGGTCCGGAACCAGCCGTCCTCGAACGCGGCGGCCGTCGCCTCCGGGTTCTTCCAGTACTCCTTGAAGACGTTGATGCCGCGCACCTGGATCTCGCCGTCGTCCGCGATGCGGAGGTCGACCCCCGGGAGCGCAGGCCCGACCGTGCCGATCTTGAAGGTGGCCGGCCGGTTGACGGTCGCGGGAGCGGTCGTCTCGGTCAGCCCGTACCCCTCGAGCACCTTGATCCCGAGGCTGTGGAAGAAGTGACCGAGGTGCGACCCGAGCGGAGCCGACCCGGACACCGCGTACCGCACCCGTCCGCCCATCGCGGCACGCAGCTTCGAGTAGACGAGCCGGTCGTACACGGCGAACTTGAGCTTCAGCCCGAACGGCACCGAGCCGGCCTCGACCGCCTTCGAGTGCTCCACGGCGACCTCGGCCGCTGCGCGGAAGATGCGTCCGCGGCCGGCGGACTCCGCCTTCTGCTCCGCCGAGTTGTAGACCTTCTCGAACACGCGCGGCACGGCCAGCAGGAACGTCGGCTTGAAGCTGGCCAGCGCCGGCAGCAGCTGCTTGGTGTCGGCCTGGTGCCCGACCTTGACGCCTCCGGTGATGCACAGCACGGCGATGAACCGCGCGAAGATGTGAGCGGTCGTGATGAAGAGCAGAGTGGATGCTCCGCCCGGCTGCTGCACGACCTCCGTCAGGGCTTCGGCCGAGTTGCGGCAGAGCTCCACGAAGTTGGAGTGGGTGAGGACGCATCCCTTGGGCCGTCCGGTCGAGCCCGACGTGTAGATGAGGGTGCCGATGTCGGAGCCCTTCGCGATGCGGCGACGGCGCTCGATCTCCTCGTCCGGCACGCCTGCGCCGGCGGCGGCCAGCTTGTCCAGATCGCCGAGGTGCAGCTGCCAGATCGTGCCGATGAGCGGGAGCTCGGGATGGACCTCGTCGAACCGGGCGTGCATCTCCGCCGTCTCCAGGAAGACCGCGATCGCTCCCGAGTCGGCCATGTTCCACTGGATCTGCGTGGGGGAGGAGGTCTCGTAGATCGGTACGAGCACGGCGCCCGCGAACCACGTGGCGAAGTCGATGAGGGACCACTCGTAGCGGGTCTTCGACATCAGCCCGATCTTGTCGCCCGGCTGGATCCCCGCGGCCACCAGTCCCTTCGCCAGGGCGATCACCTGGCGGTAGAACTCGGCGGCGGTCACGTCCCGCCAGCCGTCCCCGTCGGGCAGGCTGAACAGCGGCTGATCCGGGGTCTGCGCCACGCGGTCGACGAGCAGGTCGGTGGCGTTGGCCTCCGGGTCGGCGGGGACGAGTACGGGTGTGTCGATCTGATTCACGGTAGCTCCCTCGATACCGGCGGACGGGCGTGCGGCCGAATGGCTTCGCCCGATTCGGTTGATTACACTCTAGATGGTCCTGCCGGGCGCGCTCGGGTGCTCCCTGACGGCCGAGACCGCCCCTCCCGCCACCCCCCAGCCCGGAAGGCCCCACGTGCACGCGATCGGCATCGACATCGGCGGGACCAAGATCGCAGGAGCCGTCGTCGACGAGCTCGGGACGATCGTGCGCGAGGACCGGGTCCCCACGGACGCCAGCCGTCCGGAGGAGATCGAGAACGCGGTCGTCGCGATGATCGAGAGGCTCTCCGACGGCCCGGAGGAGATCGCGGGAGCGGGTGTGGCGGCCGCCGGCTTCATCGACGCCGCCCAGTCCACCGTGTACTACGCCCCGAACATCAACTGGCGCCACGAGCCCTTCCGCGAGAAGCTCGAGGTGCGGCTCGAGATCCCGGTCATCATCGAGAACGACGCGAACGCGGCCGGCTGGGCCGAGTTCCGGTACGGCGCGGGACGCCTCGTCTCGGACATGGCCGTCCTCACGATCGGGACGGGCGTCGGCGGCGCGATCGTCAGCAACGACCGGCTGTTCCGCGGCGGCTTCGGCGCCGGAGCCGAGATCGGCCACATGCGCGTGGTCCCGGGCGGGCTGCCCTGTGGATGCGGTGCGCACGGCTGCATCGAGCAGTACGGATCGGGACGCGCGTTGCAGCGCATGGCGAACGAGCTCGCGGATGCGGGCGGCATCGGCCAGGGCCTCGCCGACGTGCGTTCCCGGACGGGCGTCCTGAGCGGAGCCGACATCAGCGCGCTGATCTCCGCGGGCGATCCCGGCGCCCTCGCCGCACTGCGCCAGCTCGGCGACTGGCTCGGCCAGGCCTGCGCGAGCCTCGGCGCCATCCTCGACCCGCAGCTGTTCGTGTTCGGCGGCGGGGTCGCGCAGGCGGGGGAGCTGCTGCTCGAGCCGATCCGCCTGGCGTACCTCGAGAACCTGCCGGCGCGCGGCTTCCACCCGGAGCCGGAGTTCACGATCGCGGAGCTGGTGAACGACGCAGGAGTCGTCGGCGCCGCGGACCTCGCGCGACTGCACGCTTCCTCGCTCTAGGGGACCGGCCGGGATAGGCTTCGACTCGATGTTCTACTGGCTGATGAAGTACGTGATCGCGGGGCCGATCCTGCGCGGGGTCTTCCGGCCGTGGGTCATCGGGCTCGAGAACGTCCCCGCCGAAGGCGCTGTCATCCTCGCCAGCAACCACCTGTCGTTCATCGACTCCATCTTCCTGCCGATCGTCGTCGACCGGCACGTGTCGTTCCTCGCGAAGAGCGACTACTTCACCCGCCGCGGGCTGAAGGGATGGGCGACCCGGGCGTTCATGAACGCGACCGGCCAGCTGCCGATCGACCGGTCCGGCGGCAAGGCCTCTGAGGCCTCCCTCAACACCGGCCTGGCGGTGCTCGCGCGGGGCGAGATGCTCGGCATCTACCCGGAGGGCACCCGCAGTCCCGACGGCAAGCTGTACCGCGGCCGGACCGGCGTCGCACGGATGATCCTGGAGGCCGGCGTCCCGGTGGTGCCGGTGGCGATGGTGGACACGGCCCAGATCATGCCGATCGGCACGCGGCTGCCGAAGATCGGCCGCATCGGCATCATCCTCGGGGAGCCGCTCGACTTCTCCCGGTTCGACGGGATGGAGGGCGACCGCTTCATCCTGCGCTCGGTCACCGACGAGATCATGTACGAGCTGCAGCGCCTCGGCGAGCAGGAGTATGTGGATGTGTACGCCAGCACGGTCAAGGAGAAGCGCGCGACGCTGTCACGGTAGGACCTCTGCGGCGGCGGCAGGTCCCAGGCGCGATAGGCTCGGTATCCACCCCATCCACCGATCGATGCGAGCCATCGGTCCAGCAGAGCGAGCGGAAGACCAGTGCTACAGACCACAGAGCCCGTCGTGCGACCAGACGAGTCCGTGATCGAGGGCCTGGAGTATTGGCGGACGCTCCCGATCAAGCAGCAGCCGCACTGGCCGGACGCCGAGGCGGCGGCCGCAGCCTCTGCCGAGATCGCGACCCTCCCGCCGCTGGTGTTCGCCGGCGAGGTGGACCAGCTGCGCGAGCGGCTGGCGCGAGCAGCCGAGGGCCGGGCGTTCCTGCTGCAGGGCGGCGACTGCGCCGAGACCTTCGCCGGGGCGACGGCGGACCAGATCCGCAACCGCGTCAAGACGGTGCTGCAGATGGCGGTCGTGCTCACGTACGGCGCCTCCGTCCCGGTCATCAAGATGGGCCGGATGGCGGGGCAGTTCGCAAAGCCGCGCTCCAGCGACACCGAGACACGCAACGGAGTGACCCTGCCGGCGTACCGCGGCGACATCGTCAACGGCTACGACTTCACGCCGGAGTCGCGGCAGGCCGATCCGCGCCGCCTGGTGCAGGGGTACCACACCGCCGCATCCACGCTGAACCTGATCCGGGCCTTCACCCAGGGCGGGTTCGCGGACCTGCGGCAGGTACACAGCTGGAACCGCGGCTTCGCGGCCAACCCGGCCAACCAGCGCTACGAGGGCCTCGCCCGCGAGATCGACCGCGCCATCAAGTTCATGGAGGCGGCCGGCGCCGACTTCGACGAGCTGAAGCGGGTGGAGTTCTACTCCAGCCACGAGGCGCTGCTGATGGACTACGAGCGGCCGATGACGCGGATCGACTCGCGCACCGGCACGCCGTACAACACTTCGGCGCACTTCGTGTGGATCGGCGAACGGACCCGCGAGCTCGACGGCGCCCACGTCGACTTCCTGTCGCGGGTGCGCAATCCGCTCGGCGTGAAGCTCGGACCCACCACGTCCCGCGACGACATGCTGCGCCTGATCGACAAGCTCGACCCCGAGCGGGAGCCCGGCCGGCTGACGTTCATCACGCGAATGGGCGCCGGCAAGATCCGGGATGCGCTGCCGCCGCTCCTGGAGGCGATCAAGAAGACGGACGCGCTGCCCCTGTGGGTGACGGACCCGATGCACGGGAACGGCCTCACCACGCCGACCGGCTACAAGACGCGTCGTTTCGACGACGTCGTGGATGAGGTCAAGGGCTTCTTCGAGGCGCACCGCGCGGTCGGCACGAACCCGGGCGGCATCCACGTGGAGCTCACCGGTGACGATGTCACCGAGTGCCTGGGCGGCTCCGAGCACATCGACGAGGCCACCCTGGCGACGCGGTACGAGTCGCTGTGCGACCCGCGGCTCAACCACATGCAGTCGCTCGAGCTGGCCTTCCTGGTCGCCGAGGAGCTGTCGCAGGGCTGACCGCAACCTTACCGCCGCGTCTCACCGCTGCAAACGGAGGAGGGTAGCTGCCAACTGGCGGCTACCCTCCTCCGTTTCCTGCGTTCAAGGGCGGTCGCGCGCAGAACTCCTCCCTTTCCGCGGCCGGACGGAGGGCTGCCGCTAGAACCCGGCGAAGTTGACCGTGATCGTGGACCCCTTGGCCTGCTGCGTGCCCGCACCGGGGGAGATCTTCGAGACGACGAACGCCGGAGGGGCGACGTCGGCGATGGGGCTGTACTTGAGCTGGAAGCCCGCATCCGTCAGCGCCTTCTTCGCGACATCCCAGGTCTTGCCGACGACATCCGGCACCGTGACCGGCTCCGGACCTTTCGATGTCTCCAGCAGCAGCGTGTCGCCGGGGCGCACGGGCTGGTGCTGCGGCTGTGCCGCGATGACGTCGCCCTCGGGGATCGTGTCGCTGTAGCTCTGCGGCCCCGCGGAGGTGAGCAGCTGCACCTTGCTGAGGATCGCCGACGCATCCGCGACCGACTTGCCCGAGACGTCCGGGATGGCGCCCGCCGAGACGACGAGGTTGACCGCCGCGGCCTCGAAATACGGCCCGCCGCCCGAGATGTCCGCATTGTTGTCGGCGCGCGTCGCGGAGAGCACCGTGTTAGCGGGCACCTTCGCATCGAACTGCTGCGCGACCGTGCCGACCTTTGCGCCGACCCCCGTGATGGCGCTCTTCGCCGCATCCACCGTCTGGCCGGCGAGTGCCGGGATCGTGATGGGCTTCGGCCCCTGGGAGATCCGCAGGGTCACGGTGCTGCCGCGCCCGGCGGGTATCCCGGCCCGTGGATCGGTGCTCGACACCATCCCCGTGGCCACCGTCGTGCTGTACTCCTGGGCCTGTGCCGTCTTGAAGCCGAGCTTCTGCAGCTGGGTGGTCGCGGCGGCGGGCGCCGAGTTCACGACGTCAGGGACGGTGACGAGCGACC
>JBQCCO010000256.1:0-8426 GCA_051962155.1 Leifsonia sp. | reverse complement strand
AACGCGCCCGAGCGGCTGAATGCCCTCGGGCCGGACGACCTCCGCGAGCTGACCGCCGCCTACACAGAGGCGGAAGCGTCCGGCGTGCGCGCGCTCGTGCTGCGCGGCGAGGGCCGCGCCTTCTGCGCCGGCCGCGATATCGCGGGCGTCGACCCGGCCACCGATGATGTCGCCGGCTATCTCGACGGTCTGGTCGGTCCGCTCCTTCGCCGCATCGCGGCCTTCCCCGCGCCGACCTTCGCCGCCGCGCAGGGGGCGTGCCTCGGGGTCGGACTCGGCCTGCTGGCCATGACCGACGTCGTCTACGTCGCCGAGGACCCCAAGGTCGGCTCCCCCTTCGCGGCTCTCGGGGCCGCCCTCGACTCCGGCGGCCACTGGCTGCTCGTCTCGCGGCTGGGTCCCCATCGGGCGCTCGACCTCATCTTCTCCGGCCGCCTGCTCTCCGGCGCCGAAGCCGTCGCCGCCGGACTGTTCTCGCGCGCCCTCCCGGCCTCCCAGCTGCGGGACGAGGTGGATGCGGCCGCCACCGCCGCCGCGTCCGGCGCGACCGAATCGTTCCTGGCGAGCAAGCGCATCGTCGCCGGCCTGCGCGACGGCTCACTCGACCTCTGGGGATCCGTCGCTGCCGAGAACGCCGCGCAGGCCCGGTTGCGCGACACCGCGGACTACCGGGAGGGCTTCCGCGCCTTCCAGGAGAAGCGCAAGCCGGGCTTCACCGGGCGCTGAAGCGTAGTGCCGGGCGGCGCTTGCGTCCGCGCCGCCGACTCAGCCCACCCGGGCCGCCAGCAGCCGCTGCACCGCGGCGAGCGGGATGGGGATCCACGACGGCCGGTGCCGCGCCTCGTAGGCGATCTCGTACACCGCCTTGTCGAGCTCGAAGGCATCCAGCAGCTGCTCGAAGTCCTCGACCTCGGAGCCTGCGACCGAGGCATATCCGCCCAGGTACGCCGCCCGCGCCGCCGCGGTCCAGCCGGCAGCGTCGATCGGCGTCTCCCGCCGCGCGAGCGATCCGGCGACGTAGTCGAACGACCGCAGCATGCCGGCGACGTCCCGCATCGTCGCGTCCGGAATCGCCCGCTCCGAGAGCGGACGCAACGGCTCGCCCTCGAAGTCGATGAACTGCCAGCCGCGTTCCGGTGAGTACAGCACCTGCCCCAGATGCAGGTCGCCGTGGATGCGCTGCAACAGCGGAAGAGGCGCGGCCGCCGCCTCCTCGTACACGGCGGTGATCCCGGCCCGCAGCTCCTCGACCTCCGGCACCTCGGTGGTCGTGACCGCCAGCCGCCGGAACATTCCGTCGAGAGCGAGAGTCACATCCTCTCGGGTGGCCCGCTTCGTGGGAAGCACCTGCGCCATCAGCCGGTGCAGCTCAGCCGTCCCTGCTCCCAGCTGGAACGCGCGATCGGTGAAGTCCTCGCCGTGTTCTGCGGCGCTGACCGCCAGCTCCCAGCCGTCCTCCGCGCCCGGCAGGAAGTCCTGCATGAGGGCGAGCTCGCCGGATGCGATGCCGCCGTCCCCGGTGGGCCAGCGTCCGGTCAGCCAGCCGAGCAGCGACGGGGTGCGCCGGGAGCCGCCTGCCGTGAGCGCCGCCAGCGTGGAGACGTCCGGGTTCTCGCCGTCCTGCACCACGCGGAACACCTTGATGAGCGCGGGGCGCCCGCCCTCCAGCTCCCCGACGATGGAGGTATTGGACTGCTCGCCGGTCAGTCGTCGCGACGATCGCACCACCAGCGGTCCGCCCAGCGAGTGGCCTTCGGCGAGCGCCGCCCGTCCCTCGGTCCGGTGCTCGCCCGTCATCAGCTGCACCAGGGAGGCGACGTACGCCTCCTCGGTCGGACCGTCGTACAGGTAACGGCCTCCGGCCTCCCCGATCAGGGCCGCCTCCTCGCCGTCCCGGCCGGCGCGCGCCACCACCGGCACCTGGTAGACCCGCGGCGTCCGCGGAGCGTCGTCGCAGAAGAAGTACGTGGTGATGCGGACGTCGCCGTCCCCAGGCCGCGCGTCCACCGGTCCGGGATCGAACGAGCCGAGCAGCCGCAGCCGCGGCTCGACATTCTTCGTCGAGTACCAGCGCTGACGCCGCATCCACGTCCCGACGAGCTCCGTGAGTTCGGTCATGCCTCGAACGTACGCCCGCTCCGGCGATTGCGCGCGGGTGCCCGGCCAATCCTGAGGTAGGCCCACCTCGGGATCGATGAGTGGACGCGCTCAGAGCGTCCCGAGCACCACGCCGCGCGCGGCCATGAACGGCTGCGGGTCGATCTGGAGCCCGTTGACTTGCACCTCGAAGTGGAGGTGGCATCCCGTCGACAGGCCCGTGGAGCCGACCTGGGCGATCGGCTGGCCGGCGGCCACGTGCTCGCCGATCGTCACCCCGATGCCGCCGTCGCGGATGTGGCCGTAGGCCGTCTCCACTCCGCCGCCGTGGTCGATGAGGATGTAGTTGCCGTACCCGCTGAACGGCCCGGCCCGCTCGACGGTGCCGGCCGCGGCGGCGAAGATCGTGGTGCCGCACGCGGCGCCCAGGTCATCCCCGGGGTGGAAGAGCGCGGTCCCGAGCGGACGGGAAGGACGCGGACCGAACACGTCGGTGATCGGTCCGTGGACCGGGAGCGCCCATCCACTCGACACCAGCCTCGCGTCGGAGGTGAGCACCTGGAAGTTCGAGCCGGCCGCGATCACCGTCGGAGTCGCCGCGAGGGCGGCGGAGGCGGCGTTGACCTGCTGCTGCGCCGACTCGACCGCCTGGGCGCTGGCCTGGACGTCGATGGCGGAGGCGGCGTCACGGGCGCCCTGCGCCTTCTTCGCGATCGCCTCGGCACTCTTCTTGTCCTTCGCGGCGGCGCGGAGCGCGGCATCGGCCTGCGCAGAGAGGGAGGACAGCCGGTCCGCAGCTCCGAGCTTCGTGAGGAGATCGCCGCCGGACCCGGTGAGGGCCGCAGCGAGCGGATCCGGCCGGAGCAGGTGCGCGCCGGCCGAGCGGATGAGCGCCGTCGCGAAGGCGGCCGTTCCCTCCGCATGCTTGGTGGCGGCAGCGGCCTCCTTCTTCAGGGCGTCAGCGGTCGCCTGGGCCTGCTCGTGCTCGCGCTGCGCGCCCTGCGCCTGCTGCGTGGCGTCCGCCAGCTGCTGCTGCGCCGCCGCCAGCTCGCTCGCCAGTTGGGCGGCCTGCTGGAGCTGAGCGAGGTCGACGTTCTGGAACGACGGGAGGTCGGGTGCCGTCAGCGTGATCTCGTCGACCGGGGCGGGCTGGGGCGGAGCTGCGGGGGCGGGGGGTGGTGTCGGAGTCGGGGTGGGTGTTGGAGTCGGAGTAGGCGTGGGCGTCGGAGTGGGTGTAGGTGTAGGTGTCGGAGTCGGCGTAGGGGTCGGCGTTGGCGTGGGTGTCGGCGTCGGTGTGGGCGTCGGAGTCGGCGTGGAGCTCGGATCCGGATCCTTGTCCGTCCCCCCTCCGTCGTCCCCTCGCTGCGGATCGGTCGTCGGGCCCGAGGTCGGGGTCGGCGTCGGGATCGGCGTGGAGGTCGGGATCGGCGTGGACGTCGGGAGGGGCGTCGATGTCGGCGACGCGCATCCCACACTGCACTCGTCCGCGGCGGCCGGCTGCGGCGCCGCCAGTATCCCCCCGGCGACGAGAACGAGCGCGGCCCACGCGGGGATCAGGCGCGGTCCCCCGAACCGCGTCGCCTGCCTACCTCGACTGAAAGCTTTGCGCATGATGGGCGGGCGCCGGCGGGAAGAATGTGCCGGCTGACCCGTAGTGAGATGTTCTCACCGTGTCGCTGAGGGAACAAGACACCCATTCGAGGTTGGATGCGGCTCACAGGCTCAGCACGTTACGGTGAGAGACTGTGACCGACAGTACAGCCACCGCGCGTCCGCGCCGCACCGCCCGGCGCACCTCCAATTGGAAGACGCTGCTGCGGGATGTCGTGGTCATCTTCGTGGTCGCGGTGCTGGTCTCGTTCCTCATCAAGACCTTCGTCGCCCGCTCCTTCTACATCCCGTCCGGATCGATGGAGAACACCCTCCAGATCAACGACCGGATCATCGTGAACGAGCTGCAGCCGAAGGTCTTCGGCCTGCAGCGCGGCGATGTCGTCGTGTTCAAAGATCCGGGCGGCTGGCTGCCGCCGGCGCCCCCGCCGACGGGCAACGCGTTCCAGCAGGGCGTCGGCGCCGTGCTCGACTTCGTCGGCCTGGGCGCCTCCGACTCGGACCAGCACCTCGTCAAGCGCCTCATCGGCCTGCCGGGAGACCACATCACCTGCTGCAACGCTCTCGGCCAGCTGAGCGTGAACGGCGTGCCGCTGAAGGAGCCGTACGTGCTCCTGCCTGCCGGGGTGCAGGCCGTCTCCGAGAAGTCTTTCGACGTCACCGTCCCGCAGGGAACGGTGTGGGTGATGGGCGACAACCGCTACAACTCGGCGGACTCGCGCTATCACATGAACGACCCGGGCAAGGGGTTCGTCCCGCTCTCGGATGTCGTCGGCAAGGCGTTCGTGATCAGCTGGCCGGTCAGCCACTGGTCGTGGCTGGACGACTATCCGGACGTGTTCCGGGGCGCGGAGCGCGAGAACCAGTAGCGTTCCCGGGCGAAATCCTCACGCTCGCAGCGGAGTCGGGCCACAATGTCGAGAAGTGGCCGTCTCGTTCGACGTCCCGATGAAACGTTCGCGAATCGAGAGGACAGAACGATGAAGTACATGATGTTCGTGGTCACCACCACCGAGCCCGACAGCGAGAAGGACGACTCCGATGTCGACCTGTGGGTCGACGAGCTCGAATCCTCGGGCAAGCGCCTGATCGGTGAGGTGCTGCAGCCGCCCTCCGAGGCCCGTATGGTGCGGGTGCGCGACGGCAAGCGGTACGTCACCGACGGCCCGTTCGCCGAGACGAAGGAGTGGATCTGCGGATTCGACATCCTCGACGTGGACAGCATGGACGAAGCCATCGAGATCGCCTCGCGTCACCCCATGGCGCGCAACGGGCAGCTGGAGCTGCGCCCGTTCATGCAGTGGGAGGAGACCGCCGGGGCGTGAACGGTCGGCCGGTCGTCGTCACGGCTGCGGGCGCGGTCCGCGGCCGCGACGACGGCCGCGTGGCCGCCTGGCGCGGCATCCGCTACGCAGAGCCCCCGACGGGCGCTCTCCGCTGGCGGGCGCCGGTCCCGGCGGCACCGTGGCGTGGCGTCGCCGAGGCGGGCGCCTTCGGTCCTGCGTCGCCTCAGCGACCCAACCCCGCGGTCCCGCTCGGCCCGCCGGGCGCCGTGCGGATGGACGAGGACTGCCTGTTCCTCAACGTCGTCCGCCCCTCGGCTGAACCGGCATCCGGCCGCCCACGACCGGTGATGGTGTGGCTGCACGGCGGCGCCTACGCTGTCGGCGCGTCCAGCCAGCTGATCTACCACGGCGAGGTGCTGGTCATGAGCGCCGACGTCGTGCTCGTCACGCTCAACTATCGTCTCGGCCCGCTCGGTTTCCTCGACGTCGGAGCGGCCGGCGTCGCGACGGCGCAGTCGAACCTGGCGCTGCGGGATGTGCTGCTCGCCCTCCGCTGGGTGCAGGACAACATCCACGCGTTCGGCGGCGATCCGGACGCGGTGACGGTCTTCGGCCAGAGCGCCGGCGCCGGCCTCGTCACCGCGCTCCTGGCGTCGCCTGCCGCCGGCGGGCTGTTCCAGTGGGCCATCGCGCAGAGCCCGCCCGCCGGGTCGATGTACGGCCCCGAGCGCTCTGCGACGTTCGCGCGACGCTTCCTCGAGCACCTCGAAGTGTCCCCGGAGGACGATGCAGTGCTCCGCGACCTTCCCGTCCAGGCCATCGTGGATGCGGGAGCCGCCGTGTACACCGAGATCCCGCGCGAGCATCCCGGGCGGCTCGCCTTCGCCCCTGTCGTCGGCGACGACCTGCTGCCGGAACCGCCCCTCCGGGTGCTGAGCGAGGGCCGGGGGCTGCCCGTCCCCCTCGTAATCGGCACGAACCGGGACGAGGCGACGCTCTTCCGGCTGATGCGGTCGCCGCTGCTGCCCATCCGTCGTGCGGCACTGGAGCGGATGTTCGCAGCGCTTCCGGCCGAGCAGGCGCCGGGGGTCCGCTTCCCCTCCCGAGAGGCCGTCCTCGCCGTCTACGCCCGCCGGCCGCTCTCCCGCGGCGTCCGCGTCGCCACCGACATCGCGTTCCGGATGCCCGCCCTCTGGACCGCCGCGGGCCACAGCACCATCGCGCCCACCTTCCTCTACCGCTTCGACTACGCACCCCGGCTGCTGCGGCTGACCGGGATCGGGGCAGCGCACGCGACCGAGCTGCCCTATGTCTGGGGCGACTTCGCCACCCTCCCGCGCGACCCGTCGTTCTTCCTGGGCGGCCGCCGCACGGCGGAGGCGGTCTCGGAACGGGTGCGCGCACGCTGGGCCGCCTTCGCCCGCGGCGGCGTCCCCGGCACCGGATGGAGACCGTACGACGCTGACGAGCGGGCGACCCTCGTCATCGGCCGGAACGATCGGCTGGTGCCCGATCTGGATGCGCGGCTCCGCGCCGGCTGAGGCGAACAGGTCCTGACATTCCGCTGACCCTCCCCCTAGACTCGCGGGATGGTCGTCCTGCCGCTGATCCTGCTCACGGTGTTCGTGGCCGCCCTCGTCGACATCATCCTGCGCCGCGACGACCAGGTGCGGTACCTGCCGAAGCTGGCGTGGGTGCTCATCGTGATCCTGCTGCCCCTCATCGGAAGCGTCCTGTGGTTCACGGTCGGACGCGAGTACCAGCCGCGCCCGTCGCGCCCCCGCACCGTGGGGATGCCCGGACAGCACCGCCCGTCGGCGCCGGCTCCCTCCGCTCCGGCTCCCTCCGCGCCGGCTCCCTCCGCGGGCAGCACCGAGGCGCAGCTCGCCGCCCTCGAACGCGAGATCGAGGAGGCCGACCGCGCCCGGACCATCCGGCGCCTCGAGGAGGAGCTCCGCCGCAGGAACGACGCCGGCGAGACGGCCTGACCACCGCGGTCACCGCTCGGGCAGCAACTCGGCCGAGCGTGCGGCGATGAAACTCGAGTCCGACAGTTACCCGGTGATTCTGCGTGCTGCGCGTCACGCGTGGGGCCCTCACTCCGTCTTACAGGGGTAGGAACAGATCTGCACATCCAGGATCGAGGGAGGCACATGGCGGAAATCAGTGTGACGGAGGACGTCTCCGTTCGGCGCCGCGACCACACGGAGGCCTGGATGAGGCTGCGGCACGCCATCGTGGAGGAATACGTCGGCAAGCTCCCCGAGCTGCTCGACATCCACGAGTTCGCACGGCTGGCGGGGATGACGATGCGGGAGGTCCGCCACGCCGCCTCGTCCGGCGCCCTCGTCATCTCCATCCGCTCCGGGCGACGTGGCATCGCGCCGGCGGACAACGTCCCGTTCCTCCTGAGCGCGCGGCTGCTGCGGCTGCACGCGGCGAAGCCGGTCCGGGAGCACACCGATCCACGCTCGCTCCCGGTCAGCGAAGCCGCGTACGAGCGCGTGTGGGATGAGGCGGTCCGTACCTCCCTGACCCCCGCCGAGGCGCTCGAGCAGCTCATCCTCACAAGCTCGCGATCAGCACCGGTGGCGAGCTCGAACGGCATGCCGTCGGCTCCGAGGGCGTAGCCCCCGCTTCACGGAGCGCCGCTCGGGTCGGGCGACACGTGCGCGGCTGTCAGAGCCGGCGGTCGCTGCGCTCCAGCATCCACACCCAGAACCCGCCCACCAGAAGGACGGCCACGATCGCCGCTGCCGTCGCGACCGCGAAGACGGTGGCCGTCACCCCGACCGGCGCGACGCAGACCGAGATCAGGCCGATCGCGGAGAGGAGGACGCAGCTGACTCCGATGATCGTCGCGGCGATCGCGAACATCGTGTCGCGGTCCATCCGCCGCCGCCGCCGCGGCTCCTCCAGGATCACGGGTACATCAGGTGGGAGGTCGACGGCAGTCGCTCTGCGGATTTCGTTCGTCACACTAGCAATAGACGAGGCGGGGGAACGGACATGACGCTGGATCCCGAGGGAGCCGGCTGCGGGACTCGAACCCGCGACCGCTCGCTTACAAGGCGAGTGCTCTACCAACTGAGCTAAGCCGGCGATGGCGGTCGCCCGCCGTCCACAATCTTAGAGCAGCGCGCGAGGTTGCCGGAGATGCGGACGGGTCGACGACCGGGTCAGGGCGTGGACGACGGCGTCGGCGTCGGTGTGGCGGTCGAGGAGTACTGGTCGCCCTGCGCCTGCAGCACGAAGGCCTTGAAGTCGCTCGCGCTGGTCAAGGGACCCGTGTACGGCTTGCCGTTCACCAGCACCAGCAGAGCGTTGGTCATCTTCTTGACGTCCGAGTTCGGGATGGGGCCGCTCAGCGCGCGGTCGCTCGCTGCGGTCACCCAGCTGGTGAAGCGTCCCTCCGCGATGCACGAGTCGATG
>JBQCCO010000255.1:0-18243 GCA_051962155.1 Leifsonia sp. | reverse complement strand
ACAATGGCAGATCGCAGCTTGCGCGGCATGAGAATCGGCGCCCAAAGCCTACAGAGCGAAGAAGGCGTCGTCTACTCTCCGCGTTCCCGTTACACCTACCTTTGCGCTGCCTGCGGCCAGGAGACCGAGGTTGTCTTCTCGGCTGAGGCAGACGCCCCCCAGACCTGGGAGTGCACGCACTGCGGCCACGAGGCACGCCTGCTCATCGGCGACGTCCCCGTCGAGGTGGACCACTCGGACGTGAAGACGCCGCGCAGCCACTGGGACATGCTGCTCGAGCGCCGCACCCGTGCCGAGCTCGAGGAGCTTCTGGAGGAGCGCCTGCAGTACCTGCGGTCCCGCCGCGGGACGAGCGAGCGCAAGCACAGCGCCTGATCGCAGCGCCCTCCCGGAGGGCATACGCCGAGGTCGTTCTCACAGACGAGGTGGGAACGGCCTTTTCGTGTCCGCAAGCGCGGGGAAACCGCTGTAGCGTCGACCGCCGAAGGCGACGAGCACACCGAACAGGCCGAGACCGGCGACGAGGAACTCGATTCCCCGGCTGAGGAGGGTCGCGGGCGTCGTTGATGTCCCGAGCGGCACATCCGCCACCATGTGCCCCGGCCTGAACGGCGGGATGGAGCTGATGGTGCTGCCGTCGGGCGCGATGATCTGGCTGCTGCCGACCGTGGAGATGTTCACCAGCGCGCGGCCGGATTCGATCGCCCGGAGCCGGGCGATCCCCAGCTGCTGCTGGTTCTCGTCGGTCTCGCCGAAGTCGGCGTTGTTCGTCTGGGCGAGGATGACCTGCGCTCCCCCGTGCATCATGTCGGTGAGCAGCTGATCGTCGACGATGTCGAAGCAGATCGACACACCGGCGCGCACGTTCCCGACGCTGAACACGTTGGACCGCGTCCCCGGCGTGTAGTCGCGTCCGATCAGATCGATCAGCGCGGGTGCGAAGGGTCGCCAGAACGCCCGGTCGGGCACGTACTCGCCGAAGGGCACGGGATGCTTCTTGTCGTAGAAGTCGACGGCACCCTTTCCGGCCTCCCAGGTCAGCGAGGTGTTGTAGAGCCTGTTGTCGCGCTCGGTGATCGTCCCGACGACGAACGGGGCGTGGAACGTGCGGCTGAGCCCATCCAGGATCGCCCCGGTGTCGGGGTCCCGGGTGGGATCCGGCATCGCCGCGCCCTCGGGCCACACGACCATGTCGACCTTCTTCGAGCCGGTCACCTGAGACGTCGGGATGCGCAACGTCTCCTTCACCTGCGTGTCGAAGACCGCGCCGAGGGGTGCGTCGTCGAAGTATCCGGCCGGCCCATTGCCCTGCACTGCCGCAATGCGCGTCGTCCCGTGCGTCGTCGCGGGCCAGGCCGGGATCGCGAACACCAGCGCCACGGCGATTCCCGCCAGGAAGGCTCGCGAGCTCGTCCGGACCTCCAGCGTGGCGAGCAGCTCGAGGAGCAAGGCCACGAGCCACACCATGACGAAGCTCACGCCCGAGATGCCGAGCCAGGCGACGAGCGGTGCGAGCGGGCTCGTCGACTGCGACTCGGCGACGCGCCCCCACGAGAAGCCGCCGTACGGCCAGGTCCCGGTCACATACTCCCGCAGCACCCAGAGGCCGCCGAGGATCACGGGCAGCAGTCCGAGTCGCCCGAGCAGGGTCGGGAATGCGCGCGGCACCCACCGGTAGGCCAAGGTCAGGAGGATTCCGCCGACACCCCAGAACAGCGCCTCCAGGGTGGAGAGAGCGATCCACGGGATGGGGCCCAGGTAGAGCGCCGTCCAGGACACGTGGATGAGGTAGAAGACCTCCCCCGCCACCCAGCCCACCAGGAAGGCCGAGCCGCCGTTCCGCCCGCGCTGGGCGAGCAGCACCATGCCGATGCCGACGAAGGTGAGCGGCCACCAGTCCCGGCTGGGGAATCCGGCGTCCAGCACGGGGCCTGCGGCAGCCGCAACGAGCACCGCGAGCCAGAGCGGGAGCGGGGCTCGCGGGACGATGTGCACGAAGGGAGAGCCTAAAGCATCCACGTGTGGAGCCGGCCCAGGATGCGCCATGGATCCGCGGGACCAGCGGCCGACGTCAGGCGACCGACGAGTACGCCACGATCCCCCGGCGGATGGATTCGAGCGCCTGACGCGCGACGCGGCCGATGTTCCCGTTCGCGACGAGCGACAGCTGGTCGAGCAGGTCGATCGTCTGCTTCGTCCAGCGCACGAAGTCCCCGGCGGCCATGTCCGCCTCGCTGAGCACCGCATCCAATCCCGAGCCGCGGGACCACATCCACATCGCGAGCGAGATCGCGGTCGACGGCGGCTCGCTGCCCGGCAGGCGGTTCTCCTGCTCCAGGTCCTCCAGGCGGCTCCACAGCGTGATCGTCTTCTCCAGCGCGGGCCGGAAGGCTCCACGCGGGAGGTTCCGGTCGGCTGCGAGGCCCTCCTCGCGTCTCGGCTCGAACACCAGAGCACACGCCATGGCCGCGAGTCCCGGGGCGTCGAGGTCCTTCCAGACGTTCCGGCGCAAGCACTCTGCGACGAGGAGGTCCCGCTCGCCGTAGATGCGCTTCAGCGTGCGGCCGTGGACGGTCAGTGCCGTCCCGCCGTCGTCCTGAGTGAGGTAGCCGAGCTCGAGCAGCACGTCGGAGACCCGGTCGAAGACCTTGGCCACCGCTCCCGTCCGCGACTGGATCTGGGAGCGCAGACGATCGGTGTCGCGCTTCAGCTTCCACCACCGCTCCGCCCATCGCGCGTGCTGCTCCCGCTCGGTGCAGGGGTGACAAGGATGGTCCTTCATCCGCTTCCGCAGCCCGGCCAGCTGACGCTGCCGCTTCTCCCGGTCGCTGCTCGACGCCGTCTCCATCCGCGAGCCGCTGCGTTCGAGGTCGGTGAGCTCCCGGCGAATGGCGAAGTACTCGCGGAAATCGCCCAGATGGCAGGTCATCGCCTCCTCGTACCCGGCGAGCGACTGCTCCTGCTGCATCGCCTTGCGCGCCAGGTCGACGACCGCCCGGTCCGCCTGGAACTGCGCGAACGACGACTCAAGGATCTCGCGCGTGCGCCCCCGCCCGAACTGGTCGATCAGGTTGACCGCCATGTTGTAGGTCGGCCGGAAGCTGGAGTTGAGCGGGTAGCTGCGGCGGGAGGCGAGCGAGGCGACCGACTGCGGGTCCAGACCGTCCTCCCACTGGATCACGGAGTGGCCCTCGACGTCGATCCCCCGCCGGCCGGCGCGACCGGTCAGCTGGGTGTACTCGCCCGGTGTGATCGGGACGCGCGCCTCGCCGTTGAACTTCTCCAGCTTCTCCAGCACGACCGTTCGCGCGGGCATGTTGATCCCGAGGGCGAGCGTCTCGGTCGCGAACACGACCTTCACCAGCTTGCGCCGGAAGAGCTCCTCCACCACCTCCTTGAAGGCAGGGAGCAGGCCCGCGTGATGGGCCGCGACCCCGCGTTCCAGACCCTCCAGCCACTCCCAGTAGCCGAGGACGGCGAGGTCCTCATCCAGCAGGGTGCGGCAGCGCTCCTCCACGATGGCGCGGATCTCGTCGCGCTCGTGCTTCTCGGTGAGCCGGACGCCGGCCCGCAGGACCTGCTTCACGGCGGCATCGCATCCGTTGCGGCTGAAGATGAAGAAGATGGCCGGCAGCAGATTGCGCTCTCGCAGCAGGGCCACCAGGTCGGAGCGGCTCATCCGGTAGCCGTCCGGGCGGCCGCCCTTGGAGTGGTACCGGCCCACATCCCGCATCTGGCGGCTGCTCAGCACGCGACCGCCGTAGCGGGCCATCTGCACGAGTTCCGGATTCACGCGGTTGGTCGCAGCGAGGCCGGACGAGTCGAACAGGTCGATCAGCTTCGAGCGCATCAGGATGTGCTGCTCGAGCGGCACCGGACGCTCCTCCGAGACGACGACGTCGGTGTCGCCGCGGACGGCCTGCAGCCAGTCGCCGAACTCCTCGGCGTTCGACACCGTCGCGCTGAGCGACACCATCCGCACCTCCGACGGCAGGTGGATGATGACCTCCTCCCACACGGCGCCGCGGAAGCGGTCGGCCAGGTAGTGCACCTCGTCCATCACCACATAGGCGAGGTCGGTCAGCAGGTCGGAGTCCGCGTACAGCATGTTGCGCAGCACCTCTGTCGTCATGACGACGATGCGCGCGTGCGAGTTGATGTTGGTGTCACCGGTGAGGAGGCCGACGGACTCGGGCCCGTACGCCTCCACGAACTCCTGGAACTTCTGGTTGCTCAGGGCCTTCATCGGCGTCGTGTAGAAGACCTTCGCGTTCGCCTCGCGCATCGCCAGGAAGACCGCGAACTCCGCGACGATGGTCTTGCCGGCTCCCGTGGGCGCGGCGACCAGGACGCTGCGCCCGCGTTCGAGGGCGGCGCACGCCTCCCCCTGGAAGGGGTCGAGGTCGAACCGGAGACTCTCCCGGAACGTCTCGAGCAGCGGCTGTCGGGCCCGGTCGCGCGAGGCGGCGTACCGCTCCGCCGGCGAGAGCGTCTGGTCGGTCACGCGTCCAGCCTATGCCTGCGCCGCACCTCTCCCCGGAGCCGGCGGAGTCTAGGTCGCGAGGTCGGCCTCCAGCCGCCGCTGGCTCTTCGCCACCCTCCGGTCGTGCACGAAGGCGACACCGTAGGCGGCGAAGTACAGCGCGACCATGGGGATGGCCAGCAGGAACATGGAGAGCACGTCGGCCGCGGGTGTCGCGATCGCTGTGAACAGGGCGATCAGGATGAGCGCCCAGCGCCAGGAGGCGATGATCGACTTCGCACTCAGCACGCCCACGAAGTTGAGCAGCACGAGGAAGACGGGGAGCACGAAGGCGATGCCGACCGCGATGACGAGCTTGAGGATGAAGTCGAAGTACGTCTTCGCCCCGATGATGGCGGCATCCTGCGCCGGCGCGAAGCTCGTCAGCAGATTCACGATGTGCGGCACCAGCATCCAGCCCGCGACTCCGCCCGCGATGAACAACGGAACGGCCGTCAGGAAGAAGCCGAAGGCGTACTTCAGCTCTTTGCGCGTCATGGCCGGCACGAAGAACGCCCACACCTGGTACAGCCAGAAGGGGCTCGACACGATCACGCCGATCGTGATCGCGACCTGCATCTTCAGATCGAACGCGCCCGTGATGCTGTCGTAGTTGAGCATCGCCTCGCGGCCTTGCTGCTTGGCGATGTCGGTGATCGGGCCACGCATCGCGCTGAGGACGTAGTCGCTCAGGACCCAGCCGACGACCGCACCCACGAGGAGTGCGAGAGCTGAACGGAAGAGGCGTTTGCGAAGCTCGATGAAATGCTCGGCGAGCGTCATCCGGCCTTCGCGGTTCTTGCCTCGCTTCGTGGAGGCCACCGGACTAGAGGTTGGGCTTCGGGTTGTCGGGCGTGTCGCTCGGAGTCGGCGGGACGGTCTTGTCGCCCTTGTCGCCGTCCTTCTTCATCTCGTCGACCTCGCCCTTGAAGATCCGGACCGACTGGCCGACGCTCTTGGCGAGGGCCGGAAGCTTCGTCGCGCCGAACAGGAGAAGGACGAGAGCAAGGATGATGAGCAGATGCCATCCGGTCAGTCCTGCGAACATGAGATCAGGTCCTTCTCAAAAGGTGGGCGAAGCGAGCGGGAACCGTCGCCGGGTCCACATCGACCAGTAGTCTACCGCGCCTGACCCGGGCGTCCCTGCGAGCTTGCCGCGCGATCGCCCGCTCCGCGAGGCGGTCCCTGCGCTGCTCGCGCAGCTCGGCGGCGTCGGCGAGCACGGCCGGTTCGAACCTCTCGTGCAGGTCCTCGGCCCGGCGGGACAGCACCTCGGCCTTCCCGGCCAGGGCCGCGGCCTCGCGGCCGGCGGCCATCAGCTTCCGGAACAGCCACCAGGCGAAGAACGCGAGCATACCGAGGAGACCGAGCACGAGCACGGTCCAGATCAGCAGCCACGACCACCAGGGCACGGGGACAGCCTACCGGTCGAGGTCCGCAGCCCTCGGCCCCGCTAGCGGTAACGCTCGACGCCCGCCTGCGCCCAGGCGGCGACCACCTGGCGCGCCTCGGGCGGGTCGAGCACGGTCAGCACGCCGGAGAGGCCCGCCACGAGGCGCTTCAGACCGTGGAAGTGCGCGACCCGGACGCTGGTGCGGATCACGCCGCCCCGCTCACTGCGAGCGGCGCCCTCCGGGATGTAGTCCTCGATGAGAGCGATGGCGGAGGCCGACACCTCGACCGTCACCAGCTGGTCCTCCGGCGTGCCCGTGAAGAGCGTCTCGGGCAGCTTCACGTCGCCCGGACGGTACGTGATGGGCTCGTCCGTCGCGACGAGGTCGTCGATCCGGTCGAGCCGGAACGTCCGGATCGCCGTGCGGAGGTGGTCCCAGCCGCGCAGGTACCAGTCCTGATCGACGGACTCGATCCTCAGCGGATCGACGCGGCGGCGCTCCCGCTCCCCGCGTGAGCTGAGGTAGTCGAACTCGACCTGGACTCCGGCGATGACGGCGTCGCGGATGGTCGCGAGCGCCTCATCCGTCTCGGATCGCGCGACCGCGAGCTGGCTGGGAGCGGCGGACGCTCCGCGGGTCAGCTTCGCCATCAGCGAGCCGACGGCATCCCGGTCCGCGTTCTCAGGCAGAGCGGTCAGGTACTGGAGCCCCGCGATCAAGGCTGCCGCTTCGCGGGCGGAGAATCGCGGAGAGTCGTCGATCGCCACCTGGTGGGTGAGGATGATCTGGTCGTTCTCCTCGAAGTCGTCCCACGCGATGTCGAACAGGTCACCCGGCTGGTAGGCGTTCGTCTCGCCGGGGATGCCGGAGACGGCGATCAGCCGCACCGCCTCGCGCAACTGCTCCTGCTCGACGCCGAAGTGCTCGGCCGCCTCGGCGACACTCACCCGGTCGCGATCCATCAGGTACGGCACGAGCGCGAGCAGGAAGGCGAGCTTGTCCTGCGCCTGCATCGGCTTGCGGCGTTCAGCCATCGGACGTCTCCCCCGTGTGCGCCGCCACGGTGGCCTCGAGTCGCCGGAGAACGTGGTCCCGCAACTCCGGCGGCGAGAGGACGAGCACCTCCGGCCCGAACGAGGCGAGCTGGTCGGCGAGGATGTTGATGTCCGAGAAGTTGACGGTGAGCCGCACGGGCTCGCCATCCGCGCCCGCGGCGACCGCCTCCCCGTACCGCTTGCCCAGGCGCGTGGCGGCATCCGTCCCCGCCGTCACCTCGATCTCGGCGACGTTCGACTCCCAGATGCGTTCCAGCTCGACCAGCGCCCGCTCGGCGAATGCTTCGCCATCCACGCGGTACTTCTCGGGATCGAAGACCCGTGCCGTCAGCTTCACGGCGCCGACGATGCGCGAGAGCAGGAAGGTGCGCGAGCCACCGGCCTCCTGGTCGATGCCCTGCAGATGCCACCGGCCCTGGTGCTGCACGAGTGAGAGCGGCGCGATGGTGCGCATCCGTGACGCGCTCTCGCCCGGCTTCAGGTAGGGGAACTGGACGATGACGTGCCGCTCGAGCGCCTGCGTCAGCGGATCGAAGGCGCTCTCGCGTACCCGCAGCCGCGGCGCGTATCCGACCACAGGGTCGTCGGCCTCCACGCCCAGGGAGCGAAGCTTCATCAGGGCGCGGCGCGACTCCCCCGAGAGCGATCCCTCGCGCCACACGGCGGCGGCCAGCCCGAGAAGAGTGAGCTCTTCCGGCGAGAAGCTGACGTCCGCCGGGAGGTCATATGCCCCTTTCGGAATGCGATAGCGCAGGAGCTGGTTGTTTCCCGACGCCTCCGGCGCATCCACCGTCTCCAGCGGCACGCCGAGCTCGCGGATGTCGTCCTTGTCGCGCTCGAACTGCCGTTCCAGACTGCTGTTGTCGCCGTGCGGCTCGTAGCGCTGACGGTAGCCCTGTACGGTCGACAGGATCTCGCTCTTCGTTAGGCCGTTCTCGGTCGCCAGAAGGGCGAGGACGAGGCTGAACAGACGCTCCTCGACCGGGACGCGCGCGGGCGAGGACGAGGAGCGGGACACCCGTCCATCCTAGTCCGCGGGTCAGTGGATCCCGAGGATGTCCACCACCCAGGCGGCCGCAGGAACCTGCCCGTCAGCGGGCGTTTCGATCACCAGCTGGGAGCCGACCTTCTGGCCGACGATCTCCTTGAGCATGGACTGCGGGAGCGCCGACTGGCTCTGGCTCTGGATCTGGCTCTGGCCGCTCGCGATGTCCACGCGATCCGGGCCGCCGTTCGTCCAGCTGCTGGTCACGACCTGCTTGCTGTCCCACCCTACGGCGGTGTACTGCAGGACGGCCGTGCTGTCCTTCTTCACGACCGCTCCATCGCCCTGCTTGAGCACCTCGCTGCGCACGGCTGTCGGGGCCTTGCCCGAGGAGGGGATGGTGATGCCCGGCTGACCGGTGGGTGCGAGCACGACCGTCGGGAAACCGGAGACCGAGGGGCGCACCGCGCCGTTCGCCGCATTCAGGGAGGCGGAGAGGATGTCGAGGACGTAGATCTGCGTGCCCGAAGCGGACGTCCCGCCCTGCGACGCGTCCTTCGGGGAGAGGACGACAGCGACCCGCGAGCCGACGGTGGCGCACATCACTCCGCGACTGATCGCGTCCGATCCCACCGGGAGCGCACCGGCCTGTTCGCCGTAGCCCGACCCGAGGACGCTTCCCGTCTGGCCGTCGAGCACGGAATAGCCCACCTCGACCTGCTGGCCGATGTGCACCGTGGCGCCGCGGCCCTCCGTCAGCACGGAGCGCTGCGACTTCGTGGCGTCGATCGGAGCGGGAACCGTGACCTTCGGCTTCGCGCCGATCCTGCCGGTCGCCTGTACCAGATTGGAGGCGGAGCCGGACGACAGAGCCTTGCCGCAGTCGTCGTTCGGATTCCCCGAGCATCCGGTGAGGGCGACGGCCACCAGTCCGGCGGCTCCGATGACGGCGGCGGCTCTGCCGAGTGCGGGTGCACGGCGACCAGTTGCGTGGGGCACGGGTCCTCTTTCGATGCGATCGGTGGGGATGCGGGACAGCCGCAGGCGATGCAGGGCGTCCCGCTCTCTCATGCTATCGGACGGTCGGAGTGCCCTCGTCCGCCTCGGCGGCAGCGTCTGTTTCCTCGTCGCGGCCCTTCGCCAGGTCAGCGCTCGTGGCCGCCTCGCGCATCCGCTTCCGGAGGCTCTTGGGGCTGGATTCGCGCTCCCCGAGGGCGCCCGGCGTCCAGACCTCGACGTCCGCATCCGAGTAGTCCGACTTGGAGGGGCGTCGTTTGAGCTCGGGCAGCACGGTGCCGGGCGCGAGCCGGCGAGCCGTGATGAGGAAGCCGGTGTGCGCGATCATGCGGTGGTCCGGACGGACGGCGAGTCCCTCGACGTGCCAGCCGCGCACCATGGTCTCGTTCGACTGCGGGTGCGTGAAATCGCCGGAGGCGCGAATCGCCTCTGCCACGCGGGACAGCTGGGTGACCGTCGCGACGTAGCAGATGACCACGCCGCCCGGCTTGAGGGCCGCGGTGACCGCATCCAGCGTCTCCCACGGGGCCAGCATGTCGAGCACAACCCGGTCGACGGTTCCCGGCTCGACAGCGGCCGGGAGGGCGTCCTGCAGGTCGCCGACCGTGAGCGTCCAGTTCCCGGGGTCGCCGCCGAGGAACGTCGCGGCGTTGTCGCGGGCGACGTCGGCGAACTCCTCCCGCCGCTCGAACGAGAGCAGCCGGCCCTCCGGTCCGATCGCGCGCAGCAGCCACAACGACAGGGCGCCGGAGCCGACGCCCGCCTCCACCACTGTGGCGCCCGGGAAGATGTCGGCCAGCGCCAGGATCTGCGCGGCATCCTTCGGGTAGACGATGGCCGCTCCACGCGGCATCGACATCACGAAGTCGGTCAGAAGCGGCCGGAGCGCCAGGTGCTCGACGCCGGCGTTGTTCGTCACCACCGACCCGTCGGGGAGCCCGATGATCGCATCATGCGGCAGGACGCCGCGGTGGCTGTGGAACAGCTTCCCCGGCTCGAGAGTGATCGTGTTCATCCGGCCCTTCGGACCGGTCAGCTGCACCCGGTCGCCCGCACGGAACGGGCCGGAACTGCGTCGTGTCTCGTTCATCGGGCCGCCGCCTCTCGGCGTGCGCGCGCAACGGCAACCACGTCGTCCGCGGTGCGGCCGTCGAGCGAATCCCACAGCACGTGTTCATCCGACTCGGGCAGCGGGACGATGTGGGGAACCCCGATCGTCGCCGCACCGGAGGCCACCGCGGAGGCGAGCCCCACCAGCGAGTCCTCGATCGCGACCGCATCCGTCGCCTCGACGCCGAGGAGGCCGGCGGCGCGCAGGTACGGCTCGGGGTGGGGCTTCGGCTCCTCCACCTCGTCGCCGCTCACGATCACGTCGAACGCGTCGAAGGGGATGTGCGCCACGATCTGCTCCGCCATCCGCCGCATCGACATGGTGACCAGAGCCGTCGGGATGCCGCGTTCGCGCAGCGAGAGGAGCAACTCGCGCGCGCCCGGCCGCCACGGCACACCCTTCTGGTCGAGCTTCACCTGGACCCGGTCGGTCAGCCACTGCACGATCTCATCGGCGGTCATCGCGACCCCGCGGGAACGGAGGATCTCGGCGGAGGTCCACAGGCCGAGCCCGACCAGCAGCATCCCGTCGTCGTGCGTCCACGTGCCGCCGAACGAGCCGACCAGCTCGCGCTCCGACTCCATCCAATAGGGCTCGGTGTCGACCAGCGTGCCATCCATGTCCCAGAGGACGGCAGCGGGCACGGTGGGCGACCCGGCCGACGGTTGATCGGCGGAGGCTTGTTCGCTGCGAGGGAAAGGCGCGGTCACAACGGGCAAGTCTATCGGGAGACCCGCGGGCCTATCCTGGATGGATGGCGCCCCGACCGGTCGCCAGGAAGGGACGAGGGACGACTTCGTGACTGACGGACAGAACATCCTCGGCGGCCGCATCCTCGTGGTGGCCTTCGAAGGCTGGAACGACGCCGGCGAGGCCGCCAGCGGTGCGGTGAAGACCCTCAAGGAGCAGCTCGACGTCGTACCGCTCGCGGAGGTCGATCCGGAGCTCTACTTCGACTTCCAGTTCAACCGGCCCGTGGTCACCGACGACGACGGACGCCGCCGGCTGATCTGGCCCTCCGCTGTCGTGTACGGGCCCTCGATTCCCGGGCACGTCCCGGAAGACCTGGCCGGCGACGCAGAGCTGACGGTCACCGGCGACAACGCCCACAACATCTTCCTCCTGCTGGGCACCGAGCCCTCCCGCAGCTGGCGCAGCTTCACCTCCGAGATCATGGATGTGGCGCTCGCCGCCGACATCGGCGCGATCGTCTTCCTCGGCGCGATGCTCGCGGATGTCCCGCACACCCGCCCGATCTCCGTCTTCGCGTCCAGCGACAACGCGGCCGTTCGGGCCGAGCTGGGCGTGGAGCGATCGAACTACGAGGGCCCGGTCGGCATCCTCAGTGCGCTCGCCGAAGGGGCGGAGGATGTCGGCATCCCGACGATCATGATCTGGGCATCGGTCCCCCACTACGTGCACAACGCGCCCAGCCCGAAGGCGGTCCTCGCGCTCATCGACAAGCTGGAGGAGCTCGTCGACGTGACGATCCCCCGTGGGACGCTGGTCGACGAAGCAGCCGCCTGGGAGGCCGGGATCGATGCGCTCGCGGCCGACGACGAAGAGATGGCCTCCTACATCCAGCAGCTGGAGCAGGCCCGCGACACCGTCGACTCGCCGGAGGCGAGCGGCGAGGCGATCGCGCAGGAGTTCGAGCGCTACCTGCGCCGCCGCGGCGACGGCCGTGACGGCGGCACCGCCGGCCGCGCCCCCGACGACCCGCGCCGCGGCTGACGCGATCAGGCCCGGAGGACGCGAGTCGGACCGGGAGGACGCGATCAGGCCTGGAGGGCTCCGGTCGCCAGCAGGATCATGAGTAGGACGCCGAGTGCGATGCGGTAGATCACGAAGGGCAGGAAGCTGCGGCGTGAGATGTAGCCCATGAAGAAGGCGATCACCAGCAGCCCGACCACGAAAGCGACCACCGTCGCGGCTGCGGTCTCGGCCGGACTGAACACCTCCGGGGTGCAGGTCCCTGCCGTGGCGAGGGCGTGCGTGCACGGCTCCTTGACCGCTTTGTACAGCTGGTAGAACCCGCTCCCGAACACCGCAGGCAACGCCAGCAGGAAGGAGTAGCGGGCGGCAGCACGGCGCTGGTAGCCCATCAAGAGCCCAGCCGTGATGGTGCCGCCCGAGCGCGACACGCCCGGGATGAGCGCGAGGGACTGCGCCAGGCCGTAGATGATGCCGTCGCCCCAGGTCAGCTCCCGCAGTCGCTTCCGCTTGGCTCCCACCCGGTCGGCGATCCCGAGCAGGATGCCGAAGACGATGAGGGTCGTGGCGACGATCCAGAGCGAGCGGAACACGGTCTCGATCTGGTTCTGGAACAGCAGGCCGAGAACCACGATCGGGATGCTGCCGATGATGACCAGCCACCCCATCCGCGCGTCGGGGTCGTCCCTCGGGATGCGCCCGAACAGCGCCCGGAACCAGTGCCCGATGATGCGCGTGATGTCCCGCCAGAAGTAGAGCACCACGGCCGCCTCGGTGCCGAGCTGGATGATCGCGGTGAACCGGGCGCCCGGGTCGGCCCCGGTTCCGAGCAGCTCCCCGACGATACGGATGTGCGCGGACGACGAGACGGGAAGGAACTCGGTGAGTCCCTGCACGAGGCCGAGGATCAGTGCGTTGATGAAGGTCATGCGTGGCGTGAGGTCCCGGGTCGAGTGAAACGGAGCGGAGGGCCTGAAGTCAGTAGGCGCGCAGCAGGTCGCCGAGCACGGTCCTCCCGAACACTAGCGCGTCGAGCGGAACGCGCTCGTCGACGCCGTGGAACATGCCCGGAAAGTCGAGCTCGGCCGGCAGCCGGAGCGGTGCGAAGCCGTAGCCGGTGATTCCGAGCCGGCTGAGCGCCTTGTTGTCCGTGCCGCCGGAGAGCAGGTAGGGCAGGACCGGAGCTCCCGGATCGTGGCGCTGCAGGGTCCCGGTGATCGCATCCACCAGGCCGCCGCCGAACTCCGCCTCCAAGCCGATGTCCCGATGCATCACCCGGATCTCGACGTCGTCGCCGATCAGCTCGCGGACGCGCGCGAGCACTGCATCCTCCTCACCGGGCAGGGTGCGGATGTCGATCAGCGCCTCCGCCGTGTCCGGGATCACGTTGTGCTTGTACCCGGCCTCGAGCAGGGTCGGGTTCGTCGTCGTCCGCAGCGTGGCGAGGATGAAACCGGCCGCCGTCCCGGTGCGGACGATCACCTCGTCCGGCCCCACCTGCTGCGGATCGACGTCGAGGAGCCGGCCGAGTTCGGCGACCAGCCGTGTCGTCGTCGCCGTCAGCTGGATGGGCCACTCCTCGCGGCCGAGCGCGACGACGGCCTCGGCGAGCCGGGTGATCGCGTTGTCTCGGATGAGGCGCGAACCGTGGGCGGCGCGGCCGCGCGCGATCAGCTTGATCCAGACCAGCGACTTCTCGCCGGTCTGGAGCAGGTAGGCGCGGCGGCCCGCCAGGTCGATCGAGTAACCGCCGACCTCGCTGATCGCCTCGGTCGCACCCGCGAACAGCTCCGGACGGGTGTCGACCAGGAAGTGGGAGCCGCGCCTGCCTCCGTCCTCCTCGTCCGCGAAGAACGCCACGACGAGGTCGCGCGCCGGCTGCTCCCCCGCGTTCAGGATGTCGCCCAAAGCGGTCAGGATCATCGCATCCATGTTCTTCATGTCGACGGCCCCACGGCCCCAGAGCAGGCCGTCCTTGATCTCGCCGCCGAACGGGTCGACCGACCAGTTGCGCGGGTCGGCGGGCACGACATCCAGATGGCCGTGCACCACGAGCGCGGGCCTTCCCGGATCGCGCCCCTCGACCCGGGCGACGACGCTCGCCCGCCCGGGGTCGGACTCGAAGACCTCGGGACGCAGGCCCAGCCCGGCCAGCTTCGCCTCCACGTACTCGGCGGCGTCGGCCTCGCCATTCGACCGGCCTTCGCCGTGGTTCGTGGTGTCGAACCGGATCAGGTCCCGCGCGATGATCGCGGTCTCGTCGAGGTCGGGCTCGGTCGCGAGGAGTCGGTCGGTCATCCCCCCACGCTACCGGCCGCCGCCGACGGCCGGGCCGTGATCCGTCGCCACGCCCGGGGCACGGCTCCGAGTGATCCGGCACCCGGAATCCGTGCTATCGTCTTTCTTCGGCAGCCGGAGCGATTCGGCGGCTCACACCTGAGTCCGGGTGGCGGAAATGGCAGACGCGCTAGCGTGAGGTGCTAGTGCCCGTATAGGGCGTGGGGGTTCAAGTCCCCCCTCGGACACCGAATGCGAAGGCCCTGGTCGAACGACCAGGGCCTTTCGTGTTCCCACGGCCGTTCCCGGGGCGGACTATGGTGTCGCCATGCCCCGCAGGAAACGCTCGTCGACCTTCTTCACGGTGCTGCTCGCCTTCACGGCCAACCTCCTGGTCGCGATCGCGAAGACATTCGCCGCCGTGCTCACCGGATCGGCGTCCTTGGTCGCCGAGGCCGCGCACTCGTGGGCGGATGCGGGCAACGAGATCTTCCTCATCCAGGCCGAGCGTGCCGCCGCGAAGCCCCGCGACGACGTGCACCCGGGAGGCTATGGACGCGACGCGTACCTCTGGAGCCTGTTCGCCGCTGTCGGACTGTTCACCGCCGGCGCGGTCGTCTCCATCATGCACGGCGTGTCCTCCCTCGGCTCCCGCACGGAGGACACGGAGTACTTCGTCGCGTACCTCGTGCTCGCGGTGGCGTTCGTGTTCGAGGGGATCTCGTTCATCCAGTCCTACCGGCAGGCGCACGCGAAGGCGGTCTCGCGCGGCGCGAACACGTTCGCTCACGTCCTCAGCACGTCCAATCCCACCCTTCGCGCCGTGTTCGCGGAGGATGCGGCGGCCCTCATCGGCCTGGTGATCGCCTTCTTCGGCGTGCTGCTGCACGAGCTGACGGGCAACCCGTTCTGGGATGCGCTCGGATCCATCCTTGTCGGCGTGCTGCTGGCGGTGGTCGCGGTGGTCCTCATCCAGCGGAACCGTCGCTTCCTGCTCGGCGAGCCGGGCTCCGACGAGGCCTGGCAGGCGGCGCTCTCGGCGCTGCTGGGGCACCCGGAGGTCGAGAAGGTAACGTACCTGCACCTGGAGTACATCGGGCCGGAGCGCTTCTATCTGGTGGCAGGGGTGGATCTGGTCGGCAACGAACGCGAATCCGACGTGGCGGCCGATCTGCAGGCGATCGAACGCGAACTCGAGGACTCCGAGTGGGTGACGGAGGCGGTCATCACGCTGTCGCGGCCGGGCGCGAAGGCCCTCCGTCCGGCCGACGTCGGCTGAGCCGTCGGGACGGGAAAGATCCAATAGCGGCCATTTTCCGTCCGCTGTCCCGTGCACAATGGATCCATGGCAAGTACCGGATCCCGAGCGCTGCAGCTCCTCTCCCTGCTCCAGTCCCACCGCTATTGGCCGGGTCACGAGCTCGCCGACCGCCTCGGCATCTCTCCCCGCACCCTCCGGCGGGATGTGGAACGCCTCCGCGACCTCGGCTACCCGGTCGACGCCACGCGGGGCGTCGCCGGCGGGTATCAACTGGCGGCCGGCGCATCCCTCCCCCCGCTCGTGGTGGATGACGATGAGGCGGTGGCTCTGGCCGTCGGTCTGCGGACCGCCGCGCAGAGCGGGATCTCCGGCGTCGACGAGGCATCGGTGCGCGCACTGGCCAAGATCGTGCAGGTGATGCCGCCACGGCTGAGGCGGCGGGTCGACGCTCTCCGGATGACGACCCTGTCCACCACGCTGGGACCGGCCCCCTCGGCGGATGCCGGCATTCTGACGGCGCTGGCGCAGTCCTGCCGCGACGAGGAGCGGATCGAGTTCGCCTACGTCGCGCGTGACGGGCAGGCGTCGACACGGACCGTCGAGCCGCACCGGCTGGTGTCCATCGAGCGCCGCTGGTACCTCGTGGCCTACGACCTGACGCGATTCGACTGGCGCAGCTTCCCGCTCGATCGCATCGCCGACCCCCGGCCGACCGGGACGCGGTTCCGGCCGCGCGCCCTCCCGGCGGAGGATGCCGCCGCGTACGTGCGCCAGTCGTTGCACAGCGTCGTCGAGCCGGTCGTCGTCGAGGCCGTCGTGGAGGCGCCCCTCGAGCGCGTCCTCGACGTGCTGCAGCGCTGGGCGGACGTGGAGGACCAGGGCGACGGGTCCAGCCGGGTGCGGATCACCGCCGACAGTGCCGAGTGGGCTCTCTTCGGGCTCGCCGCCGTGGATGCGCCGTTCCGCATCCTCGGACCGAAGGAGGCGCTGATCGCCGCCGCCGACTGGGGTGAGCGCTTCACCCGGTCGGCTGCCGCGCTGGTCATCGACGGCGAAGCGGCTGCCCGGGTCACCCTGCCCTCCTGAGCCGGCCGCTGCCCGCTCACTGACGCCGGACAGCCTCTCTAGACTGGAGGCGATGACGACAGCAGCCCGCACCCCGAGCCCCGCCGACATCAAGCGGTGGCGCCGCTATCTGGCCGACGAGCGCGCGGAGGCCTCTGTCTACCGCGACCTGGCCGGACGTCGCCAGGGAGAAGAGCGCGAGATCCTTCTCGCGCTCGCCGAGGCCGAAGGCCGCCACGAGCAGCACTGGGTCGACCTCCTCGGCGATCAGGCGGGCCGACCGCTGCGGGGCGATCTCCGCACCCGGATGCTGGGCTGGCTGGCCCGGCGATTCGGCTCGGTCTTCGTCCTCGCGCTGGCCCAGCGGGCCGAGGCCCGGTCGCCCTACGCTGCCGATCAGGATGCCACGCCGCAGATGGCAGCCGACGAGCAGGTCCACGAGGAGGTCGTCCGAGCGCTGGCCGCGCGTGGCCGGCAGCGGCTCTCTGGCACGTTCCGAGCGGCCGTCTTCGGAGCGAACGACGGCCTCGTCAGCAACCTCGCACTGGTGCTCGGCGTGAGCGCGAGCGGCGTACCGAGCCATGTCGTGCTGCTGACCGGCGTCTCCGGACTCTTGGCGGGCGCGCTCTCCATGGGCGCCGGCGAGTACGTGTCGGTGCGGTCGCAGCGCGAACTTCTGGAGGCGTCCGCGCCCAATCCCGCCACCGGCTCCGCCCTCCCCCACCTGGATGTGGACGCCAACGAGCTCACGCTGGTCTATCGCGCCCGCGGGATGTCGCCGGAGGAGGCGGCCGAGCACGCGCGCGAGGTGCTCTCCGGACTGCAGGCCGTCACGTCGCCCATCCCGATCGCCTCGGTGCCGGCACAGGACGGCGAGGACGAGCATGAGGCGATCGGCACGGGATGGAACGCCGCCATTTCGAGCTTCTGTTTCTTCGCGTCGGGTGCGCTCATCCCGATCCTGCCGTTCCTCTTCGGGTTGACCGGGACCGCAGCGACCGTGGTGTCCGCGTTCCTGGTGGGCCTGGTGCTGCTGGGGACGGGCGCGATCGTGGGGCTGCTGTCCGGTGCGTCGCCGCTGAAGCGTGCGATCCGGCAGTTGCTGATCGGCTATGGCGCTGCCGCCGCCACGTACCTTCTCGGGCTGCTGTACGGCGCCACCGTCGGCTGACCCGGCCGCTCTCCGCCCTCCACGCTTCCCGCGCTCCCGGGCTCCCGCGCGCCCGGGCTCCCGCGTTTCGTCGCCGAGGTGCTCGTTGTTGCAGCCGACACGCCGAATGCCGGTGCATCTACGAGCACTTCGGCGGGTGGTCGCCGCTCGGCTGAAGTTCCCATGCCTTGCCTGAGTTATCTGCATTGGATTCCGCAGGGCGAAACGAAGAGAGGCGTGGACAGTCCTGATATGTGGAGGACCGCTTGGTCCTGGTAATGGAATCGGGCTGCGTCCACAGAATGGGCGCCGTCCGGCTTGATCACGGCTCGATGGCGTGGAGGGGAAGTTCTGATCGTGGAGCGTCGTACTGGGCACACCGCCCGTGGAAACCGCCGTCGGGGTATCGCAATGCTGGCGGCGGCCTGCGCCGCAGTCGGTGCACTCGTCGGCATCATCGTCATCCCCCAGCACTTCTCGGATGCGGCGGCCACGGCGGTGTCGACGATCTACACGACCGGAAGCAACGCCTCCAACGGCACCACTGCCGCCTCCTCCGACGCGCCGAAGGGTGTGGCGACGGGAACCGCGAAACCGGGCGACCTCCTGAAATGGATCGTCCCCTACCAGAACAACACGGGTGCGAACGCGTCGGTGGACCTGAAGGACGACCTCAGTAAAGCAGGCGCGTTC
>JBQCCO010000254.1:0-3349 GCA_051962155.1 Leifsonia sp. | reverse complement strand
GTTTACTCACAAAAACCGCCGCCTACCTCGCGGGCTTGTGTTGTTACACTTTGTATCTGATTCGGGTTCTTTAATTCTTTCCAGCTGCAGGTACCCGGGAACGACCGTGACCTCGATCGGGAGGGGGCCGATCCGCTCCCCGTCGGCGTAGGCCACGACATCCTCCGCTTCGATGCGGACGCTGCTCACCGGCAGGATGCTGACCTCGGGCAGGCCGGTGTGCTCACCCCGGAACACCTTCGGGAACATGCGCAGGAAACGCAGCGGCGACATCCGATCGACGATGAAGAGGTCGAGGCGGCCGTCGGCCTGGTCGGCGTCCGGCACGATCCGCATGCCGCCGCCGAGCGACCGGTTGTTGGCGACCGAGACGAGCATCGCATCCACTTCGATCAGGCGGCCGTCGGCGTGGATGCGGTACGGGCGAGGCGCCAGCGTCGCGAGCTCGCGCAACAGGGCGATGATGTAACGGCTGCGTCCCCGGGGACGCGTCATCAGGTTGGCGCGCTCGTTCACCGTGGCGTCGAAACCGGCCGAGACGACGCAGCCGAACCACGTCGTGAGCTCGCCGTGACGGATGGTGCCCGCGTCGATCGTGCGAGGCTCCCGCTGAAGCGCATCCAGCAGGAAGGCGATGGCCGCCTCCGTGTCGCGGACGGGGATTCCCAGGCCGTCGGCCAGGTCGTTCCCGGTCCCGCTCGGCACGATTCCGAGCGGGATGCGTCGCCCCGCCACGAGATCGATGCCGAGGTTCGCCATCCCGTCCCCGCCCACGACGACGAGTGCGTCCGCGCCGGCGTCCAGCGCCCGGGCGGTCTCGCGCCGGAGCAGCTCGAGATTCGCCTCGTCCATCACCACGACGCGATGTCCGGCCTCGCGGAGGCGTTCGACCGTGCGGGGGCCCACCTCGCGGCGATGGCCGAAGGACGCCATCGGGTTGACCGCGACGACCACGGCCAGCGAAGTTCCGGTCACAGTGCCGATGATGACACACGACGGCCGCCGCACGGGCGCGCGGCGGGCCGCCGTCAGAGGCGCAGCCGGCGTCAGAGGCGCAGCCGGCGCAGGAGCTGCGCGTTGATCGCCACGACGATCGTCGAGACCGACATGAGCACAGCGCCCACGGCGGGCGACACGAGGATACCGAGACCGATCGCGACTCCGGCCGCCAGAGGGAGCGCGACCACGTTGTATCCGGTCGCCCAGGCGAGGTTCTGCAGCATCTTGCGGTAGGTGGCGCGCGACAGGGCGATCACAGCAGAGACGCCTCGCGGGTCGCTGGAAGCGAGAACCACGCCGGCGGACTCGATGGCCACGTCCGTCCCGGCGCCGATCGCGATGCCGACGTCCGCCTGCGCCAGCGCCGGAGCGTCGTTGACCCCGTCCCCGACCATCGCCACCCGAGAACCGTCGGACTGCAGCCGCGCCACGGTGCCGGACTTGTCCCCGGGCAGCACTTCCGCGAACACCTCGTCGATGCCCAGCTCTCTCGCGACCGCGTCCGCCACGGCGCGGGAATCTCCGGTGAGCATGGCGACGCGGACGCCGCGCTCGCGCAGCGATCGGACCGCCTCCCGCGACTCGGGACGGACGACGTCGGCCAGCGCGATCATGCCGGAGACCTGGTCCCCACGGAGGACATGGACGACGGTCTGGCCGGCCGCCGCCGCGCGATCGGCCGCCTCGCGGACAGCGCGGCCCGCCGTCAGGCGGCGTTCGGCGAGCAGGCGCGGAGCACCGACGGTGACCGGCTCGCCCTCCACGACGGCGGATGCGCCGCGTCCCCCGAGCGCTTCGAAGTCGCGCACCGGCGGGACCGGGAGCCCCCGCCGTCGCGCCTCGCGGACGATCGCTGCGCCGATCGGGTGCTCAGCCGGTGCCTCCACGGCGGCGGCGAGGGCGAGGAGCGCATCCTCGTCCCCATCCTCCGCCACCACGGCAGCGACCCCCTGGCGGCCTTCGGTCAGCGTGCCGGTCTTGTCGAAGAGGACGAGGTCGATGTTCCGTGCATCCTCCATCGCGTGGCGGTCGCGGATGAGCAGGCCTTTCCGGGCCCCGATCGATGTGGAGATCTGGGCGACCAGCGGGATGGCGAGACCCAGCGCGTGCGGGCAGGCGATGATCAGCACGGTCACCACACGCTCGAGGATGAACGCCGGATCGCCGGGGCGGAGGATCAGCCACACGACCAGCGTGACGATGGCGACGGCGAGCGCGACATAGAACAGCCACGCGGCGGCGCGGTCGGCGAGCACCTGTGTGCCCGACTTGCTCGCCTGAGCGTCGGAGACGAGCTTCATTATGCCGGCCAGGGCGGTATCACCTCCAGTCCGGGTGACCCGGACGACGAGCGACCCGCTACCCGAGATGCTGCCGGCCACCACCTGCTCCCCCGGCCCGCGCGTCACCGGCTTGGACTCGCCGGTCAGCAGTGATTCGTCGAGCTCGCTCCGCCCATCCACGATCTCGCCATCGGCTGGGACCGCGGAGCCGGGACGGACGCGCACCAGGTCGCCCACTCTCAGGTCGGCGACGGCCACGGCCTGCGGCTCGGCGTGGATGTCCGGTAGTCGCTCGGCGGTGTCCGGCTGGTGCTTGGCCAGCTCGCCCAGCGCATCCTGAGCCCCCATCACAGCGGACATCTCGATCCAGTGACCGAGCAGCATGATCAGGATGAGGGTGGCGAGCTCCCACCAGAAGTCCATCCCGGGCAGGCCGAACGTCACGGCGACGCTGTAGCCGAACGCGACGACGATCGCCAGCGAGATGAGGGTCATCATGCCGGGCTGCTTGGCGCGCAGCTCATCGACGGCGCCGCGGAGGAAGACGAGGCCGCCGTAGAAGAAGATCGCGACGCCGAACACGGCGGGGATGTACTGGCTGCCGGGGAACCTCGGACCGGCCAGGCCGAGGATGCCCTGGAGTCCCGGCGAGAAGACCAGTGCCGGAATGGTGAGGACCAGGGTGAGCCAGAACTTCCGGCGGAAGATAGCCGGATCGTGGCCGGCGTGTGCGGAGTGGTCGTGGCCGCCGTGCGCCTCGTGCCCGGCGTGAGCATCGTGCCCCGCGTGAGCATCGTGCCCCGCGTGAGGGTCGTGGTGCTGGTGGTGCGAGGCGGTCGGGTCGAGGGCTGTCGGCGTGTTCTTCTCGTCCATGTCAATCGAAACAGTACCCCCTAGGGGTATATTCCTCAAGCGTGCGCTTGCACTTCCCATCCCATCCGGTATTTCCTAAGGACATGAGACTCACGAAGTTCGAACATTCCGGCCTGGAGCTCGAAGAGCGCGGCGCCAAGCTGTTCATCGACCCGGGCGCCTTCACGTCGCCGCTCACCGACACGGCCGGCGCC
>JBQCCO010000253.1:0-3533 GCA_051962155.1 Leifsonia sp. | reverse complement strand
TATAACTACGAATTCCGCATGTTATACTCAATCATCATTTACCCTTATTCCGTATACCTGTTGCAAGGTCCGCGCCAGCCGCCATGCCACCGCCGGGTGGGCGGGGCCGCCGCGGCTCTCCGTGAGGTGGGTCATCGGTTCCGTCCGCCGGCCGACTCCTCCAGCTGCGCGTCCGCGGGGGTGGTGCCGACGATCGCGTGGAGGTTGGCGGTGGTGGGGACCGGCGTCGCGACGGGTGCCTCGACCGGCGGCAGGCCGTGGTCCTCGCCCATGGTCTCCTCGTCGAACGGCCGTGCGCCCGAGAGCGTCAGGCGGACCTGCTCGGCGTCGATCTGCCGCGTCCAGCGCCCGATGATGAGGGTGGCGACCGCGTTGCCGGTGAAGTTGGTCACCGCGCGCGCCTCGGACATGAACCGGTCGATGCCGACGATGACGCCGACGCCGTTGACCAGGTCCGGGCGGTACGTCTGCAGTCCGCCGGCCAGGGTCGCGAGGCCCGCTCCGGTGACGCCCGCGGCACCCTTCGAGGCGATCACCATGAAGAGGAGGAGGCCGATCTGCTCACCGAGGGCGAGCGGCGTGCCCATGGCGTTGGCGATGAACAGCGACGCCATCGTCAGGTAGATGGCCGTGCCATCCAGGTTGAACGAGTATCCCGTCGGGACCGTGATGCCGACGACCGAGCGGGAGACGCCGAGGTGCTCCATCTTGGCGATGAGCCGCGGCAGGGCCGCCTCGGAGGAGGAGGTGCCGACGATGAGCAGGTACTCCTGGCGCAGGTACTTCAGCAGCGAGAAGATGTTCACTCCCGTGACGACCTTCAGCAGCAGGCCGAGCACGACGACGATGAAGATCGCGCAGGTGATGTAGAAGCCGATCATGAGGGTCGCGAGGCTCACCAGCGCGCCCGCTCCCGTGCCGCCGACGACGGCCGCGATGGCGCCGAACGCACCGACCGGAGCCAGCCACAGGATCATCGACAGGATGCGGAAGACGACGGCCTGCAGGCTCGTGACGGCCTTGACGATGCCGGCGCCGCGCGCGCCGAGTCCCTGGACGGCGAAGCCGACGAGCAGAGCCACGAGCAGGACCTGCAGGATGCTGCCGGAGGTGAATGCCGAGAACAGGGACACGGGGATGATGCCGAGGATGAAGTCGGTGCCCGAGACCGCCTCCCCGGTGGCCTTGTAGCTGATCCCCTGGAGGTGGAGGCCGGTGCCGGGGTGCAGCAGGTTGCCCACCACCAGCCCGATCGCCAGCGCGAAGGTCGACATGACCAGGAAGTATCCGAGCGCGAGTCCGCCGATCTTGCCGACCGTGGCCGCCTTGGCGATCGAGCCGACGCCGATGACGATCGTGCAGAAGATCACCGGCGCGATCATCATCTTGATGAGGCCGACGAAGGCGGTGCCGATCGGCTGAAGCGTGACGGCGAACGCCGGGGCGACGATACCCACGATGGCCCCGGCGATCACGGCCACGATGACGGCGAAGTAGAGGTAGTGGTTTCGGTTGATTCGGCGGCGGGCGCCGGGCTTCTTTAGCATGGGATGGTCCATTCGATCGGAACGTCGTTGTGCCTGATCCACCTGAGGTGGTGCACCATCAGCCTGCGGATGCGGACCGGGCGGCGCTATTTGTGGTCATACTGATCACCGGAGGATCGAGGTCGGAATGATCCGGGCACGACGGCGATGGAGCATCGCGAGCCGCATCTTCGCGCTGCAGCTCGTCGCCGTGGTGGTCGTCGCCGGCGCGCTGACGCTCATCCTGTGGCTGAGCTCCCGCCAGTCGGCGAACGAGACGGCGACCCGCGTGAGCCTGGCCGTCGCCTCGACGCTCGCGCACGACCCTGCCGTGGTCTCCGGCGTCCAGGCGCCCCAGCCGACCGCACGCCTGCAACCTCTCGCCCTCGAGGAGATGCACGCGACGGGCGTCGACTTCGTGACGATCATGGATCCGTCGGGCACCCGCTTCACGCATCCCAACCCGGCGGAGATCGGCAAGAAGTACATCGGCACGATCGCCCCTGCGCAGGCGGGACGGACCCTCACCGAGACCTACACGGGGACCCTCGGGCCGTCGGTCCGGGCGGTCGTCCCGGTCCTCGACCACGGGTCGGTCGTCGGGATGGTCGCGGCCGGCGTGACGGAGAGCAACGTGACCTCGTCGGTCGCCGCGCGCATCCCGTTCGTCCTCGCCGGCGCGGTGCTGCTGGTGCTGATCGGCACCCTCGGCGCGATGCTCGCCCGCCGCTTCCTCTCGCGGGTGACGGGCGCCATGCAGCCGACGGAGCTCTCACGGATGGTGACCTACTACCAGTCGGTGCTGCATTCGGTGCGGGAGGGGCTCATCCTCACCGATGAGAAGGGGCGCGTCGTCCTCTACAACGACGAGGCCGCCGACCTGCTCGATCTCCCGCCGGCCTCCGGCGATCAGCAGCCGGTGCCCGTGAGCGAACTGGAGCTGCCGGCCGCGATCGCGGAAGTGATCTCCGGCGGCGGCCGCGTGACCGACCAGACGTATGTGGCGGGCCGGCGGCTCATCGTCGTGAATCAGGAGCCGGCGACTCCGGCCGGCGGTTCGCGACAGGCGCTCGGCACGCTCACGATGCTCCGCGACCGCACCGAGGTACAGCGCCTCGCGGGCGAGCTGGAGTCGGTGCGCACCCTGACGGAGGCGCTGCAGTCGCAGAGCCACGAGTACACGAACCGGCTGCACACGGTCGTCTCGCTGCTCGAACTGGGGAGGCCGGAGGAGGCGATCGAGCTGATCGCGGACCAGGTGGAACGCAGTCAGTCGCTCGCCGACGACGTGCTCGGCGCCGCCAACCAGCCGGCGGTCGCAGCGCTGCTGCTCGGCAAGGTGGCGCAAGCGGCCGAACGCGGGGTCGAGCTCCAGGTCGCGGTGGATGAGGGACTGCCGGACTCGCGGCTCTCGCCCGTCGATCTGGTGTCGGTGGTCGGCAACCTCGTCGACAACGCGATCGATGCGGCCGCCGAGGGTCCGAGTCCGTCCTGGGTGCGGGTGACCCTGACCGCCGACCGCGCCGAAGGGATGCTCGAACTGACCGTGGCAGACAGCGGCGCCGGAGTGGACGCGACGGTGGCCGACCGGATCTACACCCGCGGGTTCTCCACGAAGCCGAGCGGACCCACGGGACGGGGATTCGGGCTGGCGCTGGTGCGCGAGCTGCTGGGGTCCAACGGCGGCAGCATCCACTTGCGGCAGGGGCCTCCCACGGAGTTCGTGGCGCGCTGGGCGGTGGCCGCATGATCCGCACCCTGGTCGTCGAGGACGATCCGCTCGCCGCCGAAGCGCACGCCAGCTACCTCGCCCGGCTGGACGGTTTCGCTGTTGCCGGTGTCGTCGGGACGGCCGCCGCGGCCCTCGCGGCGATTCGCGCCTCCCTCACGTCCGAGCCGATCGAGCTGGTGCTGCTCGACATGAACCTCCCCGACGGAACCGGCATCGACATCGCGCGGCGCATCCGGTCGGCAGGGATCGCGGTCGACATCATCGCCATCACGGCC
>JBQCCO010000252.1:0-48698 GCA_051962155.1 Leifsonia sp. | reverse complement strand
GCCGCGGCCGCCCGGCCCGTCCGCCGCCGCCGCGACCGGGTACGTCACGGCGCGCGGGCGCCCGGCGGGGCCGATCGAGCCGTCGGCCGGCACGAACCAGGCGTGCTCCGGCTTGCGGGTGTCGGCGGCCCACTCGTCGCTCGCGAAGACGCCGGAGCCGCCCTTCTTGAGCATGCCGACCGTGCTGCCGTCGATGGACTCGTACGACCAGCGGCCGGCCGCCACGACGTTCGTGTCGAGGCGGTAGTCGGCCACGTTGTCCGAGGTCGGGTTCGGCACGGCGGCCGGGCAGTCCGCGGGCGCTGTCGCCGTGGATGCTCGGCCCGATTGAGCGGTACTTGGATGCGCAATTGCTTGCGCTGATGTAGGAATCGCGACCGTGCCTACAAGGGCAAGCGCGGCCACGACGGATAACGATCGAATCTTCACAGTGAACTCCGTCGTTCGAAATGGGATCGAGAACGCGCCGGAATCGCGCGGTTGGGCCAGAGTAGAGCCCGCCCGCTGCGTGTGTCAATCGTTTGCACCGGCCGCCGGCCCGGAACGATCGGGGCTTGCGCTCGAGGCGGTGGCAGCACCATCCTGGGGCGTGCAAGTGATTGCGCTATCCGCTACAGCCAGCCGCCACGACGGCGTGTGTGCGCCGTGACGAACCCAGGAGTCACGAAGATGAACGACGATCAGACCGAGGCGTCCGCGAGCTCTCCCAGACGGCCCATCCCGCGCCGGATCTTCCTCGGCGCCGCCGCAGCGGCATCCGCCTCCGTGGTGCTCGCGGCCGCCGCACCGCCTTCCCGTGCGTCGGCCTCACCGCTCGGCGTACGACCGATGACCGACTCCCCGAACGCGTCTCCGGACGGCACGACCATCCCGTCCGCGGCATCCATCACCGACAACGGCGGCCACGTCTGGACCCTCTCGGGCGGGGTGATCTACCGCGACGGCACGACGGTGGGGAACACCTACAACGTGTCGCTGCTGCTCTGGTACGGGGGCATGGTCTACCACTGCGGCACAGGGAGCCAGTGGTACGTGGTCCTGGGCAGCGTCTGGCGACCGTGCAGCGACCCGCGCATCCCGCTCTCGGCTCCGGCCGGATCGATGTACGGCGTCAACGTGCACCGCGACACGGCGCTGACGCCCGCGGCCGTGGCCGCGGCGATGGGCGCGCTCGGAGCGTCCGTGCTCCGCGTCAACACCGGAGGCAGCGCGGGCACGATCGGTCAAGCGGCGGCGATCGCCCAGGCCGTTCACGCCGCGGGCTTGAAGATCATGCCCGTGATCGACGCCGGCCTGCGCGACTCCAACCAGAACCTGGCCTACTCCACGGAATCGGGGGCGTATTCGGCCTCCCGCACGATCGGAGCGAACGTCGCGACCGCGATGGCGCCCTACGGGGTCACGATGTACGAGTGCGGCAACGAGCTCACCCGCGACGGCTACATCATCCTGCCCGGGGAGGTCGGCGACGCGGGCACCAAGGCGATCGACTTCGACAACACCAACTGGCCGCTCATGCGCGGCTTCATGCGGGGCCTGATCGACGGAGTCAAGTCGGTTCAGCCATCGGCACTCTGCGGCATCAACTTCTGCAAGTCGGACGTCGGCGCCTCCGACGCCCTGTGGGACGGCATGCAGCCGGACGGCACAGGAGGTCACCCGACGGTGCGCTGGGACCTCACCACGTGGCACAACTACGAGGTCGACGGCGACATCTTCCACATCGGCACAGACGGCGCCGGCCCCTCGTTCAACCTGCCCATCTACGTCAAGGCCCGCTACGGCAAGCCGTTCCTGATGACCGAGTGGAACTCCGACCCCCAGCAGAGCCTCGACCATCGCGCCTCCTACATCGCGAAGCAGCTGGAGGAGTTCCGCACCGCGCGGACCACAGTTGCGTTCGAGTCCGGGATGTTCTTCGACCTCGACGGCGGGACGGAGTGGGGTCTCACAGGGGGCGACGGGACACCGCTCGACCCGCCATACAGCGCCTACCAGAGTTACGTCATAGCCCATCCCGATGCTGTCGCGAGCCTCGCGCCGATCGGCTCCACCATCTCGCTGAAGTGCTCGAACGGGCTCTATGCAAGCACCCGGGTCAACGCCGACGGCACCGCGCCCGTGGAGGCCGTGGCCACGACCGTGGGCACCTGGGAGAAATTCACCGTCGTGGACGCCGGCGGCGGTGCGATCGCCCTGCGTGCACTCGCGAACGGCAACTACGTGAGCGCGTGGCAGAACACGACGGGTTCACCGCTCGTGGCGCTGGTAACGGCGATCGGCGGGTGGGAGAAGTTCCGCTGGGTGGTCACCGGCACAGCGGGCGCCGGCCTCGTGGCGCTGGCGAACGGGCAGTTCGTGAGCGCGCGGCAGGACACGAGCGGCACGCCGCTGCTGGCAGAGGCGGCGCGGCTGCAGGGGTGGGAGACGTTCGACTGGACGAGTGCGTGACGAGCGCGGGGTAGGTCTCACATCACGTCGTACGGCTCCAGCGTCGGCCCGACGGTGGAGCGCCCCAGCACGAATCGCGGCGCGACGTACTCCACGCCGGGCTGGCCGCCTCCGCCGATCACGGTGAGGAGCCGCTCAGCGGCCTTCTCTCCGACGGCGCTGAGCTCTGGGTCGAAAGTGGTGAGCGGGTCGTCGGGGCGCTGGACGCCGGCCAGGCGGTTGTCGTAGCCGACGATCGCGATGTCGTCGGGGACCCGGATGCCGTGCCGGTGGAAGGTCGCGAAGAGGCCCATGGCGATCTCGTCGTTCGCGGCGAAGATCGCATCGACCGGCTCCCCCGCAGCGATGATCCGCTCGGCGGCGTCGGTGCCCCAGCGCTGCAGGTAGCTGCCGTAGAGCGGGCCGCCCATCGCGACCCTCATGCCCGCGGCGGCCATCGCCTCGGTGAAGCCGGCGGCGCGCGCATCCACCGCAGGCTCGTGGACCGCGGCCGTGACGTGCGCGATATTGCGGCGGCCGAGGCCGATCAGGTGCTCGGCGGCTGTGCGGCCGGCGCCGCGGTTGTCCGGTGCGACGACATAGTCCGTCTCGGGGGTGGCCGACGAGGACGCGAACACGACGGGCACCGAGAAGTCCTCGGACAGCACCAGGCTCGCCCGGTTCGGATCGTCGCCGACGACGAGGAGGCCGTCGATACGGCGCGAGCGGAGGCGCTTGAGGTAGTCGTTGAGCCGGCGTGGCGTACCGCGCGCGTCGAGCGTGACGGCCGCGATGTTCTCCCGGCCGAGATAGTCGGTCGCGCCCACGATGAGCGGCATGCTGAACCGGCCGCGTGCCGCCTCCGCAAGCACGCCGACGATGAAGCTGCGGCCCGTGACGAAGGAACGCGCGATCATGTCGGGCTGGAACTGGAGGCGCTCCGCGGTCTCGATGACCTTTGCGCGGGTCTCGGGGGAAACCCGGCCCACGCCCCCGAGGGCTCGGGAGGCGGTGGTCAGCGAGACGCCCGCGGCGCGCGCGACGTCGCTCATGCTGGCTCGCTTGGTCATCAGTCCTCCTCGAGAGTGGCGTTCATCCCAACGGTAGGGCACTCGCGCCCCCGCCTGCCATCGGCGTGAGAGCGATTCCGCACGGGTCGTCGACGCGTCGGGTCGACCGGGCCCCCGCGTGTCCACCCTCCGGGCGGCGCGCAAACTGTTGCAGCCCATCCACAACCCAGACTACGGCGCCTTGCGCAGAGACGCGCAATCAATTGCGCATTTTCTGCTCAACCTTGCTTTTGACCAAACCATGCGGCAGACTGCGAGTGCGAAAGCATTTGCGCTACATCACCCCCACCCGGAGAACGCGGCCTCCCCAGGCCGCTGCAATCAAGGAGTTTCAATGATGAAACCATCGCGAAAGGCGGTCGTCGCCGCAGCAAGCGGCGTCGCCGTCCTCGCCGCACTGGTCGGATGCTCCAGCTCGCCCGGCTCGGACGCGGGCAGCGGAAAAGTGACCATCACCATCGGCAACCGCCCGACTACGTCCGACGCCGACAACCGCGCCTACTACGACAAGCAGGTCAAGGCGTTCGAGAAGGCCAACCCCGACATCACGCTCAAGCCGAGCGAGACCGTCTGGGACGCATCGACCTTCCAGGCGCTCGTGGCCGGCGGCAATCTCCCCGACGTGCTCAGCGTGCCGTTCACCGAGCCACAGGGCCTCATCGCCCGCAAGCAGGTCGCCGACCTCACCGACGCGCTCAAGCAGACCAAGCTCGGCGGCCAGCTCAACCCGACCGTCCTCAAGGTGGCGCAGGACAGTGGCGGCCACACGTACGGGGTGCCGATCACCGCGTATTCCGTCGGCCTCGTCTACAACCGCGACCTGTTCACCAAGGCCGGGCTCGACCCCGACACGCCGCCGGCGACGTGGGACGAGGTCCGCGCCGACGCCAAACAGATCGCCCAGAAGACCGGCGCCGTCGGATACGCGCAGCTCAGCACCAAGAACCAGGGCGGCTGGATGTTCACCACGCAGACGTACGCATTCGGCGGCACGATCGAGAATGCGGCCGGCACGAAGGTGACGTTCGACGACACTCCGTCGAAGGATGCGTTGCAGGCCCTTCACGACATGCGCTGGACGGACCAGTCGATGGGCACCACCACCCTCTACGACCTGGACAGCATGGCGCAGGGCTTCGCGGCCGGGAAGATCGGCATGTTCATGTCGGCGCCCGACCAGTACTCGGCGTCCGTCGTGACCAACGGGATGGACCCGAAGAACTTCGGCGTCGGCGGCCTTCCCCAGAACGGCGGAGACCACGGCACCCTTTCCGGCGGCTCTGCCGAGGTGGTCAACCCCGACGCGACTGCGGAGCAGAAGGTCGCCGCGCTCAAGTGGATCCAGTTCTTCTACCTCACCAAGTACCAGGACCAGTCCGTCGCGGTGGCGCAGGCCAAGGCGCAGACGGCTGACAAGCAGCCTGTCGGTCTCCCCGGCCTCCCGGTCATGGGCGCCGACCAGCAGGCGAAGTACGACGAGTGGATCAAGCCGTACGTCAACGTACCGGTGAGCAACTTCGACCCGTATGTGAAGGTCGCGGCGGATCAGAGGATCATCCCCGAACCGCCGGCACAGGCCCAGGAGGTCTACGCGGCGCTCGATCCCGTGGTGCAGGCGGTGCTGTCCGACCAGAACGCGGACATCCCGTCGCTGCTCTCGAAGGCGGCGACCACCGTCCAGGCCAAGCTCGGACGCTGATCCGCCCACTGTCCGGCGCGTACCGTGACCCGGTGCGCGCCGGACAGCCCATCCCGTAAGGAGTGACCATGGTGATCAGGGAGCAGGCTCCGACCGTCCCAGAGCCGGTGGAACACCGGGCGACCACGCGGGGGACCGCGCGTCCGCAGGCGCGGCGCCGCAGCCGCTTCGCCGCCTGGTACCGCCAGGGCGGGCCGACCGTCGTGCTCTTCGCGCTGCCGGTCGTCCTGATCTTCCTCTACTTCTCGTGGGGGCCGATCGTGAACGGGCTCGTCATGAGTCTGCAGAGGACCAACCTCGTCGCCCCCGCCCAGTGGGTGGGACTGGGCAACTTCCAGTACGTGCTGGCCGACCCGGCGCTCGGCCAGGCGACCATCAACACCCTGTACTTCACCGTGCTCGCGATCGTCTTCGGCTTCCCGCTTCCGATCTTCCTCGCCGTTGCGATGGCCGAACTCCGCGGGAGGTCGTGGATCTACACGACGCTCGCCTACCTCCCGGTGATCGTGCCGCCGGTGGTGTCCATCCTGCTCTGGAAGGTCTTCTACGACTCGTCGGCGGACGGCCTGTTCAACTCGATCCTCGGCCTGGCCGGCATCCCGCCCCAGCCGTGGCTGGACTCGCCGGCCACCGCGATGCCCTCGATCGTGCTGGAGGCCACCTGGGCGGCATCCGGAACCGCCGTCATCATCTACCTCGCCGCGCTCACCTCGGTGCGCACCGAGCTGTACGAGGCGGCAGAGCTCGACGGCGCGGGGATCTGGTCGCGGGTGTGGCACATCACCCTCCCGCAGATCCGCGGGGTGATCCTGGTCATGCTGCTGCTGCAGATCATCGGGACGATGCAGCTCTTCACCGAGCCGTACCTCTTCACCGGCGGCGGCCCGCAGGGCGCGACCACGACGATCCTGCTCCTCATCTACAACTACGCGTTCGTCAACGGCGACTACGGCGCGGCGACCGCCCTGAGCGTGCTGCTCGCCGCCGGCCTCTGCGTGCTGTCGGCCGTGTACCAGTTCACGACCCGGAAATGGAGCACCGACTGATGAGTCGCACCCGGACCGCCGAACGCAGCCTGATCTCCGACAGCGACCGCAAGCGCCGCGGTGTGCGCATCCCCCTGACGATCGTGCAGCTCCTGATCCTGATCGGCCTGCTGATCGCGGGGCTCGGCCCGCTGCTCTGGCTGCTGAAGGCCGCGATCTCGCCGACGCAGGACACCTTGCGCGACCCGCTCGCGTTCTTCCCGTCGGGAGTCGTGCAGTGGCAGAACCTCGCGACGGCGTGGACCCAGGGGCACATCGGCTACTACCTCGGGAACACCGCGATCCTGGCGCTCGGCGCGATGATCGCGAACCTGTTCGTGTGCACCACGGGGGCCTACGTGCTGAGCGTGCTGCGGCCGAAGTGTGGTCGGATCCTGTCGGGCGCGATCCTGGCGACACTGTTCATCCCGAGCATCGTCTCGCTGGTGCCGCTCTACCTGACAATCCTCAAGATGCCGCTGATCGGGGCGAACCTGTCCAACTCGTACTGGGCGGTCTGGCTGCCCGCCGCAGCCAGCGCGTTCAACGTGATCGTGATCAAGCGGTTCTTCGACGCCATCCCGCGCGAGTACTTCGAGGCCGCCCGGATCGACGGCGCCGGGCACCTCCGCGTCTTCACCACGGTGGTGCTGCCCCTGTCGCGGCCGATCCTCGGAGTGGTGGCGCTCCTGGCGGTCATCGCGTCGTGGAAGGACTACCTCTGGCCGCTGCTCGTGCTGCCGAACCCGGACCTGCAGCCGATCTCGGTCGCGCTGCCCAAGCTCGCGCAGCACAGCGAGCTGAACATCCAGCTCGCCGGGCTGTTCCTGGCCCTGCTGATCCCCGTGGTGCTGTTCATCGTCTTCCAGCGGTCGTTCCTGCGCGGAGTCGGAATGTCGGGAGGAGTCAAGGGATGAACGACGGTATGGACGACCGCATCGGGCCGCTTCCGCGGCGGGTACTGGTGACGGGCGCTGACGGTGCGATCGGCCGGGCAGCGACGGAGCGGCTGGCCGGGCTGGGCGTGGGGGTCATCGCACTCTCGCTGGACTTCGACGGCGGGACCCCGGCGGACCGGGTGATCGCCGGCGACGCACGCGACGAAGCCGTCGTCGCCCGGGCGCTGGAGGGCGTCGACGCCGTCGTGCACCTGGCGGCCATCCCGCATCCCTCGCTCGGGACGCCGCCGACCGTCTTCGGGACGAACGTGCTCGCCACCTTCACGGTGCTCTCGCTCGCCGGTCAGGCCGGCGTGCGCCGTGCGGTGATCGCCAGCAGCATCAATGCGTTCGGCGTCCCGATGAACAGCCATGACGTCGATCCCGCGTACTTCCCACTGGACGAGGAGACGCCGGCGGACATCGACGACCCGTACTCGCTGTCGAAGCAGGTCGACGAGGCCACCGCCCGCATGATGTGGCGGCGCTGGGGGATCGACGTGGTCGCCCTGCGTTTCCCGCTCGTGAAGGACGCGGAGACCCTCCGGGGCGCGGCCGAGTCGGTCGGGCGGGACCCCGCGTCGATGGCGAGGGAGGGATGGGCATACCTGGATCTCCGCGACGGCGTGCGCGCGATCGAACACGCGCTGACCGCACCGCTCGCGGGCGCCCACGTCGTCAGCCTCAGCGCCGGCGACCTCCTGATCGACCGCCCCGCGGACGAGCTGCTGCGCGCCTACGCGCCTGCCGTTCCGCTCCGGTCGCCCATCGGCGCGCGCGGGCCGCTGGTCGACACCGCCCGGGCGCGCGAGCTGCTCGGATTCGAACCGCAGTACTCGATCCACCGGCCGGACCCGGTCGCCGACCCGCTCGAGTTGGGAGCCCTCAGTGCCTGACACCGCCCCGTTCCGCACCCTCGACCAGCCGTGGCCGGCGCCGCGGGAGGTGCGCATCACCGGCGTACGCGCGATCGTCACGGCGCCGGAGGGCACCCCGCTCGTCGTGGTGCGCGTCGACACCGACGAGGACGGCCTGTACGGCTACGGGTGCGCGACCTTCACTCAACGCTGGCATGCCGTCGTCGCCTTCGTCGAGCAGCACCTCGCGCCCCTCGTGACCGGGCGCTACCCCGGCGACCTCGGCGATCTCCTCCGGCTCGTCCGCTACTCGGGCTACTGGCGGGAGGGGCCTGTCGGCAACAACGCCCTCTCCGGTCTCGACATGGCGCTGTGGGACATCGCCGGCAAGCGCGCCGGCCTGCCCGTGCACGAGCTGCTCGGCGGCAAGGTGCGGGCGGCAGCGGACACCTACATCCACGCGGGCGGCCGCGACATCCGGGAGACCCTGGATCGGGCCGAGGAGTTCGCGGAGCAGGGGTGGCGGCACGTCCGGCTGCAGGTGGGGCAGCCGGGTATCGGCACGTACGGCGCGGCGCCGGTCGAGGCACCGGCGCGGGCGGGGGCGCCGTACCCCCGGGGCTGGGACCCGCGCGCATACCTGGCGACCACGCCCACCCTCTTCGAGGAGGCTCGCGTGCGCTTCGGCGACCGACTCGAGCTGCTGCACGACGTGCACTCCAGGCTCACGCCGAAGGAGGCCGTGGTGCTCGCGCGAGCGCTGGAGCCGTACCGGCTGTTCTTCCTGGAGGATGTGATCGCGCCGGAGCACTGGGACCGCCTCCCCGAGGTGCGCTCGCAGTCACCGGTGCCGATCGCCGTGGGTGAACTCGCGACGTCCCTGACCGAGGCCGCCCGGCTGATCACCGGCGGAGGCGTCGACTTCATCCGCGCCCACATCTCCGCCATCGGCGGCCTGACCCCGGCGAAGAAGCTCGCGACGCTGGCGGAGTTCTCCGGCGTGCGCACGGCCTGGCACGCGCCGGGCGACACGTCCCCGATCGGAGCGGCGGCGAACGTCGCGGTCGACGTGACGACGAGCGCGTTCGGCATCCAGGAAGGCCATGTCTACTCGGAGGCGGTGCACGAGGTGTTCCCGGGAACGCTGGAGATCGTGGACGGCTGGCTGACGCCGCACGATGCGCCGGGGTGGGGTATCGAGGTCGACGAGCGCGCGGCGGCGCGCTTCCCGGCCGGGCTCTCGGGCCACGACGCGTGGGCGGCGGGGGTGCGCGGGCTGGACGGGGGGCTCCACGCGCCGTGAGCGGGGTCGGAGGTGTCGCGGCGGCGGAGGGTGTCCCGGCGGCGGAGGCTGTCGTCGGCGCGGCACGCGCCTGGCTGGGCTCCGCGCCCGCGCTGCCGCCGCTGCCGGGACTGTCCGACGGCATCGTGGGGACGTTCGCCCGGGTGGTCTACGGCCGCACCCCGACAGGCGGGCCCCTGACCGGCGTCACCGAGACTCAGCCTCCCGAGACCGTCCTCGACGGCGCCGCCGTGCGCCGCCGACTCGTGGCGTCGATCGCCTGCCCGGACGGGACGCTTCCCCTCGACGTCCTCGCGCATGTCCCGACCGGGCCGACGCATCCGGCGCCCGTCGTCGTCGCCCTCAACTTCACCGGCAACCAGGACAGCATCGACGGCGACCAGTCCGGCCGCTGGCCCTTCGCGCAGATCGTGGCGGCCGGCTTCGCGGTGCTCACCGCCGACTATCGGCAGGTCGAGCCCGACGACCCTCAGTCTGCGAGTCCGGGGGTCCGGGCGCTGTTCCCGGCGCGCGAAACGGACCAGCCTGCCTGGGGCGCGATCGGCGCGTGGGCGTGGGGGATGTCACGGCTTCTGGACGTGGCCGAAAGGATCGGCGTGGACACCTCGCGCTCGATCGCGCTGGGCCACTCGCGACTCGGCAAGGCGGCGCTGTGGGCGGCCGCGCAGGACCGGCGGTTCGGCGTTGCTGTCTCCAACGACTCCGGCTGCGCGGGAGCGTCGCTGTTCCGGCACCCCGGCGGCGAGGACATCGCGGCGATCACGACGGCCTTCCCGCACTGGTTCGTGCCCTCGCTCGCGAGCTACGCGCACCGGGAGTATGAGCTGCCCGTCGACCAGCATCAGCTCCTGGCGGCCATCGCTCCGCGCCGCGTGCTCGTGCTCAGCGCGCAGGACGACCAGTGGGCCGACCCGGTGGGCGAGGCCGCGGCAGTGCTCGCCGCCGCCCCGGCGTTCCACGCCGGCGGGATCGGTCACCACGTGCGGGAGGGCGGTCACGATCTCACCGCGGACGACTGGATGCGCGCCCTCGACTTCGCCGGCGGCTATGCGGCGGGGTGCCGTGTGGTCCGGCCGTTGAGCTCGGCGAGCACCTCGTGTTCGGCGTCGTCCAGATAGTCGGCCATGGCTTTCGCCGCCGAGGAGTCTCCGGCCTGCAGGGCTTCGAGCAGTTCGCGGTTGCGTTCGAGGTACCCCAGGTGGAATGCCGCCGGGTCGCTGATCATGTGGAAGACCAGACGCATCTCGTTCCAGATCGGCGTCAGGAGCGTGTCCAACCGCGTGCTCCCGTTGAGCGCGACGATGGCGATGTGGAAGCTGATGTTGTGCGAGCCGAGGGCGACCCAGTCCTCCGCCGCAGCCGCGGCATCCGCATCGCGCATCACACTGATCACTCGGCTCAGCCGGTCGGGCGTGTGCGGTCGGCTCACCGCAGCACATTCGACGACGCGCCGGCATGCATACAGGTCGACCACCGCCGACTCGCTCGGTGTACGGACGAAGACGCCGCGATTGAGTTCGTGGACGAGGAGTCCCTCTTCGACCAGGGTGCGGAACGCCTCGCGCAGCGTGTTCCGCGAGACGGCGAGCGCTTCGCAGATCTCGAGCTCGCTCATGCGGGAGCCCGGGAGGAACGCGCCCGCGAGAATCCCTTCCCGTAAGACGTTGGCGACCTGCACGCTCCGGCTCGACTGTTCGAGTTTCGCGCGAGCCGAGACGAGCCCCTCATACGCCGTGTTCGCACTCACTGATCCCCCTCTGCCGTCGACACCTCACAGTGTACAGCGGAGGTGTGAATTCAACTATCGAAGGATTGCAGGATTGTTGAACAACCTGTATCGTGCCGATCGTGGTCAGTATCGACATCAACGGTGATCTTGGTGAGTCCTTCGGGCAATGGCAGCTCGGGGACGATCAAGCGATGCTCCGCGCGGTCTCGAGCGCGAATGTCGCGTGCGGCTTCCATGCGGGCGACCCATCGACGGCGCGCGCCGTTGTGCGCGCCGCCATCGCGGGCGACGTGACGATCGGCGCGCATGTCGGGTACCGGGATCTCATCGGCTTCGGGCGGCGGTTCATCGATGTCGACCCGCGGGAACTCGCCGACGATGTGCTCTACCAGATCGCCGCCCTGGACGGGATCGCCCGGGCCGAGGGCGGCCGCGTACGGTATGTGAAACCCCATGGCGCCCTCTACAACGCGATCGGAACGCACGTGCGGCAAGCCCAGGCCGTAGTCGACGGGATCTCGGCCTATTCACCGGATCTGGTCGTGCTCGGGCTGCCCGGGGCCGTCGTCCTGGAACGGGCGACAGCGCGCGGCCTTCGCGTCGCGATCGAGGCGTTCGCCGATCGCGCATACCTGCCCAGCGGTGCGCTCGTCCCCCGGGGCACGCCGAACGCCGTCCTCCACGACCCGGACGACATCGCCGCCCGCGTCGTGCGGCTTGCGACGACGAACCGGCTGGAGGCGGTGGACGGCCGGGTCCTGAACATCGAGGCCGACTCCATCTGCGTCCACGGGGACACTCCCGGCGCGGTCGGAATCGCGAACCGTGTCCGTGCCGCCCTCGCCGAAGCCGGCGTATCACTCGTCCCGTTCGCCGGAGAGGCTCCGGCCCGAACGGTGGACGTGACCTCGAGCGACTCTCTCTCACACCCACTGCAAGAAGGAAGAAGCCAATGAACGGTACGTCTGTGTCCACACGAACCAAGCCACCTGCCGGGGCGGTCCGGGCCTTCATCGCGAGCCTGACGGGAACGTCGCTGGAGTACTACGACTTCGCCGTGTACTCGGTCGCGTCGGCCCTCGTCTTCCCTGCCGTGTTCTTCCCGGCCGAAGACCACTACATCGGGCTGCTGCTCTCGTTCTCCGTCTTCGCTGTCGGATACTTCGCCCGCCCGATCGGAGGCGTCGTCTTCGGCCGCCTCGGCGACCGTATCGGACGCAAGAAGGTCCTGATCGCCACTCTGCTTCTCATCGGCATCGCAACCGTGCTCATCGGCTTCCTGCCGAGTTACGCCTCCTTCGGCGCCATCTCCTCGACCCTGCTGGTGCTGCTCCGCCTCGCCCAGGGAATCGGCGTCGGCGGCGAATGGGGCGGCGCCGTCCTCCTGTCCAGCGAGTTCGCGAACCCACGGAACCGCGGATTCTGGGCGTCCGCCGCTCAGATCGGGGTGCCGGTCGGCAATCTCCTCGCCAACGGTGTCCTCGCCCTCCTAGCGGGGATCATGACCAGGGACAGCTTCCTCGACTGGGGGTGGCGGATCGCGTTCCTCCTGTCGGGCGTTCTGGTCGCCTTCGGTCTGATCATTCGGCTGAAACTGGAGGAGACGCCGATCTTCAAGTCGTTGGTCGCGCTCGATGAGCGCCCGAAGACGCCGCTGAAGGATGTGTTCCGTCAACAGCCCCGTGCGCTGGTCGCGGCAGCGCTCAGCCGTGTCCTTCCGGACGTGCTCTATTCGCTGCTCACTGTGTTCGTCGCCGTCTACGCGACGACCGCTCTCCGGTTGCCGACCAGTTCCGTGCTCGTTGCGATCCTGATCGGGGGCGCGTTCCAGATCTTCATCATGCCCTTGGCGGGTGCACTCACCGACCGCTTCAACCGTCGCTTCATCTACGGCATCGGCTCGATCGCGACCCTGATCTGGGCGCCGCTGTTCTTCTGGTCGATCCAGGGCGGCAACCTCGTCGTGCTCACGGTCGGAATCGTCGTCGGTCTCGGCCTTCACGCGCTCTTGTACGGGCCGCAAGCCGCGTTCATCACCGAGCAGTTCCCGCTGCAGCTGCGTTTCGCGGGGAGCTCACTCGCCTACACACTCGCCGGCGTCATCGGCGGCGCCATCGCGCCCCTGATCTTCACGACCCTGTTCAGCGCGACGGGCACCTGGATCGCCGTGGTCCTCTACCTCGCCGCTGCCGCCGTCGCCACCATCGTCGGGCTCGCCCTCGGCCGCGACCCCCGGCCGGAAGAAGACATCGAGCTGTTGAACACAGCAGCTGTCCGGGCACAGGAACCGGCGTGACCCAGCTCATCGCACCGATCGCCGGATGGGGTGCAGAAACCGCTGTGACCCCATTCGGCACCCAGGCCGTGCGCGCCCGGTTCGACGGCGTCGACCTCCCGGCCATCCAGACCGCGCTGCTGGAGAACCCGTTGCCCGGTCAGGTCGAAGTCATCGCCGGCGCGGACACGATCGTCGTCACGGCAACGAGTGCCGCAGCGCTCCCCGGGCTCGTGGATGCGTTGGCCCGCATCCATCCGGGCTCCGACGACAGCGCTCCCCACCGGAGGACACCCGTTCCGATCGACACGGTCTACGACGGTGAAGACCTTCCCGAGCTCGCCGCCTTGCTCGACATGAGCGTCGAAGCGCTGATCGCGGCACACACCACGCAGCAGTGGGAGGCGGCATTCCTCGGCTTCGCCCCCGGGTTCGCGTACCTCCGCAACGTCTCCACCCGCCCACTGTTGGCCGGGATCCCCCGCCGGGACACGCCGCGCACGGTGGTGCCGGCCGGATCCGTCGCCCTCGCCGACGACTACTCCACTGTGTATCCTCATCCCTCGCCCGGCGGATGGCAGCTGATCGGTCGAACAGACACCGTCGTCTGGGATCTCAGCCGCCCTGAACCCGCGCTGATCACGACCGGCACCCCGGTCCGATTCCGCGCGTGCCGGCCCACGACCACAGTCAGAACCACGCCCGTTCCGGATTCGGACACGGCTCGCAGCGCGACCGCAGGGCAGGACCCGACCCGGCCGGGGCTGCAGGTCGTCGCCCCGGGCATGCAAAGCCTCTATCAGGATCGCGGCCGCACCGGGTTCGCTCATCTGGGCGTGTCCGGGTCGGGCGCGGCAGACCGCGCGTCCGCGGCCCGCGCCAACAGGTTGGTCGGCAATCCCCCGACGGCGACGGTCATCGAGACCGCGATCGGCGGCCTCCACCTGGTCGCAGAATCCGACGAGGTGCTCGTCGTCACCGGCGCCGAAGTTCCCCTCGCGATCCGGTCTCCTCGAGGAGACTGGGAACCCGGCAACGACGCTCCCTTCGCCCTCCGCGAAGACGATCACCTGATTCTCGGCACCGCCGTCCGGGGCCGGCTCGCCTACGTGGCGGCCCGGGGAGGATTCCTCGTCGACACCCAGCTCGGCAGCTCCTCCACAGACACGCTCTCCGGGCTCGGCCCTCCTCCGCTCGGCCCCGGCCACCACTGTCAGGTCAACCCCGCACCCGTCGGCGCTGTCGTCGGCGACCCGGAACATCCACCCGCCATGCCGGGCGCGGAGACCACGACCCTGCGTGTCGTTCCGGGTCCGGACGCCGACTGGTTCGACACCGAACAGCTCGACCGGTTCTACGACACCGTCTGGACGGTGACCCCTGCATCCAACCGCGTCGGCTCCCGACTGTCCGGCACTCCTCTGAAAAGAGCCCGTCAGGGTGAAATGGCCAGCCAGGGCGCCATCGTCGGCGCCATCCAGGTCCCCCCGTCCGGGCTCCCTGTCCTGTTCCATGCCGATCATCCCGTCACCGGCGGTTACCCGGTGATCGCCGCGGTCGCCGACGTGGACCTCGACCGTGCAGCCCAGATCCCGTTCGGCGGCAGGATCCGATTCACGCCCACCCCATCACGAAGAGGTATCCGATGACCCGCTTCCGTAAAGTCCTGATCGCGAACCGGGGCGAAATCGCCGTCCGCGTCGCTCGCGCCTGCGCGGACACGGGCATCGGCTCCGTCGCCGTGTATGCCGATCAAGACATCGATTCGCTTCACGTCGCCCTCGCCGACGAGGCATACGCACTCGACGGCACCCGCCCGGCAGACACCTACCTCAGCATCCCGAAGCTCATCCGGATCGCAGAACGGTCGGGGGCGGACGCCGTTCACCCGGGATACGGATTCCTGTCCGAGAACGCCGACTTCGCCGAAGCGGTTCTCTCTGCGGGTCTCACCTGGATCGGCCCGGATCCGGCCACCATCCGGATTCTCGGCAACAAGGTCACGGCCCGCGAGGTCGCAGCCCGCGTCGGCGCACCCCTGGTCGCCGGCAGCGATGGTCCCGTCCCCGACGCCGCCGCCGCGCTCAGGTTCGCGGAAGAGCACGGGCTCCCCATCGCCATCAAAGCCGCGTTCGGAGGCGGTGGGCGCGGCCTCAAAGTCGTTCACCATGCCGACGAGGTGACGGAAGCGTTCGACTCCGCCGTCCGCGAGGCCGAGGCCGCGTTCGGACGGGGCGAGTGTTTCGTCGAACGTTACCTCGACCGCCCGCGTCACGTCGAAGCGCAGATCCTCGCCGACCGTCATGGCACGGTGATCGTCGCCGGAACCCGGGACTGTTCCATGCAACGACGCCACCAGAAGCTCATCGAGGAGGCGCCCGCCCCGTTCTTGACTCCGGAACAGCGAGCACGGCTCGTGGACGCAGCGGTCGCGATCGCACAGGACGTGGGATACGTCGGCGCCGGAACCGTCGAGTTCCTGGTCAGTGCCGACGGCCTGATCTCCTTCCTGGAGGTGAACACCCGGCTGCAGGTCGAACACCCCGTCACCGAGGAAACGTCCGGACTCGACCTGGTGCACGAACAGTTCCGGATCGCAGCCGGCGAACCGATTTCCGTCACCGAGCATCCCACCCCGGTCGGCCACAGCCTCGAATTCCGGATCAACGCCGAAGATGTCGGCCGGGGCTTCCTGCCGTCGCCGGGACGCATCGACCTCTTCCAGGTCCCCACGGGCCCCGGCATCCGCGTCGACTCCGGCGTGACAACCGGATCGATCGTCGCCCCACAGTTCGACTCGCTCATCGCCAAGCTCATCGTCACAGGCAGGGACCGCACCGAAGCCATCCGCCGCGCCCGCCGTGCCCTCGACGAATTCCAGATCGAAGGCGTCGCCACCGTACTGCCCTTCCACCGGAAAGTCCTCGAGGGAGACGACTTCACCGCGACCACCGAGTTCCGCGTCCACACCCGCTGGATCGAGACCGACTTCGCCGACCGGCTGGCGGCCTCCCCCGACTATCACGGCAAGCCGGCCGAAGCGTCCGCCCGCCGGCGGTTCACGATCGAGCTCGACGGGCGCCAACACACCATCACGGTGCCGGCGGACCTCGTGGCGCTGGGAAGCCAATCAGCCGATCCGTCCGAACCCAGACCCGCCGAACCCCCCGCAGACGCCCCGGACGACGCCATTCGCGCGCCCCTCTCGGGGTCGCTCGTGAAGTGGCTGGCGCAGCGAGGCGACCACGTAGCGAAGGGGGAAGCAGTCGCGGTCGTCGAGGCGATGAAGATGGAGGCTCAGGTCTTCGCACCGCGCGACGCGATCTTGGCGCAACTCCTCGTCGAGCCGGGAGAGGCCGTCACCAGCGGCCTCCAGCTCGCCACGCTGGCGTGACCCCGCAAGCGTCGCGAAAGAGACCCGTGACATCCCACCCCGCCCCTCCACCCGCCATCGCGACGATCTCGGCGCCGATCGGCACCCCGGAAAGCGCCTGGCGCATCCGACGTGACACCTGGGAGCACCTCGGCTACGTACTCGCCCAACTCGCGAGCACCCAAGCGACGGGCGGCGGTTCCGCCCTCCCGGGCCAAGCGCGCCGCGATGTGGAACTCCTCCAGGCGATCGAGCCGTACTGGGCGATCCCCGGGGAGCAGTTCGTACGGGAGCTCGCTGACGAGGTCACCAACGGGAGGTTCCCGGCAGCCTTGGCCCGCGTGGAAGAGTTCGGCGAAAGCATGCGCAGCAGCCGCGGGCACCACCAGGACGCGCTCTCCGATGCGAAGGAACCCGCCGATGGTCCCGCACAGAGCGCACTGCCGTTCGAGGTCCTGGTACTGGACAGCGGACCCAGTGTGGAGCGCCGCAAGCTCGTCGATGCGCTGGAGTCGGAACAACGACCGAGCGACACCTTCACGTACCGATTGAACTTCGTCGGCACGGCCGAAGACGCCCTCGTCGCCCTCATCATCAACCCATCGATCCAGGCGTGCATCCTCACGCCCCGATTCGCCAGCAGCAGCGAACAGCGGCTGTCGACCTCGCTCAGAGACTTCGTGCGCAACCGGCTCCCGGATCGGTGCAGCGACGACCAACCCCCGATCGACCGGATCGTCTCGCTCGCCGCTGCCATCGCTTGTCTGCGACCCGAAATCGACCTCTACCTGCTCGCCGGCGCCGCCCTCGAAACGCTTGCCGGCGCACTCAACGGACAGTTCCGGCGCATCTTCGCGAGGACCGACGCGTTGGACCTGCACCTGTCGTTGCTCGGTGGAATCGCGGAGCGCTATCGCACCCCGTTCTTCACCGCCCTTCAGGACTACGCGCGCCAACCCGGCGGCGTCTTCCACGCGATGCCGATCTCCCGCGCAGGATCGGTGCGGAACTCACCCTGGATCAACGACTTCGAGGAGTTCTACGGCATGAACCTCCTCCTCGCTGAGACATCGGCGACCTCCGGCGGCCTGGATTCGCTCCTGGATCCTCACGGGTCCATCCGGGACGCCCAATCGCGGGCCAGCAGCGCGTTCGGCAGCCGCCACACCTTCTTCGTCACCAACGGCACATCCACGGCGAACAAGGTGGTCCATCAAGCCGTGATCGCACCGGGAGACATCGTCCTCGTCGACCGGAACTGCCATAAGTCCCACCACTACGGCCTCGTCCTCGCGGGCGCCCACGTGATCTATCTCGAGGCGTACTCGATCGGTGCCCACTCCCTCTACGGTGCCGTTCCGACGGATGCGATCACCGAGCAGCTCCGGCGACTCCGCGACGACGGCCTGCTCGATCGGGTCACGATGCTCGCGCTCACCAACTGCACGTTCGACGGCATCGTCTACGACCCCCGCCGGGTGATGGAGGCCTGTCTGGCCATCAAACCCGACCTGGTCTTCCTGTGGGATGAGGCCTGGTTCGGATTCGCCCGGTTTCATCCGGTCTACCGGCAGAGGACGGCGATGCACGCGGCACACGAACTGAAACGTTCACTCGCCGACCCGGACTACGTCGGCCGGAGACAAGCGGACGCCGATCGCACCCACCCGGATCCGGCACGGGCCCGGATACGGGTGTACTCCACGCAATCGACCCACAAGACCCTGACATCGCTTCGCCAAGGCTCGATGATCCACATCTTCGACCAGGACTTCGAAACGCGCACCGCCGACGCGTTCCGGGAAGCGTTCATGACCCACACCTCCACATCGCCGAACTACCAGATCCTTGCGTCGCTGGACATCGGTCGTCGCCAGGCGGAGCTCGAAGGGTATCCGCTGATCCAACGGCAGGTCGATCTTGCGAACACCATCCGCCGCACCGTTGCCCGCCACCCGCTTCTGCGCCGCTACTTCCGCATCCTCGCCGAGCCCGACCTGCTTCCGCCGGCACCCGCAGCACACCGTCACGCCCCCCTCAAGGATGGCCTGGCCGGGTGGGACCAGCGCTGGGCGAAAGACGAGTTCGTCATCGACCCCAGCAGGCTCACCCTCGACATCTCCGCGACGGGCATCGACGGCGACGCATTCAAGCACCACTACCTGATGGATCAGCACCGCATCCAGGTCAACAAGACCAGTCGGAGCAGCGTCCTCCTGATGACCAACATCGGCACCAGCCGCAGCTCGGTGGCATACCTGATCGAGGTGCTCGTGAAGATCGCAGAAGACCTCGACCAGCGCGGCGTCGGCGCAGAATCCTCCGGATCGCGGAGGCGGGGCGACGAGACACCAGCGCTGCCGCACTTCAGCGCCTTTCATCCGGCGTTCTCCCCCGACGGGCGCATCGGAGACGTGCGCTCCGCCTTCTACCTCGCGTACCGGTCCGAAGCGACCACCCACCTGAGCAGCGTCGGCATTCGAAAGATGATCGCTGCCGGACAGGACGTCGTCTCCGCCGGATTCGTCACCCCCTACCCACCCGGGTTTCCGGTCCTCGTTCCCGGGCAACTCATCACAGAACGGATTCTCGACTATATGGATGCGCTCGACACCCGCGAGATCCACGGCTACGACAGCCGTGAGGGCTATCGGATCTTCACCGATGCCGCACTGAACACGTGCTCCGATGCCGGCGGTAGGTTGAACCCGTGACCGACGACCGCAGGGAGACGACCCGCATCTACGAGCAGTGGCACACTGCCGTCACCACCAAGGACATCGACCTCCTGTCCTCCCTCTACGCCGAGGACGCCGTCTTCGAGAGCCCGCTCGTGTGGGCGACGTCAGCCGACAGAGGGTCAGGAGTGCTCCGCGGCCGCGCGAGCATCCGTGACTTCTTCGCCAGAGGATTCGACGCACCCGAGAACGGTCTCGGCCGCTGGTACCGGACCGGGCTGTTCTTCTCCAACGGCCGGCAACTGGTCTGGGAGTATCCGCGCGAGACCCCTGACGGCGATCAGGTCGACCTGATCGAAGTCATGGACATCGCCGACGGGCAGATCACCCATCACCGGGTCTACTGGGGATGGGTCGGGTTCCGCACCCTCGCCTCCGGCTGAGCCCGGTCAGGCGAAACGCGGTCCGACAGATCGCCACCACGCTCGTGCGATGAGGTCATGGCCATCGGGGGTGGGATGCACCCCATCCTCGACGACGGAGTGAGGACCGGACTCGTCGGCTTTCGCGGTGAACAGTTCATGGAGAGGGATGTGGACCGCCTCCCATTGCGTGGCGAGGTCGTTGACGATCTCGACCTTCGCCTTCAGGTCCTCCTCGAACCAGTGGGCTTGATCCGCTCTGATCGGCACGACGAACGGGTCCATGAGGACCAACTGCTCGAGGTCGAGCTCGTTGCGCACCCGATCGAGCAAGAGCCGATAGTTCGCCTCGAACTCCTCGGGTGACGTCGGGGTCGACGCGTCATACCGGCGCCACATGTCGTTCACGCCTACGAGAACCGTGAGGACATCGGGCCGGCACTCGATCACGTCGGTCGACCAGCGCGCAAGAAGCTCCGTGGTCCGGTCGCCTCCGACGCCCGTGTTGACCACTCGGAGTGGAGCCGCGGCCGCTTCCGCCATCTCAGAGATCCGTCGGACGTATCCGGCGCCAAGGTGCCCGTGAGGGTCGGTTCGCCTCCCGGCATCGGTGATGCTGTCACCAGTGAAAAGAGCGATGGTCGGAGGCTGAGTCATGCTTATCCATTCGAAAGTGGTGTGCAGTGCGGTTGTCAGCGGTCTTCGCTTGGGTGGGGCACGTCGACCGCCGATGCGGCTCGAGTGCGCCAATTGTATTTCCCCGCGAGGGTGCGAACGCGGGGTGAGCGGGTCAGCCGACCCCGGCGCGGAGGAGCCGCAACGCCGCCACCGGGCAGAGGGCCACGGCCTCCTCCGCGGCCGTCACCTCGTCCGCCCGTAGACGCAGGTCGGTGCGGTGCTCCGGATCGCCGCGCAGCACGACCGGATACCCCCAGTCGTCGCGACCGAGCGCGCCCTCGAGGATCTCGGCGCACAGTCCGCGCCCGTCGCACCGGGTCCAGTCGATGTGCAGGACATGCCGGGAGGTGCTCAAGCCGGCCTCCGTGTGCATCGTCCTTCGGCATGCGCGTGCACGTCGCTGGCGAACACGTGGAGGGCGCTGCGGATCAGGCGGATGGTCCCATCGGGGTGGTGGCACGCACCTCGGCCGACGACAAGGCCGGAGAGGCGGACCAGCTCCGCGGCGTTCTCCCTGGCCGCAGACCCAGTGGCGAGTCCCTCGAATCGCACCGCCATCGTGGGAAGGCCGAACATGCACGGGCCGCACTGGTTCGCTGTCTGGCCGGCCAGGTACGCGACGATGCGGGCGGTCGCCTGCAAACCGCACCGGTGATCGCCCAGCACATGGATCACGCCTGCGCCCGGCTGCGCACCGAACCTCGCCAAGTCTGCCCGGGTGAGTGCTGTCCGGAATGAGCGGGAGGGCACCCAGGCGCCGTGATACCCGCCTATCAGGGCGGCGGACGCCGAGCGTCCGTCCGCTCCGGCGACGGCGAGTGCCTCGTCGAGCGTCGCATCGGTGGGCAGCTCGAAGACGCCCCCGTGCGGGACGTCCCCGGTCACGGTGACCAGCCGGGTGCCCGGATCGGAGGCGTCACCCAGAGAGCGGAACCACGTGGCACCGAACCGGGCGATCAGTCCGACATGCGCGAGGGTCTCCACGTTCTGGACGACGGTAGGGCGTCCGCGCAGTCCGGACTCCGTCAGTCGCGCAGTGCGGTCGGTGGGGCGCGGGTCGTCGTTCTCGATGGCATTGACGACGGTGCTCGCCTCACCCGAGATGAAGCTGTCCGCAGCCTCCACCAGCTCGATCCCGCGGGCGTCGGGCCGTTCGGCGAGCGCCCGCTCGACCCGGCCGACGGCGTCGGCGTTCACCATGAGCAGCACGTTCGTCGCGCCGATCGCCCGTGCTGCGGTGAGCATCCCATCTACGACCAGGTGGGGGGCGTTCTGCAGCAGGACGGCGTCCTTCCAGCTCAACGGTTCGCCCTCCGAGCCATTGGCGATCAGGATGGGCGTCCGCCCGCGCCGTCGACCGGACGCCGTCTCAGCCGCAGCGGCGAGCTTGCGCCAGGCCGGGAAGGCGGCGCCGCCGCGCCCGGTGAGCCCGGACGCCTCGAGCTCCCTGAGCATCGCGCGCGGCTCCCGTCGCGGGAGCGCCCCGAAAGTGCGCACGTGCGAGGCCAGCGACGCTTCCGCCCCTGCAGCCAGCAGCCTCCCCTCTCGCGCCGGAGTGAGCCCGATGGGTTCGGTCGCGACGTCACTGGTCATCGTCATCGCATGCCCTCCTTGTACGCCTCCGCCAGTCGACGGGTCTGTGCATGTTCGATGAAGCGACTCGACATCCTCCAGACGACGGCGATCAACACCAGCAGGGTCGCGGCGGCCGTCAGCAGCAGGAACCAGCCGCTCGTACCGTTGGTGCCGTTGCCGATCGCATGCAAGACCGCCACCGGCCACATCGCGTAGGTGAACCAGTGCACGAAACGGAACACCCGCTGCCCGATGCGCCGACGCAGCAGCCCGGTGATCACGATCGCGAGGACCAGATCGAAGGCCACCGTCCCCAGGCCCTGCCAGAAAGGCTTGAACGAACCGAGGAACGGGACCACCAGGTCGACCGGGTTCAGTTTCGCGTAGGAGTCGAACATCAACGTGCCCACGTGCAGCACGAGGAAGACGACGGCCAGCAGGGAGATGTTCCGGTGCACCAATGAGACCGAGAATCGCGGCAGCCCGGGAAGCGGCCGGCCGGCACGGGTGAGGATGCCCAGCAGGACACTCGCGGTGAAAAGGAGGAGCGAGACCACACCGCTGGCCCGGCCGAACGCCCACAACAGCTCGTTCACGATGCCCCCTCCCCGGGGTCCGGCCAGCCTGCAGTCGTGACGACCCGGCCCTCCAGGTCGACGAGGCGGGCGGTCGCTCCTCGCTCAGCCAGCCAAGCTGGGGCCGCACGCCCGCGAACGATCGCGGCGGTGCTGAACGCGTTCGCCGTGACGCAGTCGGTGGCCGCGACCGTCGCCGACCTCCAGGCGGGGATCACCGGTGCACCGAACGCAGGATCCAGGATGTGCTGGTACACCCGGCCCTCGTGGACCCAGCGCCGCTTCTGCGTGCTGGAAGTGGCGATCGCGGAGCCGTCGGGCAGGAACACCTGCTGCGACGGGTCCGTCTCGCGGTCGCGGACCACTACTTCCCAGCCTCCCCGTCCGCTGCGTCCGGCCGTCGCGATGTCCCCGCCCAACGAGACGAGCACGGCGGTGTCCAATTCGCCGGCCACGCGGGCAGCGATCCGATCCGCCGTGAACGCCTTCGCCGTCGCCCCCAGGTCGAGCCGGAGGTGCGGCGGCACCGTCAAGACCCGGCCGTCGAGTTCGACGTCCCTCCACTGGGGCCGCCGCGCGACGGCGGATACCGTGACAGCTGCATCCGGAGACATGGGCTGCTCTGCCGGCGGAAGTCGGTCGATGTCTCGGTCGTACCCCCAGCGAGCCAACTCGAAGCCGAGAGTCGGGTCGACGCTGCCATCCGTCTGAGCCGCCACGAGAAGCGCAGTCGTGACCAACTCGGCCAGGAGCGGCGAGACGCGCACTCCATTCCGGGCGACCGGGTCGTCGGCGAGCCGGGACAGCTCGGAGCCCGGATCGAAACGATCGCAGGCGGCCCCCACGCCGCGAAGGACCTCATCGGCGAGCGCTCGAGCAGCGGAGAGCGCGCCCGGCTTTTCGACGACGAGCGACGCTGCAACGCTCCACACCGTCCACTCGGCGTGCTTCGCCGGGAGTTCAGGAGCCGGACGAAGTACCACTGCTCTGGCCTCCCTGGCTCGGCTGCACCGGGGCCTGAGTCGCCGGGGCAGGCGCAGCGGGAGCGGCGGGAGCCGGCGTCGACTCCGAGTCGTCGTCCTCGCCGTCGTCGTGCCGGCTCGGAGCGGCTGGCGCAGTCGATGTGGTCGGCACCGAGGTCGGCGACACCGAGCTCGACCCGGTATGCGTGGTGCCGAGAAGGAACCCCGACATCAGCCCGGTCACGGCCAGACTTCCTGCGCCGATCACCCCCGTCAGCCATCCGACGATCCTCTTACCGCGTAGCAACGTGGCCACCGTTCACCTCCCGTGTCCGATGCCTCCACTCTCTCCGCGGATTCTTGATGGATTCTTACGTGGCTTGGGTAACGGCTGACAAATGCCTATCGATCGGCAGAGGCCGCTCCTGCTTCCGGTGCAGAGATGTCCGTCTCCGTTTCACGCGCCCTGGTCGGGGAGATCGGGAGACGGGAACGGTAGTAGTCCCGCCACACGAGCCGGTGAACCGGAATCCACTTCGGGATGGTCCGGAGCCCGGGGATGAACGGGATCAGAGCGAGCAGTGCCGTGAGAATGGCCATGATCAGCACGACGAGGAGGTCCGCGTTGGGCGCCGAGGCGAACGGCTCCACCTGATAGAAGAAGGAGAAGAGCCACAGCCACGACTGACCGGGGTAATTGCCCGTCTCGTTCATCATCCCCCACTGGTCGCCCGTCAGATGCTGGCCGGCAGCGAGGTCCTGGAAGTAGGTGCCGTCGCCGAGGAAGAGGATCGCCTTCGTGTAGTCCTGGTTGTAGAAGCCGTTCTGACCGGCGAGCGCGCCATCCAGTGCCCCGCTTCTCGCCATCGCCATGAGGGAGGCGATCAAGGCCGGGACCGGCCCGTATGCGGACCGTGCCGGCGGGAGCACAGACCCCTTGTCCGCGGCGAGCGCTTTTCCGTAATCGGTCGTCCAACGAGTCTGGTCCGCCGGGGATGCGGCCGTCCAGGTCGCGACGGCCGCGGGAACGCGGGGCAACGTCTTCAGCGGTGCGATGACGAAAGCGTCCGCAGTGTCGATCGGGATGCGCACACCGGACATGCTCTGCAGGTCCAGAGGTCCGAGCGTCTGCGTCGCACCCGGAGTGTGGTTGTACGGAGGACCGTAGGCCGCCGTGTCGCTCGTGCGGCCCAGTTCGGCCGTCGCCGTCGTGGCGAAGTCGATGGGCTGGTTCTTCGACCAGGAGACGAAGGTCACACTCGGTTCATCCGGCGACCCGAGCACAGCCACCAGGCCCAGGGTGAGCAGCGAGACGATCACGAAACCGATCGTGACTTCCTTGAACAGGTCGTAGTCCCGCACCCGGCCCTGCCACGGCCGGGAGGCGAGGTCGCCGCGCGAACGCCAGGACATGTCGGGGGCCGATCTCATCGTCCCGCCTCCGATTCGTTGCCCGGGTGGAGAATCTGGTCATCGGTCTCCGCCGCATCGATCGGTGGAACGACGCCGTGCATCCGCACCAGGACGACATGCAACGCGACGATCGCGGCGACTGCCAGCGGCAGAAGCGCGATGTGCCAGGTGAACATCTGGCCGAGGTCGGCCACGTCGAACCAGGCGCCGACCCCGACTGCGTTCAGCGCATCCTTCCCTTCGAAGGCGATCCACTGGGAGTCGAAGTTGGTCTGCAGCAGGTAGCCGGTGAACCCGGCGACGATCGATACGGCGAAAGCGATGACGCCGGTGATCCAGGTCAGCACGCGACCCCCTCGCCAGGCGGCCATCCAATACTTTCCCCAGAGGTGCACCACCATGAAGAGGAAGAAGAGCTCGACGCTCCACAGGTGCACTCCGTTGGTGAAGTGGCCGAGCGAGGACACGTGATACCAGGCAGGACCGTTCAGGCTCAGCGCCAGGCCCGAGATGATGACGACGGCAAGAGCGGCGAGCGAGGCCATGCCGAACACGTAGATCCAGGATGCGACATAGCTGGGCTGGTCCTGCGGCAGCAGCTTCTCGGGTGGGAGGCGTCTGAGAAGCCAGCGACGCACCCTCCCTGTCCAGGTGTACACCTCGTCGGCCGGTTCGGCCGGTTCGGACGGCCGGTTCGACCGTGTGCCGGGAGCGCTCTTCACGCCGCTCACTTGCGGCGCCGCGCTTTCGGGAAGGGCACGATGAGCGCCAGAACGAACAGGGCCAGCATGATCGCGATGACGATCAGATTGCCCAGTTGGACGACGAACGCACCCCAGCCGAGATAGATGCCGGGTGCTGCACTTTCGATGATCTCCACGACCTGCCCCTCTGCTCCCTCCGATCGTGGAGCGTGGAGCGCCCTGGCAGTCGGGTCGAAGGTCCCTTCGACGTCCTCGGATGTCTCTGCGAAACCACTGAGCCGCATTGCGAAGGAGATCGGGTGTCGAATCTCCTTCAGAGTCCCGGGTCGAGTGCGCCTCAGAGGCCGAGGCGCCTGTTGACCTCGTCCAGGGACTTCAGGGTGACGTAGTCGTAGCCCGGGGTGATGGGATCGCAGGCCCGGTCCAGCAGGACCAGGTTCCGGAAGCCCATATCGTGCATCGGCATGTGGTCGTACCTCGCGTGCGAGGAGACGTGCAGGAAGTCCTCCGGCTTGGCGTTCAAGGTGTCGAGCATGTACTCGAAGGCCTGGTAGCGCGGCTTGTAGGCCTGAGCCTGCTCCGCGGTGAACACGGCGTGGAACTGCGCGCCGAGCCTCGGGATGCTGATATCGAGGAAGCTGTCGTCCGCATTGGACAGGGCCACCAGTTGGTAGTTGTCGCCCATGAGCTTCAGCGGAGCCGGCACGTCATCGTGGGCACCCCAGCTGCGTACGGCCTCGGCGAACTCGGCGCCCGCGCCCGGTGTCGGCCCGATCCCGAAGAACGCGCACACCCGGTCGAACGAATTCTGAAGGATCTGCTCGTACGGTTTGTAGTCGCCGCAGACCTCGTCGTACCGGTAGCCCCGGAAGACCTTCTTGAACGTGGGCCACTGCTCTTCCGGCAGGCGGCCTGCGAGAAGGCGGCGGGTGGTGGGATCGGTGTCCCAGTTGATCAGGGTGCCGTAGACATCGAAGGAGATGTACTTCGGCCGGAAGGTCGTGTCTGTCATGATGTGTCGCTTTCGTCGTCTCGTGTTTCTCGGGGGCAGTCTGTTGAACGCTTGGGGGCCCGGACCCGGTGCTTCTCTCAGCTCAGAGCCAGCGACGCGAGTCGCGTGTCTGCTCCAAGAAACCGGGCGGGATTCATGAAACCGATGTCGGTGGCCGTTGTCCCGTCTAGGAGGAGGTCGGCCGCGATCGCTCCCAGGGCAGAGGCCATCTTGAAGCCGTGGCCGGAGAAGCCGGCCGCGACGACGACACCCTCCATTCCGGGCACTGCGCCGACCAACCCGGTCGCGTCCGGTGAATGACCGTCCGCGCAGGTGGCGACCCGCACGGGGTCCGAAATGAGTCCGGGAAGGAATTCCCCGACCCATGCCCGGATGGTGTCCAGATGTCGGGGATCCCACGCAGGAGGCTCTTCCATCGACTCGACCTCATCCAGGAAGATGCTCGCGACGACTTTCACGGTCCAGCCGTCAGCGCTCGGGAACCCGTAGAACTGGGCCTTGTCCGACCGCCCGGCTTCCTCCGCCCTCCGGAGGAAGACGGGCATGTCCTCCCTGCAGAATGCAGCCGGGTCCACAACGGGGAACCAGGTCAGGACCTGGGGCAGAACGGAGAGGTGAACGCCGAGCTCCCTGCACACCGCTCGCCCACCGTTCCCTTGGGAGACGAGCACGCGGGAGGCGATGATCTCTTCGTGATCGGTCCGGACGATGTACCGGTCGCCGTACGCCTCGACACTGTGCGCCTTCCGGCCTCCCAGGAACGTGGCGCCCAGCCGTGAAGCCTCCATGAGGGCGGCAGTCACGGCCCGTTCTGAGTTCAGCCAGCCTCCCTCAGGATCGAACACCGTGACATCCCCGTCGCGGATGACATGCTCGGGATAGCGCGCCCTGGCGTCTTTTCCCCGGAGGAGCTCGTGCTAGAGCCCACGCTCGTCCGCGGCCGCCATCAGGGAGGCCAGCGCCGGATTGTGCTCGTCATAGATCGTGACGGCGCCGGTCGGGTTGAGCAGCCGGGTCCCACTGACATTCTCCAGCTCACGCCAGAGATCCTGTGCCCTCTGCAGGATGGGGGTGTAGTGCGCTCCTTCCACGTAGACCTTGCGGAAAATGCGGGATTCCCCGGCGTAGGCGGAAAAGGGGCCGGGGATCGAGAACCGGTCGACTCCGATGACCCGGAGACCGCGGGAGGCGAGTTGCCAGCTCGCCATGCTCCCCATCGAGCCGACACCGACGATCGCTACGTCCGCTTCAGGTGTCGTCATGCTTCTCCCGTGCTTCGCGTTGCATGTCGCTGTCCCGAGTCGGGACCCGGCTCCCCGGGACGGCTTGCCGTGATCTCCACTTCGAATCGGCAGTCACGAGCCAGGGCGGCTACGCCGACGGTGGCGCGAACAGGCGGGTCGGTGGGGAAGAGCTCGCGGAAGATCCGGTCCATCTCGGGGAAGTCCGCGAAGTCGGTGAGGTAGATGACGCACCTCACCACGGACTCCAGTCCGAGCCCGACCGCGGAGAGCAGGTCGGCGGCGCTGGCGAAGGCAGCACGCACCTCCGCCGCGAAATCGACGGGGTAGGTCTCCGGTCTCCCACCCACGCTGCCGACCTGACCGGCGAGGAAGACCAGCTGGCCGGCCTCCACGACCTGGGAATAGGAGTCGTGGCCCGGCTGCCCACCTTCGATGTGAGGAATGAATTTCGTCAATCTTCCGCTTCCGATCGTCTGGGGGTTGCCGCATTCACGAGAGGTGGCCCCGCGCGTCCACGGGCCATCGAGCTACTGGTGCACCGTCTGCGATCACGATGTACTCGTCGAAGAGATTGGCCACCGGGCAGGCGTGGTTCGGCACGACGGTCAGGACATCGCCCACCGCGGGGCGCTTCACGCCGTCGGGGATCGAAAGGTATCCGTGGTGCTCGTTGAGCAGCCGAAGGGAGCTTCCGGGGAGCGAGGGAACCAGTCCGAATCCCTTGTCGACGTTGCCCTCCCTGCCGAGGGTCTTGGTTCCCGCGTCGATGATCACCTGGCCCTCGACGGCGGTACTGACCACTGTGGTGGCGACGTGGAGGCCGACATCCGCGAGACTCTCGCATGTGCCGAGGCGCACGTTGTCGGCGTCGTTGAAGATGTACTCACCGGGCCGTGATTCCGTGACCGGCGCCCGTGCGGAGAAGAGCGCTGTCGGGGTGGAGCCGGCGCTGACCGTTCCCACGGGGATGCCCTTCGCCGTCAAGGAGGCGATGGCACGTTCGGCGGCGTCGATCTCGTCGGCCGCGCCGCTGACGCGCGCTTCTCTCGATCTCCCGGCATGGCCGGCGTACGTGAAGATCCCGGCGACGTCGAGACCGAGACGCAGGCATTCGGCCGCCAGAGCGCCGGCGTCCTCCGGCCGCACTCCGGTGCGGTGCGCCCCACTGTCGATCTCCACGAGCACGCGCAGCGCGTGCTGCGAGGGCCGGGTCGCAGCGGCCAGCTGTTCTGCTCCTGCTGCCGAATCCACCCCGACGGAAAAGGACCGCACCCGCTCGTGAAGGTTCAGGATCCGCTCAGCACGACGCGCCGAGCCGGCCCAGATCGTATAGGCCAGAAAGATGTCGTCGACGCCGGCCTCGGCGAATACTTCCGCCTCCCCGACGCTCGAGACCGTGATCCCGACAGCTCCGGCCTCCAGCTGGCGTCGCGCGAGGTTCACCGACTTATGGGATTTCACGTGCGGGCGAAGGCCGACACCCCTGCTGCCGATGGCCGCCTGCATCCGCTGGATGTTCGCATCCACGACGTCGAGGTCGATCACGACGGCAGGCGTCTCGATGTCCTTCAGTACGTCAGCGTTCGGCATGCTCGTCGTGCTCCATCGTGTGCAGTCGAAAACGGTCCGTCATCACCAGGGCAGCGGTGAGCGGTCGTAGAAGTAGCCCCCCGAGGGGCCGTCCGCGGGCAGGGTGGCCAGCCAGACGGGGGTGTCGGCTCCCGACTCCACTGTTCTCGTCGCGTTCGGGCTCATCCGGGTCCGCGTGTATCCGGGCGAGGCCGCGTTGACGAGGATGCCGGCTTCGCGCAACTCGGCTGCGAGGACCACGGTCAACATGTTCAGCGCTGCTTTGGAGATGCGATAGGCCGGAGACTCGCTGTCGGCCGTCAACTCCAGGGAGGCCATGCTGCTCGACATGTTGACGATCCGCCCGTAACCGGCGGCGCGCATGTGGGGTGCCACGGCGCCCGCACAGGCCCACGCGCCGACCAGGTTGGTCTCCAGAGTCGTCCCGATCGTGTCGAAATCCGGCTCTGAAGGCCGATGGCCTGGACCATCGATCGCGATGCCGGCGTTGTTCACCAGCACATCGATCCGGCCGAACTCGCCGACGGTCGCACGAACGGCCTGGCGGACCGAATCCGGCTCGGTCACATCCAGCTCGACCGCTGAACTGCTGAATCCCAGCTCCCCGAGCTCGCGCGCCGAGCGGTCGCCGTCGGCCGCGCTCCTGGCCCCCACGATGACGTGGAGTCCACGCGCGCAGAGCTGCCGGGCGATCTCCCGTCCGATGCCCCGATTGCCGCCCGTGACGAGCGCGACCCTGCGCTCCGGGTCGGAGCTCATCACAGCCCTCGCTCCTGGCCGGTCCCTGTCCGGCTCAGGAACCGATCCGGGCGGAGGAAGCCGAAACCGGGTTCTTCGGACCCGGACAGAGCCTCCCGGGCAGCCATCGCGCCGAACGCCGACGACATCTTGAAGCCGGTGCCGGAGAAGCCTGTCGCGTAGTAGATGCGCGGGCTGGAGCCGACAGTCCCCAGGAGGGCCGCCTCGTCCTCCGTGAAGAGATCCGGGTAGGCGTCCGACCGGACGATGTCGGGGATCAGCCCGGGCAGGAACTCGGCGACGGTCTCTGTCGTCTCGGCGATCTCCTCCGGCGTGAGCTCTCTCTGCACCGAGGCGGCATCCGCGGCCGGGGAGCTGCGCCCGTCGAGCGTGGCTTTGACCGTCACGCTGTCCACGGTCGGTGCGCCGTAAAGCGATCGATCGCCGGAGATCCGGATGAAGATGGGGAAGCGTTCGGGCACGAACTCCGCGGCATCGCGCGCGGCGAACCAGGAGAGATAGGAACGGCGAGGACGCACCCACTGGCGCAATCCGTCCGGAAGCAGGGTCGTCGACCATCCGCCGCCGGCGACGATGACCCGATCGAACGTCCACGACGACGTCCCCGAGCTCACCACCACTCCGTCCGCCACTTCGCGGATCTCGTCCACAGCGGTGTGGCGCAGGACCGTCGCACCGTTGGCCTGGGCGACATCGAGGGCGGCGAGGACAGCGCGATCGGTGCGGAGGAAGCCCGCTTCGGCATCGAAGACCGCGCACTCCCCCTCCCGGAGATTGTGCTGCGGATACCGCTGCGCCATCTGGTCCCGGTCGAGGATCTCGTGCGGCGCGCCGGTGCGCCGGATCGATTCGAGGAGCTGCGGGATGTACAGCTCGTCCGGTGAGCCGATGGAGAGCCCCCCGCACTGCGTCAGGATGCTCTGCGACGACTCCGCCTCGAGCTCGCGCCACAGCGTTCGCGCGCGCTGCAGGATCGGGTAGTAGTTGTTCTCGCCCCGGTAGGTCATGCGGAACAACCTCGTGTCGCCGCCTACCGCGCTCCGCGGATGGCCGGGGCTTTCCGCCTCGAACCCCACGACGGACGTCGAGAGTCGGGAAGCCTGCCACAGCGCCATGCTCCCGATGCTGCCCACGCCGATGACAGCGAGCTGTCCGTCGTTCACTACAGCACCATCCTCAGGAACTGCTTCGTCCGCGGCTCCTTCGGATTCGTGATCACCTCGCGCGCGTCGCCCCGCTCGACGACGACCCCGCCGTCCATGAAGATCAGCGTGTCGGCGACCTCGCGAGCGAATCCCATTTCGTGGGTGGCGATCAGCATCGTCATGCCGCGCTCGGCGAGGTCTTGCATCACGGCCAGCACTTCGCCGACCCACTCGGGGTCGAGAGCACTCGTCGGCTCGTCGAACAGCATGACGCTCGGATCCATCGCCAGCGCGCGGGCGATCGCGACCCGCTGCTGCTGGCCGCCGGAGAGCTGGGAGGGATAGTGTCCCTCGAGTCCCCGGAGGCCCACACTGGCGAGAAGCTCCGTGGCCCGAACGCGGGACTCCTTCTTACTGGCGCCCTTGACCAGCACGGGGCCGGACATGACGTTCTCGGCTGCCGTCATGTTCGGGAACAGGTTGAACTGCTGGAAGACGACTCCCATCTGCGTCCGCTGTCGCGCGACCTGCTTGGGGTTGAGCGCGTGATACGCGGTCGGGGTCTCGTAGTATCCGAGATCCTCGCCATTGACGCGGAGGACACCGGAGTCGATGGATTCGAGCCCATCGATACAGCGCAGCAGCGTCGACTTTCCCGAACCGCTCGGGCCGATGATGCAGCAGATCTCGCCGGACGCGACGTCAAGATCGATGCACTGGAGCACCGTTCTCTCGCCGAAGCACTTGCGGAGCGCGCGCACGTGGACGGTGCCGAGTTCACTCATTTTCCTTCACCAATCTGGGCAGGCTCGGTCGGCATGATCGTTCGCCCGATCGCAGCGGTGGACCGCGAGTACCGCTTCTCGATCAGGGACTGCGGGTAGCTCAACAGGAGCGTCATCGCCAGGTACCACAGGCAGGCGACGATCAGGAGAGGGATGGTCTGGTAGGTCCGCGCGTAGATCAGCTGGGCGCTCTGCAAGAGCTCCGCCACCCCCAGCACGCTGACCAGCGATGTCTCCTTGAACATCCCGATCACCTGGTTGCCGGTCGCTGGAATGATCGCCGGCATGGCTTGCGGAATGATGATCTTCCGCAGCTTCGTCATCCCGCTCATCCCGAGTGAGTCGGCGGCCTCGAGCTGCCCCTTCCCCACCGAGGTGAACCCGCCGCGGATGATTTCAGCCATGTAGGCGGCCTCATTGAGGGACAGTCCGATGATCGCTGCCGTTGTGGCACTCATGATCTGGTTCACGTCGATCGTCTGCGAAACGTTCGTGAACGGGATCCCGATCGCCAGGTGCGGATACAACGCGGCCAGGTTGAACCAGAAGATCAACTGGACCAGCACAGGCGTGCCTCGGAAGAACGTGATGTAGGCGGATGCAGCGAGCATGATGGGGCGGATCGAGGACGCACGCATCACGGCGACGAGCAGGCCGATGAGCGTCCCCAGCAGCATGGACACAGCGGTCAGGACGAGCGTGAGTCCCAGCCCCCGGAGGATGGATTCGGACGTGAAGTACTGAGCGACCACACCCCACTGATAGTTCGGGTTGGTGGTGAGCGAGTACGCCAGACCGGCCGCCAGGAGAATGAACACCGCCCAGGAGACGTACTCGAGGGGCCGCTTGCGATGGATCCTCGGCTTCTGTGACGCATCCACGGTGTCCACTCTCCCTGTCTCGACGGTGCGGACCATGAGGGGTGCCTTCGTAGAAGACATGGGCTACTGCTGCAAGGTAGCTGTCGTGATCGCGCCCGTACCCAGACCCCAATTGTCGAGCGCCTTCTTGTACTGCGGGCTGTCCAAGACCGCTTGGGTCGCAGCGTGCAGGGCCGGGATCAGCGGAGAGTCCTTGGCGATTCCGAGCGCAACCAGATCGGTACCGGTCTGCTTCTTGTACTGCGGCGTCACCAGCTGGAAAGAGCTGGGCTGCTGCTTCGCCGCCCAGCCGAGCGAACTGGTGTCGTAGAAGACACCGTCGAGGCGCTTGGAGCCGAGCTGGGTGAGCGCATCCTGCACGTTCGGCAGAACGACCGCCTTCACCGGCTGTGCGCCCGCGGACTGGCACTTCTGCGAGATCAGCGGGACGTACGTCTGTGCCTGGGTCGAACCCTGGGTCACACCGATGCTGTGGCCGCACAGGGAGTTGTCGGCCAGACTCAGCTTCGCGGGGTTGCCGGGGCTGACGACGAGAGACGAACCGGCGTCCCAGTAGTCGATCATGCTGAGGACCTTCAGGCGAGCCGGAGTGGCGCTCATGTCGGTGGCGGTGAAGTCGTACCGACCAGCGGCGATTCCCGGAACGATCGTGTCGAACGACACGTTCTCGATCTGGATCTTGAGGCCGAGCTTCTTGCCGATCAGGCGCACGAAATCCGGGTTGAATCCGATCGCCGTGGCGTTGTCGGGCGCGAGGAAGGATGTGGGCGGGTAGTTGAGGTCCATCGCGACGGTCAGCACGCCGGCCTTCTTGGTCGCGGGCGGCAGCAGCTTCACGGCGGCGGGATCGACTTTGACCCCTGCCGTGATGTCGCTTGCGCCCGATCCTTTGGAGGAGCCCGCGTCGGCGACGGTACTGCAACCGCTCACCGCCAGCAGAACTGCTGCGCCTGCGGCAGCGAAAGACAGGGTTTTTGCGAATCTCATGGTACGTCCTCTCGGCAAATGACGTGTGGGTGAGTCACATACAACCATATCCTTCGCAGATTGTCGACAATCGGCAGCAAACTTGCACTGCTGAAAATTCGGTCAGGTCTCCAGCACCGGAAGCTGGGAAGTGAGCCGGTTCGCCGCGACGTTCAGGTGCGAGCTGAGCGCGTCAGACACAGCGCCGATGTCGCCCCGGAGGAGCAACTCGATCAGCTGCTCGTGATCGGCGACGAGGTCCATTCCCGCCGGATAGGCGATTTCGAGGCGGTTGATGCAGGCAAGCGCCTCGGCGGAAAGGATCATGTAGGCATGCAGGAGGCGCGAGTTGCCAGCCGCGGCGATCAGGCCGGTATGGAACTCCAGATCGATGGCCGACACTTGGCGCCGGTCGCCCGCACGGATCGCATCGGCGAGCCGGGGCAGCAGCCGGCTCAGCTCTTTCGCAGCGCTCGATCGGGCAGCGGCGCCTCCCGAGACGATCTGAGACGCCGCATGCTTCTCCATGGCAAGACGCGCGTCGTAGATCTCGCGGATGTCGGTCGCGGTGAACGAGACGACGGAGACCCCCTTGTTCCTCGCGGCGACCAGGAGCCTCTCCTGGACCAGCTGCTGAAGGGCCTCGCGGACAGGCGCCCGGGAGACGCCGAGTTGGCCCGCGATCTTCGCTTCGCCGAGCTGTTCGCCCGGCCGGAGCGTGCCATCGATGATCATCTGCCTCAGCTCGTCGCTGATGCGGTCAGCGGTCGATCTGAGCTCAAGCGCCTTCAAGTTACCGAGGCCGGCCATGAAGAACCTCCAACGCGGGGTGTAGCACAGGCGGCGCCCCCCGTAAGCAGCTCGCCAGGGCAGCGCACGCGTTGCTGACCCCGCTGTCTATCTTTGCACGCAACCATCTGTCAACAAAAGGTTGCCGACTGTCGACAATCTGCGCATCTGGAGCTATATTGAGTCCGGACCGCACAAGGACATAAGGAACAGCCGGCGAGCCCGGTACCTCAGAGAGGACACGTCATGACCGACACGAAGTTCCGGCCGAAGTACGTCTCATTCGACTGCTACGGCACCCTGATCAATTTCGAGATCGGGAGCGTCACGCGTCGCCTGATCGGCGACCGCTTGTCCGAGGAACAGATCACGGCCTTCCTTCCTCAGTTCAGCAAGTACCGCTACGACCAGGTGTGCGGCAGCTACTACGCGTACTCCCAGGTGCTTCACGACGCCTACGCCCGGACCTGCCGCAAATGGGGGCTGGATGTGCAGGCCGATGCCGGCGTCCAGCTCGCGGCCGCGGTCCTCACCTGGGGGCCGCATCCAGACGTCGTCGAGCCCCTGCAGAAGATGGCCGAGAACTACCGGCTCGTGATCCTCTCGAACGCCGACACGCGCTTCCTCGAAACGTCCGTCCCGAAGCTGGGGGCCGACTTCCACGCTGTCTTCACGGCCGAGCAGGCCGGCTTCTACAAGCCGCGCTACCAGGCGTTCGAATACATGGTCGACCAGCTCGACGCGACTCCGGAGGACTTCCTCCACATCTCGTCCCACACGCGCTACGACCTGATGCCGGCTGACGACCTCGGCTTCACGAACAAGGTCATGCTCGACCGCGGTTACGACCCGCAGAGCCCGGCGTACAACTACACACTCGTCGATTCGCTTGACGAAGTGAATTCCCTTCTCGGAATCTGAACCGCGCACTAACAGGAGGTCCTGGTGAAACTCACTCCGTACTGGCTGGACACCGCAACGCCGTCCGGCGACTACCGGCGCACCCCGGTCCCCGAACACGCAGACGTCGTGGTCGTGGGCGCCGGGCTGACCGGACTGTCCGCGGCGCTCGAGTTGGCGAAGCAGGGCGCCCAGGTGGTCGTGGTCGACGAGCATACGGTCGGGTGGGGTGCGTCCGGACTAAACGGCGGGATGGCGACCACGGGGCTCGCGATCGGCTTCGGCACCGCCATCAAGCGGTATGGCGAGCAGCGAGCGGTCGGCATGTTCCGGGAGTACAACCGGGCCATCGACACGGTGGAGAGCCTGGTCACCGAGAACGGCATCGATTGCGATTTCGAGCGCTCGGGCAAGCTTTCCCTCGCGTTCAAGCCCGCACACCTGAACGGGATGTACGCGACGCAGAAGAGCCTGGCCAAGCTCGCCGACTATCACGTCACGGTCGTCCCGAAGGCGCAGATCCACGACGAGATCGGGACGGACTTCTACCACGGCGCCATGGTCGACCCTCTGGGGGCCGGTGTTCACGTCGGCAAATTCGTCCACGGCCTGGCTCAGGCCGCGATCGCAGCCGGCGCTGTCATCTGCGAGGACGCGAAGGCGATGAGGCTGTCCCGGATCTCCGGTGAGGTTCACGACGTCCAGACGACCAGGGGCGTGATCCGCGCCGGCAAAGTGCTCGTGGCGACGAGCGGCTACACGGGCTCCCTGACGCCCTGGCTCCAACGGCGTGTCGTCCCGGTCGGCAGTTTCATCATCGTCACCGAACCCCTCGCGCAGGACGTCGTCGACCGGATCCTGCCCCATCGCCGTCAAGCGGCCGACGCCAAGCTCCTCACCTACTACTTCCGCATCACTCCCGACAATCGTTTGCTCTTCGGCGGCCGCGCGCGATTCGCGCTGTCGAATCCGGAATCCGACCTGAAGAGCGCCGAGATCCTGCAGCGGGCGATGACGACACTGTTCCCGTATCTGTCAGGGACGCGGATCGATTACACGTGGGGCGGGCTCGTCGACATCTCGATGGACCAGATGGTTCACGCGGGTATCCACGACGGCGTCTTCTACTCCATCTGCTACAGCGGTCACGGCGTGCAGATGGCCAGCCACATGGGCAAGCAGATGGCTTTGCGGTTGACGGGCCAGCCGAGCACCGAGGTGTGGAAGAGCTTGAAGTTCCCCCCGGTTCCCGGCCATTTCGGGCCGCCCTGGTTCCTGCCGTTCATCGGTCTCGGCGCCAAAGTCGTCGACTTCGTGAAGTAGGAGGGAGCATCGGATGCATGTGTGCGAAGAATCCGCCGTCTCAGTGACCCGCACCGCCGCGCCGACGCGCGCAGCAGAGGACCACATAGCCCGACTTGTCCCCGGCGGTGCGTACATCGCCGGCGCGTGGCAGCACTCCGAGCTGAACCTGGCGGTCGCGGACCCGGAAGACGGCCGGGTTCTCGGTTACGTGGCGTCATCGACGAAACAGGATGTGGCTCGTGCCATCACCGGGATCGCCGCGTCGCTCGAGGCGGAAGCGTGGCCGGTCTGGGCGCGCCGCGAGGCCCTGGAGGCGTCCGCTCGCTTGGTCGAGGCGCAGTCGAGGGATTTCGCACGGCTCATCGCTTCGGAAGGCGTGAAGACGCTGGCAGAGGCCGAGCGCGAGGTGCGCCGCTGCGTCGAGACGCTGCGCCTTTCGGCCGAAGCCGGCGCGTTCCTGACGGGAGAGACGATCCCCTTCGAAGGCAACCGGAACGGAGCCGGCAAGGTCGGCTGGTTCACCCGGGAGCCGGTCGGCATCGTCGCTGCGATCACCTCCTTCAACGATCCGCTGAATCTGGTCGCCCACAAGCTGGGACCCGCGCTCATGGCCGGCAATGGCGTCGTCCTCAAGCCGTCGTCGTTCACTCCTCTCACCGCTCTGGCCCTGACGAATGCGCTCCTGGAGTCGGGGGTCCCCGCCGGGCGCATCGCCGTGGTGTGCGGAGGCGCCGAGGTGGGAAACGCTCTCGTGACGGACGGCCGGATCTCTCTGGTCTCGTTCACGGGTGGACCCAGCACGGCGAGGAAGATCACCGACGCCTCCGGCCCGCGGAAGATGCTGATGGAGCTGGGCGGAGACAACCCGACGATCGTGTGCGAAGACGCAGACCTCGTCGCGGCGGTCGCCGATGTCGTCAGTGGTGCGTTCGGGGTCGCGGGGCAGAATTGCCTCTCCGTCCAGCGCGTCTACGTCCACGGCTCGCTGTTCGATCGCTTCCTCCGCGAGGTGGTCGAGAGCACGGAACGGCTCCGGGTCGGCAGCAAATTCGACCCGAGCACGGACATCGGTCCGCTCATCTCCGAGTCCGCCGCCGTCCGCGTCGAGAGCTGGGTCGACGATGCGCGGGCACAGGGTGCGACAGTCCACGTGGGAGGCCGGCGCGCCGGTTCTTTCTACTACCCGACCGTCCTCACCGGGGTTTCCGCGGACTCGCCTCTCATCACGGAGGAGATCTTCGGTCCCGTCGTCACCGTCATGGCGTTCGACGACATCGAAGAGGCGATCCGCGCCGCGAACAGCACCGACTACGCGCTCCAAGCGGGTCTCTTCACCCAGTCGGTCCGCACGGCATACACGGTTGCGCCGCAGATCACCGCGGGCGCGGTGATCGTCAACGGCTCCAGCGACCTCCGCTCCGACGCCATGCCCTTCGGCGGGTTCAAGAACTCCGGCATCGGACGGGAAGGGGTTCGCTTCGCGATGGAGGCCATGACCGAGCCGAAGAGCATCATCGTGAATGTGTAGCCAGCAGCCACAACAAACAAGGTCGGCCCCGTCAGAGCGACGGGGCCGACCTTTTTGTGTTCGAGACTCACGACTCCCGGGGCACGGAGAGGTACTTGTACTCCAGGAACTCATCGATTCCGATGCGGCCGCCCTCACGACCGAGCCCGGACTGCTTGACGCCGCCGAACGGTGCTGCGGGGTTTGACACGAGCCCGGCATTGAGCCCGACCATGCCGACCTCGAGCCGGTCGCTGAGCCGGAAGGCGCGATCCAGGTCTCGGGTGAAGAGATAGCCGACGAGTCCCCACTCGGTGTCGTTCGCGATCGAGACCGCGTCCTCGTCGTCGTCGAAGGGGATGACCGGGGCCACAGGACCGAAGATCTCCGTCGACATGAGCTGCGAATCGGCGCTGACATCGGTCAGAACGGTCGGCGGGTAGAAGTACCCGGCTCCGGCCCGAACGGCTCCGCCCGTGACCGCCCGGGCTCCCTTCGACACGGCGTCGTCCACGAGCTGCTGGACCTTGCCGAGTCCGGCCGCGTCGATCAGCGGCCCGATCCGGGTGTCGTCTGCGAACCCATCGCCGACGGGCAAGGCTTCCATCTTCTGGGCGAGACGTGCGGAGAACTCGGAGGCTATCGAGCGATGCACGAGGAAACGATTCGCGGCCGTGCAGGCTTCGCCCATGTTCCTCAGCTTCGCGACGATCGCGCCATCCACGGCCGCGTCGATGTCCGCGTCCTCGCAGACGATGAACGGCGCGTTCCCGCCGAGTTCCATCGAGGTGCGCATCACGCTTTCCGCCGCCTGGGCGAGAAGCACCTTCCCGACAGCGGTCGAACCGGTGAAGCTGATCTTTCGCGCGATCCCGCTCTTCATCCAGGTCGAGACGACAGCCGACGGGTCCGTGGTCGTCACGACGTTCAGCACGCCCTCCGGCAGGCCCGCCTCCTCGAGGATGCCCACCAACGCCAGCGATGACAGCGGAGTCTGAGCGGCCGGCTTGAACACCATGGTGCATCCAGCGGCAATGGCCGGGCCGATCTTGCGGGTGCCCATCGCGAGCGGGAAGTTCCACGGAGTCACCAGTACGCACGGCCCGACGGGAACACGCGAGACGAGAAGCCGGTGCCGGCCGTCGGGACTGGTCGTGTAGTCCCCCGAAACGCGCACGGCCTCCTCCGAGAACCAGCGGAAGAACTCGGCGGCGTACGCCACCTCGCCCCGCGCCTCCTGGAGCGGCTTGCCCATCTCGGCCGTCATGATGGCCGCGAGGTCCTCGGTCCGCTCCACGATGAGCTCATACGCTCGCCGCAGGATCTCACTGCGCATTCTCGGCGAGGTGCGGCCCCAGGCGTCCTGGGCGTCGCCGGCCGCCGTGATAGCCCGTTCGGCATCGACGGCCGATCCGTCTGCAACCTCGGCGATCACCTGTTTCGTAGCGGGATTCTCCACCGTGAAGGTAGCCGCGTCCGCGGCCTCCTGCCACGCACCCTGAATGTAGAGCCGGTGCTCGAGTGAGTCGATGAGCGCCTGCGCGTCGTGAGAGGTCGTCATGGTTCTTCCTTTTGCGTGATGTGGGATTCGGGTGGGGACTTAGTGAGCGACCGCCACAGCGAGGTTTCGCTCCGTCGCGGTCTGCACAGAAGCGGCGAGCCGGCCGAGACCGGATTCGATCTCGTCCTCGCTCACCGTGAGCGGTGGAACAATCCTGACCACGTTCCCTGCCGGCCCACAGGTGAGCAGAAGGAGTCCCTCCTCGATGGCCGCCTGCTGGACGGCTGCGGCGAGCGCCGGATTCGGTGCTCCGCCGGCCGTCACGAACTCGATCGCTTGCATGAGCCCCAGACCGCGAACGTCGCCCATCAGCGGCTCGGTCGCCTGCAACTCGTTCAGGCCGCGGCGAAGCTGCTCGCCCCGTAGCCGGGAGTTCTCGACGAGCCCTTCGTCCTTGACGACCTGGAGCGTCGCAACGGCCGCGGCTGCGGCGACAGCGTTGCCGCCGTATGTGCCGCCCTGCGAGCCCGGCCACGCCCGTTCCATCAGATCGTTCGAGGCGGCGATTGCCGAGATCGGGAATCCGCTGGCCAGTCCTTTCGCCGTGATCAGCACGTCTGGGGTGATCGCGCTGTGCTGGTGTCCCCAGAATCGTCCGGTGCGGCCGACTCCTGCCTGGACCTCGTCCAGGATGAGGATGATGCCCAGGGCGGTCGCGCGATCGCGCAACCCCTCGAGGAAGCGCGGCGGTGTGGGAAGGTACCCGCCGTCACCGAGGACCGGCTCGATGATGAATGCCGCCGTGTCCTGGGGCGAGGAGACCGTCTGCAGCAGGTAGTCCAGTTCACGGAGTGCGAAGTCGATCGTCGTCTCCGGATCCCAGCCGTAGCGGAATGCGTTCGGGAACGGCGCGAAATGCACGCCGCCCATCAGCGGGGAGAATCCCGACCGGAACTTCGTACCGGCACTCGTCAGCGATGCAGCCCCCACAGTCCGGCCGTGGAACCCGCCGTGGAAGGCGACGATGTTCGGCCGGCCCGTCGCCATGCGCGCCAGTCGCAATGAAGCTTCGACCGCCTCGGACCCGGAATTCGCGTAGAAGACACTGTCGAGTCCCTCGGGCAGCACCTCGCCCAGCGCCTGGGTGAGCGCGAGCAGCGGCTTGTGCATGACCGTCGTGTATTGCGCGTGGATGACCTCACCGATCTGCGCCCGGGCGGCTTCGACCACACGCGAATGACAGTGCCCCGTGCTGGTGACCCCGATCCCGGTTGTGAAGTCGAGATAGCGTTCGCCATCCGTGCCGTAGATCCAGCTTCCTGATGCGTGATCGACGACCACGGGGGTCGCTTGCTTGAGGATCGGGCTCAATGCCGCCATTGGGACTCTCCAAACATTCGTGTAGATTGTCAACAACATACAAACTACAGCAGCGGGGTCCCGAGGGCAACGGCCCGTGAGCGGTTCGAGGCTTCGGGGGCTCAGCGAGAAGAGGTAGGCGAACATGGCACCGCAGACACATCGAGTGGCAGCCCTCCCCGGCGACGGAATCGGAACCGAAGTGCTGCCCGCGGCACAGAGGGTGCTCGACATCGCCGGCGAACGATTCGGCGTGCGACTCGAATGGCACGAGTTCGCCTGGGGAGCCGAGCACTTCGTCAAGCGCGGACGGATGATGCCCGTCGACGCGCTCGACACGCTCGGCGGATTCGACGCGATCTTCCTCGGCGCGGTCGGAACCCCGGGCATCTCGGATGTCGAAACGCTCTGGGGGATGCTCATCCCGATCCGCCGGGTCTTCGATCAGTATGTGAACCTGCGCCCCGTCCGATCGCTGCCCGGAATCGACTCACCGCTGAAACGCGCGGGCGATGTGGATCTCGTCATCGTGCGCGAGAACGTCGAGGGCGAATACTCGGAGGTGGGCGGCCGGAGCTATCAGGGGCAGCCGGAAGAAGCCGCGTACCAGCAGTCGCTGTTCACCCGCAGGGGCGTCGAACGTGTGGCGCGATTCGCTGCGGACCTTGCGGGACAACGCTCGGGCAGGGTCACATCGGCGACGAAGTCCAACGGGATCATCCACACGATGCCGTTCTGGGACGAGGTCGTCTCGGAGACCCTCTCGAACCATCCGGACATCCGATTGACCAGCGTGCTCATCGACGCCCTGGCCGCGAGCCTGATCCTTCAGCCCTCCCGGCACGACGTCATCGTCGCCTCCAACCTCTTCGGTGACATCCTCTCGGATCTGGCAGCCGCGATGGTCGGTTCGATCGGTATCGCCCCGAGCGCGAACCTCAATCCCGTGCGCAAGCACCCGTCCATGTTCGAACCCGTCCACGGATCGGCGCCCGACATCGCCGGCCTGGGTATCGCCAACCCGATCGGTCAGATCTGGGCCGGCGCGCTGATGCTCGAGCACCTCGGACACACCGACGCCGCGGCTGCGATCGTCGCGGCCATCGAGGCGACGTTGGCCGCAGGCGTCATGACCTCGGACATCGGCGGCACCGCGACCACCGAGCAGGCGACGAACGCGATCATCGCGGCTCTCGCATCAGCCGACTGAAGCACCGACCGGCGCCGACGGGCGAACACCCGCGCCGAGCGCGGACGGCGAGTGCGCCCTTTCGGAACATATGCGGTCGCGCGCGCAACCGCATTCGTTCCCAACCGCCGCACACACACCGCCCACGGTCAGCTCGTCGGGATCGCCACAATCGGCCTGGTGGTGGGCGCACCTGTCGGGGAGCCGCCGTGCGGTTCGACCGTGACGGCGATCGTGTCCCCCAGGTGCATCGACCCCCTCAATGGAGCCGTGGCTTTGCCGTCTGTCGTGGTGAAGGTGCCGGCCGCCGTCGGAGTGCCGTCGCGCACGTACCAGAGCTCGAAGACCTTGCCGGAGGGGATCCTCGCCATCCCGTCGGAGACGAGCACGGCCTTTCCGAGAGTGTCCGACCAGTGGACGGTCGCCGTCCCGCCGCCGGCGACCTTCTCCGTCGCAGAGTCGGCGTCGGGTTGGCGCTGGATCTGCGCCAAGGCGGTGCTGGACGTCGGAGGGCCGGCGATCTGGGACGCGAAGAGCGCACCCACACCGGCGAGGACGAGGAGGACGACGAGGGATGCGGCGAGCGCGAACCAGCCTCGCCTCGCCATCGACGGTCGTGGCGTGGGCGCCTCGGCAGGAGCGGTCGCCCCGCTTCCCCGCCCGATCTGATCGAGAATCCTCCCGCGCAGTTCGGCCGAAGGTGTCACGGAGGGGACGGCGCTTCCGAGGAGCGCGGCGGTTTCCCGGTCGGCACGGATGTCGCCGGCCCACTCCGGGTGGGCAGCCATCGCCTCCGTGAAGAGCTGTTCGTCGGCCGGGGAGAGTGCGTGAAGGGCATGTCCGGCTGACAGTTCGAGGAACTCCTGTCGATTCATGTGCTCACCCCCAGTCGGTCCCGGAGACGGGCTAAGCCGTCCCGCATGCGTGTTTTGACGGTGCCCAGCGGCGCTCCCGTCAGGGTTGCGATTTCGCTCTGACTGTATCCACCGAAGTAGGCCAGAGTGAGCGTCTCGCGCTGGGCGTCGGAGAGTTCCGCGAGCGCGGAGCCGACCTGCTCGGCTTCGATGCGCAGTTCGACGTGCTCGGCGACGACATCGTAATCGACACCGAGGTTCCGGCGACCGATCCGGAGGTCTCGATCGCTCGCCGATTGCGACGCACGCACCCGGTCGACCGCCCGCCGGTGTGCGATGGTCAGCAGCCAAGTCCGTCCTCGACCTTTGTTCGGAGCGAACCGGGATGCGGATTGCCAGGCCTCCAGGAAGACCTCCTGCAGCACCTCCTCGCTTTGCGCCCGGTCGATCAGGATCCGCACGATGAGGCCCAGGATGCGTGAGGCCATGATGTCGTAGAGCTGCGAGAACGCGTCACGGTCTCCGCCGGCGGTGCGAACGAGCAGCAGCCCGACCTGGTCGATGGGGTCGGGCTGATATTCCGGTTCGTCCAGCCCGTCTATCACCACGGGTTCCACGATGACTGCTCTGGGCGGCAAGTCAAGCACCCAGCACCCTCAATGGTGATGATGGAGGGTCACCGCGACGATTCCCGCCTGGGTGAGGCCGAGAGCCGGGATCGTGACGAGGCTGACCGCGCACGCGCTCAGGATCAGCGCGAGAACGTAGCGGGAAGCCCCCGCCTGCTGCCGGACCGGCTTGCGGCGACGCACGAGGACGGCCGCCCAGACTGCGATCGCCAGATCGAGAAGGGAGGCAGCGCCCATCGGAATGAGTGGCAGAACGATCGCGGACCCGGTCGTGGCCGTCGCACCCGCGACGGTGAGAGCCGCCCAGAGGACGAGGGGCGCAAGAGCCGACACGGGGACGGCCTCGAAGAACGGCGGCCGGTCCCGGGTCAGCGTCGCGACCGCCCAGGCGAGCTCTGCAGTGGCGATGAGCGCGAGAAGACCGAGCAGCAGAGGAGGTGCGCTGGGAGCGAGGGCTGCGTGAATCAGCCCTGCTCCCAGCGCGGCCACGGCGAGGAACGCACGGACCCCCGGCGCGGCCGCCAACCGCTGCGTCGGCTGGGGAGCGGCCGGAAGGATCCGCGTGTCCATTGTCATCCTGCTCACGGGAAGCGCCGTGGCCGAGCCGGTCAGGCGGCGACCGAGGAGGAGCGCACGGTCCGCTCGGCGCCGAGACCGACACCGAGGAGCACGATCGCGCTCACCAGGTGGAGGAAGTGGTCGGGGGTGTTCAGGGCGAGGATGTTCGCCGCCGTACCGGCAAGGAAGAAGCCGATGATGCCGAGAAGCAGGTAGACGGCACCGATCGTGACATTGACGGCCCTGGCGGCCATGGCCCCGGCGAGGCCGGCGATGAGCAGCGCCGCGCCGATCAGCAGGTGGGCGATGTTGTGGAGGGGGTTGACCTCGAAGATGCCGAGGATGAGCCCGCCCTTGGTGGCGACGAAGCCGACGCCGCCCGTGAAGGCGAAGCCGAGCAGGCCGACCAGGAGATAGACCGCTCCGAAGATCGTGGCGACGAGGCGGTTGGGTGATGTGCGCATGGGTCGTTCCTCCTTGGAAGACGGGCGCGCGGTGTGCGCACCTCGGCTGTTCTTCGGAGGAGACCTGCGAATCGGATTGCTTCCGGTCGCTCGGCCGGAGGGCAAATGGAGTCCACGCTCGCGCTTGAGGCGTCGCGACCGATCAGCTCTGGTCTTCGATGAGACGCTGGGCGGTGGCCGCGTCCGTGATCAGGACGTCGATCCAGTGACCCTTCACTGCTGCCCGGATCGCCTCGTACTTCCTCGAGCCTCCCGCTACTCCGATTTTCCGTGGCACCGAGAGAAGTGAGGGCACGCTGATCCCGAGCACTCGACGATTCATGTCACTGTCGACGAGGTCCCCGTTCCGATCGAAGAAGCGCAGACAGATATCCCCCACCGCGCCCATTCGCTGCAAGGCGTCCACCACTTCACGGGGAATCGCGTTGCCCGACTCCCGGAGCAGCGGCGACGGCTGAAGACTGCCGATGCCGACCACGGCGAGCGTGAGAGCCTCCCAGGCTGCCGTCGTCTCACCGATGTACGGGTCGGCCAGGAGGGCATCCCGTGCAGCCTCGCTCCCCACGATCCCCGGCGCATGGAAGAACTGCGGCGTCGCCCCGGTCCGGAGTGCGAATTGCTCGACCAGGCGGGTCGCCTGCAGCTGCACGCGCGGTTCCCCGACGCCGCCGAGCAACTGGACGACCTGCGCTGCACTCGACGAACGAAGGGGGGACATCGCCTCCACCGTCGCGATCAGCGATGCGGACCACGAGGATATGCCGATCCTGTCGCCGTTCTGAATCGTCATCTCGAGGTACGTGGCAGCTGCGACGCCGAGAGCGGGCAGCATTTCGCGTTCGTCCTGTGTGGATGTCTGGGCCACGACGACGTCCGCCAGACCGAACGCATCGCGGACGCCGTCCTCCAGCTCAGGGTGGAAGCCAGGCGGGGGAACGACCACCGTCCTGATGACCCCAAGCGCCGTGGCCTCTTTCAAGGACCGCGAGACACGCGACTGAGAGACGCGCAGCTGCTCCGCGATCTCAGGCTGACGCAAACCCTGCTCGTGGTACATCCGGGCGATCTTGATCAGCAAAGACAAACGGCTGTCCGGGGCCGGCCCGCCGCCGATCTCCTTCGCTGAATCCATCAGGCCATCGTAGTGCGGGTAGTACGCCGAACGGTCGGCCTTCACCAGGCGCAGTGTCCACCATCGACGAGCAGGTCGATCCCGGTCACATAGCTCGCGGCGTCGGACAGCAGGAACACCGCCGGTCCCGCCATCTCGGCGGGCTCGGCCACCCGCTGCATCGGCACGCTCTCTGCGAACATGCGCATGCGGTCCACCATCTCCGGACGTGTGTTCATCGGCGTTGCGGTGTAGCCAGGACTCAACGAGTTGACACGGATGCCGAACTCGACCCACTCGACGGCCAGGGACGTACTCAAGTGCATGACCGCGGCCTTCGCACTGTTGTAGTGAGCCTGGTCGAGCCCGCGATTCGCGATCCTTCCCGACATGGAGGCGATGTTCACGATCGAGCCGCCTGCACCGTGGCGGATCATCGCGCGGGCCTCCGCCTGGCAGCTCAGGAATACGCCGGTCGCGTCGACCGAATACAGGGTCGACCACTGATCCACCGACATGTCCTCGGCCGGTGCCGCGTTGGCGATACCCGCCGCATTGACGGCGAGCGATAGTGCTCCGACTTCCCTTTCCACAGAAGCGACAGCGTGCTCGAGGTCGGCAGGAGATGTGACGTCGGCTTCGACGGAGAAGGCGCGGCCGCCCGTGCCCTCGATCGCGCTGATCGCAGCGCCGAAGTCGGCGCCCGGCCGATCCAGGAGCGCAACAGAGCCGCCTGACTGGGCTATGCCCAGCGCGATCGCGGCTCCGATGCCGCTGGCGCCCCCTGTGACGAGAGCTGTCCTGCCGTCGAGGGAAAAGGAGAGGGACATGATTTCCTTCTTGTCGGGAATGGTTCAGGTCGTGGCGAGTGCCATGACGGTGGAGGGTGTGGCGTCACGGGCATCGAGAATGCCCTTGTTGCGCCCGTCTGCGACGACCATGACACGGTTGGCGAGGCCGAGCACCTCATCCAGATCGGAGCTCACGACCACGACAGCGGTACCGGTCCGGACGAGTTCGGCGATGATCTGGTAAATCGCGGCGCGGGCTCCGACATCGATGCCACGCGTCGGTTCGTCGAGGATGATCACCTTGGGCGCCTTCTCGAGCCATTTGCCGATGACCACCTTCTGCTGGTTCCCGCCGGAGAGCGACGAAACGGGTGCGGTGACATCACCCTTGACCCCCATGCGAGTCGCCACACCCTGTGCGAACCGGCGTGCCGCCGCCGAGGTGATCCAACCGGCTCGGGAGACCCGGTTCATGTTCGGGAGGACGACGTTGTCGTCGATCCTCTGGCCGACGACGAGGCCCTGCTGTTTACGATCCTCCGGGACCAGCACGATTCCGGCGGAGATCGCGTCGGCGGGATGCGAATGACGCACGAGCGCGCCATCGACCTCCACGGTGCCCGACGCCCGGGGGTCGGCCGCCGCCACCCCGCGTACGAGCTCGGTGCGACCGGCACCGACGATGCCCGCGATACCGAACACTTCGCCACGCCGGACCTCGAACGAGACGCCGTCGTAGCGTCGGTCCTTGCGGGTCAGATTGTCGACCCGCAGCGCGATCTCGTCCCTCGGGACGGGAAGGTCCGGGAAGAGGCGGTCGACGCTCCGTCCGACCATCTGCTCGACCAGCACCGTCGGCGCCACCGCGCCCTCGCTGTGTTCCGCGATCTTGTGACCATCGCGCAGGACCACGATGCGGTCGGCGATCTGCGCGATCTCCGACAGCCGATGACTGACATAGATGAACGACACGCCCGTCGATTGCAGCGCCCGGATCGTGGCGAACAGGGCGTCGGTCTCGGATTGGCCGAGTGAGGCCGTCGGTTCGTCGAGGATCAGCAACCTCGCATCCAGGAGCAGAGCTTTAGCGATCTCGACCTGCTGCTGGCCCGCCACGCTGAGGTGCCGTACGGGTGTGCTGAGCGGAGCCGTGAATCCCAGCTTGTCGAGTTGCTCTTTCGCTCTGATGCGCATGGCCCGCCGGTCGAGCCAGCCCTGCCGGTCGGGCCAGCGGCCGACGACCACGTTCTCTGCGACGGTGAGATCGGGCAGGAGCCGCATCTCCTGATGGATCAGACCGACTCCGGCGGAGATGGCCTCCCGAGGGTCGGTCGGTGCGAAGGGTTCGCCGTTCCAGGTCATCTCGCCCTCGGTGGCGTGTGTCACCCCTGCGATGATGCCCGCCAGGGTCGACTTGCCTGCCCCGTTCTCACCGAGCAGTGCAACGACTTCGCCGGGGTGGATGTCGAGATCGACTCCGTCGAGTGCCACGGTTCCGGGGTAGACCTTGCGGATCCCGCGGACGGAGAGACCGCGATGCTGGTGGTCGGTCATCACTTGCCTTTCTCTGAGAACAGGAGGTGGGGGGCGGAAAAAAAGGGCACCCCAAAATTTAAAAAGTGTATTTTTTTTAAAATTTAAAAAAATTAATTT
>JBQCCO010000251.1:0-8624 GCA_051962155.1 Leifsonia sp. | reverse complement strand
CCCCCGCGGGCCCCCCCCCGGCGCCCCCCCCACTTGGCCCGTTGGCGGGGGGGGGCGGGGTGCTTTTTCGGTGGACTCGAGGGGGCGGGAGTCGTGGCCGGCGGAGACGGTGCGGATCTGCACCTGTCCGCGAGGGGATGCGCAGCGCTAGCATCGGCCGCACAGGTCGGATGCACGTGGCCGGATCGGAGGAGGCACGATGATCCCGTTGACGGTCGGCACCACGGTGGAGGGGCCGGAAAGGCCCGCCGTCATCGACGGCTCGCGCCTGAACCGGCACACGTTCTGGTGCGGTCAGAGCGGCTCGGGCAAGACCTACGCGCTCGGGGTGGTCCTGGAGCAGTTGCTGCTGCACACGGAGTTGCCGGTCGCCGTGTTCGACCCTAACGCCGACTTCGCGGAGCTGGGCAGCACGCGCGACGGGGCCGGCACCGAGGAGGCCGCGCGCTGGGCGGACCTCGACATCCGGCTGCTCCATTCGAGCACCGTCCGTGAGCCGCAGCTCCACATCCGGTTCGTCGACCTGAGCGTGAGCTCGAAGGCGGCCGTCGGCCGCCTCGACCCGATCGAAGACAGCGAGGAGTACAACGCCCTGCTGCACCTGCGCCTGGGTCCGGACGGCTTCGAGCGGGATCGGTTCCTCGCGGCCCTGGTGGGCTCGGACGATCCGGCCCAGCGCCGGTTGGGCCTGCGGATCGACAACCTGCAGATCCTCGACTGGCCGCTGTGGGCGATGGGTGCGGCCTCCGCCACGGATGCTCTCGACGAGCGACCCCGGGCGATCGTCCTCAATGTCGGCGGGTTCTCGCATCCGGGCGAGCCGCAGGCCGCGGCGCTCGGCGTCCTCGAGCACCTGTGGGAGCGCCGGATGGAGCGCCGGCCGCTGCTCATCGTCATCGACGAGGCGCACAACTTCTGCCCGCCCGCGCCCCGCTCGAGCGTGGAGGCGAAACTGACGGAGCTGCTCATCCAGATCGCCGCCGAGGGGCGCAAGTTCGGGCTCTGGCTGTTCCTGTCGACCCAGCGGCCGACGAAGATCCACCCGAACGTGCTCTCGCAGTGCGACAACCTCGGGCTGATGCGGATGAACTCGCCGCGCGACCTGGCCGAGCTGGCGGAGGTCTTCGGCTTCGTCCCGCGCCACCTGCTGGAGCAGTCTCCGGGTTTCCGCAAAGGCGAGGCACTGTTCGCCGGTGCGTTCACCGAGGAACCGCAGCTGGTCCGCATGGGCCGGCGGCTCACCGTGGAAGGCGGAAGCGACCTGGCGGTGGCCGCGTCGGCCCAGCGGTGATCCGTCACCCTAGAAGCAGCCGATTCCTTTTCCGATGAGCTCCACCCCGAAGATGAGCAGCATCACGGCCATGACGGTCACGTTGTTGTGGACGAGCCACTCGCGCAGGGATCGGGCTGATCGCGATTCCCAGGGCCGGCGGCAGGATCTGCCCGATCGCGTTACCCGTTTCGTCCTCCCTTCGTACGCTGCCGTTCGCTGCGGCGCGCATCCGACTCGTTTCTCATCAGTTCACGTGTGACGGCGAGGTCGCCGATCGCCGGTCGCCACCGTCGCGCACGCGGGTCGGAGTCGACGAGCACCGCCCGGGCCAGCAGCGTGAGCGGGATGGCCAGGATCGCGCCGATCGGCCCGAGCACGACCGCCCAGAACAGGACCGAGAAGAAGGTCAGCGTCTGGCTGAGGGCGACAGCGTTTCCGACCACCTTCGGCTGGACCACCGACTGGATGACTGCGTTGATGACTCCGTACACGATGATCACGCCGATCACCGTGCCCCAGCCGCCGGTCAGGTAGCCGAAGACGAGCGGAGGCACCAGCGCGATGAAGTAGCCGACGTTCGGGATGAAGCTGCACAGGAACGCGAGGATCGCCCACAGGAGCGCGGCCGGGACGCCGAGCAGCCACAGCGCGATGCCGTTGATGACGCCCTGCGCGATCCCCAGCACAGTCGTGACGACCATGTAGCGGCGGACGGAGTGCGCGAAACCGCTGATCGCGAACACCAGGTTGGGCTGCGTCGGCTCCAGCTGCCGGAGCAGGGTGGGTGTGTACGCGGCGTCCGCGGGCATCAGGATGAGCATGGTCAACACGATGACCAGCAGCGCGACGATCCCGAGCGCGTTCCCCAGCAGGCCGGAGAAGAACGACAGGAAACCGGCCGGATCGAACCCGGCCTTGATCTGCGCGACCTGGTCCGGCCCCACGCCGATGCTCTGCAGCCAGGAGGAGAACTGCGCGCCCGCCTGCTCGAGCTGGGGCCTGTAGTCGGGCAGCATCCCGATGAACTGGGCCGTTGCGATCCACAGGATCGCGATGAAACCGGCCAGCAGCGCGAACAGGGTGAGGCCGACGGCTCCGGTCGCCAGTCCCTGCGGCGTGCCGTGCCGTTCGAGCCACACCCGTACCGGCTGGGCGCAGATCGTGAGCACCAGTGCCAGCAGGGCCGGGGCGAGGATGTTGGCGATCGCCGCCATCCCGAAGGAGACCACCACGGCAGCGGCGAGCCCGAGCAGGATGCGTACGCCGCGTCCCAGGCCGCCCGCGGACTGCTCGGCATCGGGGCCAGGCGGAGCGGGTGGCTCCGCCCGGCGAGACCTTCTGCCGCCGAGCAGGCGGCGCAACAGCCCCGGCCGGGGAGCGGGCTGCTCCGTCGCGCTCGGCATCGGGCCGGTCACGACGATCGCCGGACCGATGCGTTCACACCGTCGGCGCTGCCGGCGGCGGCGTCGACGAGCCGGCGGCGTACCGGCCGCCAGGTGCGGTGTTGCCGGAGAGCGCGTGCGCCTTCAGCTGGGCGAACTCTTCGGGTGTGATGGCTCCGGCATCCAGGAGGGCCTTCGCTTTGGCGATCTCGTCGGCGGGGCTCGCCCCGGCGACCTGGCGGATGTAGTCGTCGGTCGCGCTCTGCGCGCGCCGCGAATCCCTCTGGCTGCGCTCCGCCATGCCGGGTCCGCGGGCGATCAGGTACACCAGGGCGGTCAGGAACGGCACGAAGATCAGGAAGAGGATCCAGAGGGCCTTCCACCACCCGTTGAGCTTGCGGTCACGGAACAGGTCGCTGATGATCGCGAACAGGGCGAACAGATAGGCTACGAAAGCGAAGCTCCAGAAAAAGAGCCAGATGACGGTCCAGAAGTTGCTCCAGTCCATGGTCGGATATCCTCTCTCGACTCCCGGCTCGACGAGCCTCGACGTGCGCTGAGATTAGACCCGCCGCACGGCGCGCGGCTAGACATAGGGGCGACCGATTCGGCCCCCCAGACCGCCCGACCGCCCGATAGCCCGACCGCCGGACAGCGGATCAGGACAGAGCGTCGAGCTCGGCGGTGAGGCCGTCGACGATCTCGGACGCGAGGAACCCCACGCGGCCGAGGCGCTCGCTCAGCGCATCGCCGGCGGCGGTGTGGAGATAGGTTCCCCAGACGGCGGCCTGAAGCGGTTCCGCGCCTCGGGCGGCGAGACCGGTGATCGCCCCGGCGAGGGCGTCGCCGCTCCCGGAGGTGCCGAGGCCCGCGTCGCCGTCGCGGTCCGCCAGCAGGCGTCCGTCGGGGGAGGCCACTCGACCGAAGCAGGAGACGACGGCGCGATACCGGTGCGCGAGCTCCACGGTGTCCGCCCCGAGGTCGTCCAGCTCGCGCCCGAGCAGCCGTCTGGCCTCCTCGAGGTTCGGGGTGAGGATGCGCGGGCCGTCGCCCGCGAGCCGCGGGTGCCCGGCGAGAGCGCCCAGCGCGAAGGCGTCGAGGACGAGGACCGTGTCACGACCGATCGCTCGTGCCGCCCGCGGAAGCAGCCGTGCCGTCTCGGTGGCGTCGTCCAGCCCCGGGCCGATGAGCACCGCATCCGCGCCCGCAAGGTCCCGGGACGCCTCGCGGATCCCGGCGCCGCGGACGCTTCCGGTGGAGGTCATGGACAGCGGCACCACGCCGGACTCCGGCAGCGCGACCGCCACCTGCGCGGCGACGGACCCACTCACGGCGAGCGTCAGGCGGCCGGCGCCGACGCGCAGCGCCGCCCGTCCGGCGAGCAGAGCCGCGCCGGGGGAGCGGAGCGCACCGCCGACCACCACGACCTCCCCCCGCGTCTTCTTGGTCCCGGCGGGCTCCGGGAGCGGCCACCCGCGCAGCAGCTCCGGCGTCACCCGCTCGGCAACGGGATGGGCGTCGCGTGGCCGTTCACGCATCCGCTCGCGCCTCCCCGGGGTGCTCGGTCGCGGGGAGCCCCGCTGCGGCGAGGTGCGCGTCGTCGGCGAACGCTTGGAGGCTCCAGTCGCGTCCGTCGAATCGCAGCTCCGTGATCGACGCGTTCGCGATCGGATGCGTCAGCAGGTGCTCGGCGAGCTGCGCCTCCGTCATCCGCAGCATCACATAGAGGAAGAGGCTCACCACGGCGTCGTGCGCGAAGACGACGACGGTCCCGTCCGGATCGCCCGGCACATCGCGCAGGAAGGACCGGAGGCGCAGCGCCACGTCCGTCCACGCCTCCCCGCCCGGCGGCCGGTAGTAGAACTTGCCCGTCCACCGCCGCCGTTCGGCCTCCAGCGGCAGCCGGCGCTCCACCCCGACGGCCGTCAGCCGGTCGAGGATCCCGAGCTCGCGGTCGCGCAGGCGCTCGTCGATCCGGAGGATCACGTCCGCCCCGAGCGCCAGCTGCGCGGTCTCAACGGCCCGGCGGTACGGCGAGCTGTACACGACGACGTCCCGCGGGAGGACGTCCCGCAGGCGGGCGCCCAGCGCACCGGCCTGCAGCTCGCCCAGCGACGAGAGGGTGACGTCCGCATCCCGGGCCTCGACGGGGATCACGTCCACGTTCGCTGCCTCCGCGGCGGCCGCTGCGACGTTGGCCGTGCTCTCGCCGTGACGGATCAGAAGCAGGGTGCGAGCGGTCATGGTCAGGACTGTACGCTCGCGCGCAAGGCGCCGGGCGGAGTGCACTGCGGACACGAGGCGGGCGAGGCTACGATGTGCGGCGCCGCATCCCGACGAGAGGACCAGCCCATGCCCGCACTGACCGATACCTTCACGCTCTCCAACGGCGTCGCCATCCCGAAGATCGGATTCGGCACCTGGCAGATCCCGGAGGGCTCGCAGACGTACGACTCGGTTCGCACGGCGCTGGATGCCGGCTACCGCCATATCGACACGGCGCGCGCCTACGGCAACGAGGCGAGTGTCGGGCGTGCGGTCCGTGACAGCGGTATCCCGAGGGAGGACATCTTCATCACCACGAAGTGCCCGGCCGAGGTGAAGGACGGGGACGGCGCCCGCCATGCCTTCGAGCGGTCGACCGCGCTGCTCGACCTCGGGCCGATCGATCTCTACCTCATCCACGCGCCCTGGCCGTGGACCGCGATCGGTAGCGATCACCGCGCCGGCAACATCGAGGTCTGGAAGGTCTTCGAGGAACTGTACGAGGAGGGACGCACCCGTTCGATCGGCGTCAGCAACTTCGACGTGGCCGATCTGGAGTCGCTGCTCGGCAGCGCGGAAGTGGTGCCGCATGCGAACCAGATCCGCTGGTTCGTCGGGAACACCCAGCGGGAGACCACCGCGTTCTGCCGGGAGCGGGACATCCTCCTGGAGGGCTACTCGCCTCTCGCCACTGGGCGCCTGCTCGGCAACCGCGACATCGCCGGGATCGCCCAGAAGTACGGTAGGTCGGTCGCGCAGGTGAGCATCCGCTACCTGCTGGAGAAGGACATCCTGCCGCTGCCGAAGTCCACCACCCCTGGCCGCATCCGGGAGAACGCCGACGTCGACTTCGAGCTGGCCCCCGAGGATGTGGCGGCTCTGGATGCGCTCGACGCCGGGAAGTAGTCGGGAGGCTCACGGCAGCGGGAATACGCACGGCCCTCCAGTGTTGAAGTTGAGTGCATACGGCTCAACTTTGAGAAACAGGAGATCACGTGCCTGACAACTTCACTCCCGACGGTGACAGCGCCAACTCGTTCGACGAGTTCCTCGCGCGCTATCTCGCGGGTGAGCGCGCGCGTAACGCGCGTTCCATCGACATCAGCCGGTTCCTCAGCCGGCGCACCCAGGAGCTGCTCGCGGAGGCCGGACGCTTCGCGCTGGAGCACGGCCACAGCGAGCTCGACGCGCTCCATGTCCTGAGGGTGATGGCCGCGGAGGAGCCCGCCGCCGACGCCATGCGCCGCATCGGCGTCGACCCCGAGCGGGTCGCGCAGGCCGCCGAGTCGCGCCTGCCCGCCCGCGGCGACGAGATCCACGCGGACGGCGCCTCCATCACCGCTTCGCTGCAGCGTGCGCTGTTCCACGCGTACCAGGTGGCCCAGGCCTCCGGATCCACCTACATCGACCCCGAACATCTGTTCTTCGCGCTCGTGATCGGCCGGGACGCCCCGGCCGGCCGCGTGCTGCAGTCCGCCGGCGTGACGCCGGAGGCGCTGACCGAGGCGATGCGCGAGAGCGCGACCGTCGGCGCAGGGCGGCCGGAGGAGCCTTCCGCCGCATCCGGTTCGCAGACGCCCATGCTCGACCAGTTCGGCACCGATCTGACCGCGCTCGCGCGTGACGGGAGCCTCGACCCGGTCATCGGCCGCCTCGACGAGATCGACCAGACGGTCGAGATCCTCTCCCGCCGCACCAAGAACAACCCGGTGCTGGTCGGCGAGGCGGGTGTCGGCAAGACCGCGATCGTGGAGGGCCTCGCCCGCGCCATCGTGGCCGGCGACGTGCCCGAGCAGCTGCGGGACAAGAAGGTCGTCTCGCTCGACCTCGCCGGGATGGTCGCCGGCACCCGCTACCGCGGCGACTTCGAGGAGCGGCTCACGAAGCTGATGGATGAGATCAGCGCAGGCAAGGACGAGCTGATCGTCTTCGTCGACGAGCTGCACACCGTGGTCGGCGCCGGAGGGTCCGGTGAGTCCGGCGGCATGGATGCGGGCAACATCCTGAAGCCCCGCCTCGCCCGCGGTGATCTGCACCTGGTGGGGGCGACGACTCTGAAGGAGTACCGCCGCATCGAGAAGGACCCGGCTCTCGAGCGCCGCTTCCAGCCGGTGACCGTCGGCGAGCCTTCGGTCGAGGACGCCGTGCTCATCCTGGACGGGCTGCGTCCCGCGTACGAGGATCACCACGGCGTGCGCTACACCGAGGATGCGATCCGCGCCGCGGTGGAGCTCTCCGACCGCTACATCTCCGACCGGTTCCTCCCGGACAAGGCGATCGACCTCATCGACCAGGCCGGCGCGCGCCTGCGCCTGTCGCTCGGCAAGAAGGTGGACTCGTCCGCCCTGATGGAGCGCCTGGCCACCCTCGAGTCCGAGAAGAACGCGGCTGTCGCGTCCGAGCACTACGAGGAGGCGTCGCGGCTGCGCGACGAGATCGAAGCGGTCCAGCGTTCGCTCGACGAGCTGATGACGGCACCCCGAGTGGATGCCGTGGTCGGCGAGCCCGAGATCGCCGCGATCGTGTCGCGCGCGACGGGCATCCCGGTGTCGCGCATCGGTCAGGCCGACCGTGAGCGGCTGGCCCGGCTGGAGTCGGAGCTGCACGAGCGCGTCATCGGGCAGGACGACGCGGTCGCCGCCGTCGCGAAGGCCGTGCGCCGCAACCGCACAGGCCTCGGCGACGAGCGCCGGCCGGTCGGCAGCTTCCTCTTCCTCGGGCCGACGGGCGTGGGCAAGACGGAGCTCGCGAAGTCGCTCGCCGCATCGCTCTTCGGTTCGGAGAAGGCCATGCTGCGCTTCGACATGAGCGAGTTCGGCGAGCGCCACACCGTCGCCCGCCTGGTCGGCGCCCCTCCCGGATACGTCGGCTACGACGAGGCCGGTCAGCTGACCGAGCGCGTGCGCCGCAACCCGTACTCGGTGATCCTGTTCGACGAGATCGAGAAGGCGCACCCGGACGTGTTCAACCTGCTGCTGCAGGTGCTGGACGACGGACGCCTCACCGACGGCCAGGGCCGGACGGTCGACTTCCGCAACACGGTCGTCATCATGACCTCCAACCTCGGCTCGGAGTTCCTGGCTTCGCGCAGCGGCGCCCTCGGCTTCGTGCCGGCCGGCTCGGACGGCTTCGCCTCCGAGAAGGACATCCGCGACCGCGTGATGGGCAAGCTGCGCGAGGCCATGCGTCCGGAGTTCCTGAACCGCATCGACGAGATCGTGCTGTTCCGGAAGCTGGACGCCGAGCAGCTGCGCGACATCGTGCGCCTGCTGCTGGACGCCACGGCAGCCCGCCTGTCCGCCCGCGACATCGCCTTCGAGGCGACGGATGCGGCGGTCGCCTGGATCGCGGACACCGGCTACGAGCCCGAGTACGGCGCCCGGCCCCTGCGTCGCGTGATCCAGCGCGAGGTGGACGACCGCATCGCCGAGCTGATGGTCAGCGGCGAGCTGGCCGAGGGCGGTCGAGTGACCGTGGATGCGGCCTCCGGCGACCTGCGCGTCGCCGCGGCCCACGCATCCCTCCCGGTCGCCGCGTAACCGCTCGCGTCCTCCCGCCACGGCGCCGGTCCTGCTCTCGGGACCGGCGCCGTCGCGCGTCGTTGCGCGCAATCGGCTGGTGCCAAAAAGCCCGCAAAACAATAGGGGATAAAGGGGGTTGGGTCCAAAAGATTAGCCTCCGCATCCTTAAATAATAAATAAAAA
>JBQCCO010000250.1:0-6700 GCA_051962155.1 Leifsonia sp. | reverse complement strand
GTCGAATCGAAGAGCGGCGGCGGTGACAGTGCTGCCCTCCGGGAGGAGACCGAGCAGAGACAACGCGGTGATCGTCTTGCCGCTGCCGGACTCGCCAACCAGGCCTACCAGCTCGCCGGGGCTAACGCTAAAGGTGATCTGGCGCACGACTGTTTTCGCGCCGTTCGGGGTCGGAAGGGCGACAGTGAGTCCACGCACCTCGAGCAGTGCATCCGCCGTCGAGGCCGTCGATGTCGTCGATTCGGCCGTCCGGCTGATTGTCGTCCGGTGGTGACGGCTCAGTCGTACGCGCGATGCGTTGCGGCCGGTCATCTCCTGGAGCGTCTCCCCGAGGAGCACCGTGGCGAGCACGGTGAGGGCGATCGTCACTCCCGGCGGAACGAGCAGCCAGGGGAACTGCTGAACCACCGTAGCTCCTTCTCCAACCATGCCGCCCCAAGAAGGCTTGGGCGCCGGGACGCCAAGATTGAGGAAGCCGAGGCCGGACTGGAGCACGAGTGCCAGCCCGAAGTAGATGGTGAGCTGCACAACGATCGGATTCACCAATCGGGGCAGCACGTGGCGGGCGAGAATCCGCAATGGCCCGATGCCGCTGACCTTGGCGGCCGCCACGAAGAGCTCCTCACGGGTCTCCTGCGTTGCAGCCCGCACGATGCGGATCAGTCCGTAGGAACCGAAGAAGCCAGCCGCGATCATTGCGGCAGAGAGGTCGTTGCCAAACAAGCTGAGCACCGCGAAGACGACAACGATGCTTGGAAGCGATCCCATGACATCAACTGCCCCCGAGATGAAACGGTCGGTCGCGCCGTGAGAGTAGCCGGCTGCCAGACCAAGAACGATGCCGACGGTCGCGAACACGGCAGTTGCCTCAAGCGCCCCCCAGAGCGCCGGACGACCGCCCCACAGAAGCCGCGAGAAGATGTCACGGCCAAGCGTGTCGGTACCGAGAACGTGTCCGCCGCTCGGCATCTGCATGACGTGAGAGAGATCCTGCGCCAGCGGGTCGGGCAGGCCCAGCCATGGGACCAGGAGCACCGCGCCGATCAGGAGGACAAAGAATATTAGAGAGATGAGAGGAGCTGGGCGGCGCAGAAGCGCCCAGCTCACCCGACGTGTTGGCGCGGCGGCCAGCTCGGGAAGTACGGCGATGCTCATGACATTCTCAGTTTCGGGTTGATAAGAGCGGACAGTACATCGGTAGCCAGATTGAATACGACGACGATGACCGCATAAGCGAGCGCGACTCCCTGGATGACCGGAACGTCGTGATTGTCAGTCGCTGTGCTCAGCAAGGCGCCAAGCCCCGGGAGGGCGAAGACGTTCTCGATGAACAGGCTGCCCGTGATGGCACCGACGGCGTACAGGCCGACGAGCGTCAGGATTGGCACGCCAGCGTTGCGCAGACCGTGCCGCCACAACAAAGACCTCTCACCGACGCCGCATGCGCGCAGATTGCGAATGTAGTCCTGCCGCATGACATCTGCCACGGTCACTCGCGTCGTCTTCGCGAGATTGGCAATGCCGGCGAGGGACAGCGCGACGGCCGGGAGGACGAGTGCGCTAAGCCATCCGCTCGCGGAGACCGTCAGTGGCACGTAGCCGGTCGCGGGAAACAACGGGATCGCGATGGCGAACAGGGCGACCAGTATGAGCGCAACCCAAAAGTTCGGAAGCGCCAGCCCAATCACGGAGAGGCCTTCGAGTGTTCTGCTGATTGGGCCCTGCCGACGACTACCGGCCAGTCCGAGCGCGACACCCACCACGGAACAGATGATGACTGCGACCAGAACTACCGAGAGCGTCGCGGGAATGCGCTCAAGGAGCGTTGAGAGAACGGGGGCGCCAGTAAAAAGGGAGGTGCCGAGGTCCCCGTGCAGCACTCCGGTCAGGTACTCCCAGTACTGCTGGAGGACCGGCTGGTTGAGGTGCAGTTGGTCGCGGATCCGCTCGTATGCTTCGACACTGCCATTTGCGCCGACAATGGCACGTGCAGCGTCCCCCGGGATCAACGCCTGCAGCACAAAGGTGATGAGAGAGGTCACGAGCAGCAGGGGGATGGAGATGAGGAGTCGTCTTGCGATGAGGGCCAGCATGTGGCCGTCCTTTCGTTGATCTTGGTGTGGGCCGGCATCTGCCGACCCACACCAAGAGGGGATCACTTCGCGGCGGACCAGTCTGCGACGTTGGTCAGCACACCGTGGCTGTCGAGCGCGAACCCGCTGACACCCTTGCTGGCGAATGCGATAGCGTCGACCTGGACGGCGCTCACAGTGGCCGCCTGATCCATGACGACCTGTTGGGCCGCGACAGCGGAGTCGGTAAGCGCGTCAGGGGCAGCTGCCTCGTACGCTGCGTAAGCGTCCTCGAGTCCGGGAACCGTGACCTTCCAGGGGTTGGCACTGCCATTTGCCGCCCACAGGCTGCCGTAATTCGCGGCGAAGGGCTGACCGCCCCAGGTCAGGCTGATGCCGCTGTACTGCTTGTCGGCGAGACCGCCGAACAGCTGGCTTCCGGAGGTCGTGGACACCAGGTCGACTGCGACTCCGACCTTCGCGAGCTGCGACGCCATCGCCTGCACAACGGTCACGTCGACGGGCTCCCATGCAGCATAGGCAATCTTCATCGAGAAGCCGTTCGGGTATCCGGCCTCCGCGAGCAGAGCCTTCGCCTTGGCGGGGTCGTAGGCATACATCGACTCGAAGGACTTCGAGTAGGAGTCCCATCCGGGAAGGTTGGGCTGCGTGGTCGCTGTGCCGTACTCACCAACGGCGGCTTGGGCGATGCTTCCGCGGTCGATCGCATAGTTCAGCGCCTGCCGCACCTTCTGCTGGCCCAGTGCCGGAACGAGGTTACCCGCCCGGTCGGCTAGAAGGAATCCTGCGAAGGAGTGCGGCTGCGCGAAGATCTGAACGCCGTAGCCCTTTGCAGTCGACGCCAAGCTCTTGTCGCCGTACATCAAGTTGACCTGCCCGGAACGCAACGATTCCAGTGCAGAGTTCGCTTTCGCGATCACCTTGATCACGAGAGTCTTGGGACGCTTCACAGAATTGTCGTAATAGTTGTCGTTGCGGGTGTAGGTGTAGTGGTCCCCCGTCACCGTTTGCGCAGGGTCCAGGGTGTAAGGACCCGCCCCAAACGTCTTCGTCTTCAGCTGCTCCGGGTTCTTCAAACCCGCCGGGCTGATGATCGTGCCAAGCAGGTTGTACGACGTCAGCAGTTCGGGAATCACTGGGTTCGACACCGTCGACTCGATGACAACTTCATTGCTACCCGTCGCCGATGCCGACATACCCGGCACCGCTCCCGCCGACGGGCCCGTGGTGTTCTTGATGAAGTAGTTCAGAGAAGCGGCCACAGATTTGGCGTCAACGGGCGTGCCATCGGCGAACTTGGCTCCGGACCGCAAGGTCAGATCGAACTTCTTGTTCCCGTCTCCAACGTAGCCCCACTTGGTGGCGAGGTCGCCCTCGAGCTGACCCTTGACGTCGCGGCGAAGCAGGGACGCGTATGCCGCCTCCTGATAGACGATGTCATCCGGATTGTTGTTGGTGATCACTGGGTCGAGGGAAGTTGGTGCGATGCTGGCTGCGTACGTCAGCGAGTCGCCGGCGCTCTGCGTTTGCCCGGCGCACCCAGTCAGGACGAGAGCGGCGGCAACCACTGCGACCGTTGTCGTTCTCGCCGTGAGTTTGCGGTTCTTCCATCCTGAGGATGTCTTGGTGCTCATTTTCACTCCTTCGTGCAGGCAATGTAATGGGTTACATCGGGCTAGATTGTAAGCCCTGCGAAGACAGCGATGCAACATTAATTCGCCGCTATGTAATGCATTACAGAATTGGTTCGGCACTGCACGTTTCGTGCAATACACTTGCGATGCGGCCGAAGGCCGATTTGGGTCGCTGATCGATGAGGTCTCTGGCCGACAACCTTGGAATCCTGCGAAAAGGAGCGGTGCAAATGGGCTCGCCCCCCCTGCCTCGACGACAGCCCACCATTCAGGACGTCGCTAAAGTTGCCGGCGTATCGGTCGCAACTGTCTCCCGAGTGCTCAATGGCAGCCCGAAGGTTGTCGAAGCCACCAAAGACCGCGTTCAGGCCGCCATCGATAAGCTGGCGTACTCGCCCAGCTGGCTTGCGCGCGATCTTCGCCAGGACCGCACCGGACGCGTCCTCGTTCTCTTCCCAAGCATGCATTCGCCGGTGATGGCTGACGTGTTTCGGGGAATTGATGAAGTCGCCCGCTCGGCACACTATTTTCCGCTTATCTCGCCCACCGCGAAGGACCATGGCCGCGAGCGAGAACTGCTGGCCCTGCTTTCGAACCGAATCGTCGACGGTGCCATTTTCTTTGGCACGACGCTTTCGGCTCGCGAACTCAACGCTCTTGCGGGAAAGCACTTCATCGTCCAATGTGCTGAATGGCTCGAAGGGACCAATACCTCCGGGGCATCTATCGACGACTACCAAGCCGCCCGCGATCTAGCCGAGTTCCTCATTGCGGAAGGCCATCGCTCGATTGGGATGCTCGCCAACCGACAGGAGTTCTCGGGGCGATTGAGAGAGCAAGGGTTCAGAGATGCGATGGCCGCAGCCGGACTCTCGATCGACGAGAGGTTTGTTCTCGAGGGAGATTACGAGTTCGAGTCCGGCCGGTCATTAGCTCACGACCTGATCGGTCTGGCTGAACACCCGACCGCACTGATTTGCGTATCAGACGTGGTTGCGGCTGGCGCAGTCACAGAATGCAGGTCCCTGGGGATTCGCATCCCCGAGGATTTGGCAGTAGTGGGGTTCGACGATTCACGAGAAGCAGTCATGACCGTTCCGCCCATCACCACGATTCGTCAGCCGTTTCTAGAAATTGGTCGCGTAGCCATGAGGTTGCTGCTTGAGGAAATCCGCGAGCGAGACTTTTCGAAGCCGCCCAAGAAGGTGTTTCTGCCACATGAACTCATCGTTCGGGAGTCGACACGTAGGTCTGTAGGCGAGCTCCGCACGCTACCCTAGTTCAGGCGGGGGATTCGCGTCCGCGATCTGGGCGATAACGGATCTCCGTAGCCGTGCAGCGTCCCTGGTCGCTCACGACGCCAGTTCGGGTCACTATTCTGCCGGCGGCAACAGCCGAGATTCGGCGGCCCTTCGTAGCAGACGACAGTCCGCGATTTCGTAAGGGGCTCAGGCGGAGTGGCTCTAGTCAAAGCATCACGTGCTGGCACCCGCGATCCCACCTGATCATGTAGACCTTCGTCGGCGCGCCCGCCTTCCGAGCCAGCCGGACGCCGGCGCGCAGCGCAGAAATCCGGTCAATCCTCAGCGTTTGGCCGTCGTGGTTGCGCTCATGCTCGACACCGCAAGATACTCAGGTCTGTATGGGCTATCGACGCGTGGTTAAGGAGACCTGGCGATTGACATCCTTGTAAAGCAGGTATCTGAATTTGGAAGGACCTCCCGCGTAACATGCCTGAGGGCAGAACGCGCGCAACCACATGAAGTCGCCAGCCTGAACCTCCACCCAGTCGTCGTTCAGACGGTACACGGCCTTTCCCTCTAACACGTAGAGTCCATGCTCCATGATGTGCGTCTCGGCGAACGGGATTGAACCGCCGGGCTCGAAAGTGACGATATTCACATGCATGTCGTGGGCCAAATCGCCGGGATCAACGAACCGGCTCGTTGCCCACGCGCCATCGGTGTCGCGCATCGGCACCGGATCAACAGCCTCATCCGAGGTTACGAATGCAGCGGGTGCGGCCACGCCGGCCAAGGGCTCATATTCCTTCCGCACCCACTGGAAACTCGCCGGAACCGACGAGCGGTTGAAGACGCTCCAATCGACAGCCGGGGGCAGATACGCATAACCGCCTGGTTTGAGCTCATGCCTGACGCCCTCGAGCGTCAAGGTGATGTCCCCGCTAAGAACGAATAAAACGGACTCTACCGCTGGCTCAGGCTCAGGATGGTCGCTTCCGCCACCAGCATCCAGCTCTACGATGAGCTGTGAGAAGGTCGTAGCGAATCCAGCGATGGGGCGTGCCAGGATCCAGGCACGCGAGCCCATCCAGCCCGGAAGCAGACTCGTAACGATTTCCCGCAAGACGCCGCGTGGTATGACCGTATATGCCTCAGTTACGATAGCTCGGTCCGTGAGGAGTTGCGACTGGTCTGGCAGCCCGCCAGTAGGCGCATAGTAGGTGCGGTCGCTCATGCTCTTTCCCTTGGCACAGTGGTTGGGTTAGCAAGCTTGTTCAACTCGTCCAAGCTGATCGTTAGTGTTGTGTCTAGCTCTTCAGCGTCGACCGCACCGCACTTCAGGCCACGTTGAATAAATCGCGCAAGCGCCCGGGCAGTCGCCGGCTCATCCGAAATGCCGCGCTCGACGTGGCGAGAGTAGTCATCGAGTCTCTGGACCGCGGCAGGCAGGCCGCGGAGGTAGAACGCATAGTTCGAAATGTACCTCGTGGGCAATTGCGCGGGATGCAAGTCCCACCCTTGGTAGTAGCCCCGCTCGAGGCCGCGCTCGACAAGACTCGCGTGAAGCCGCCACGCCCGCAGCACTTGATCACTCTCGCCAATCGGAATCACGTTCGTCGAGCCGTCGGAGAGCCGAACACCCGTGTCCGCCACGACTACCTGCATCACCGGCTTGGCGAAATCGGCCGCGGGATGAGCCAGCGACTGGTGCTCAGCAGCGATTCCCAAC
>JBQCCO010000249.1:0-2708 GCA_051962155.1 Leifsonia sp. | reverse complement strand
GCTTGAGTGTGGATGCGTTCAGGTCGCCGATCCAACTGCTCGCGTAGTCGTCCACGTTCTTCGCGTACTGCGAGTAGTCGTCGAACGATGCCCCCACCTGGATGCCGTAGATGTCGGGCACCTTGTTGGCGAGGATTTCGTTGTCGAGGTTGGTCTTGTAGTGGTCGTAGTCCTCTTCGCGGTCGAACGTGATCGTGATGTCCGGGTTCTCCTTCTCGAACGCGGCGATCAGATCCTTCCACTGGTCCTGGGTGGGCAACCAGGAGTGGAAGGTCAGCTGCACCTTTCCGCTGTTCGAGCCGGAGTCGCTCGGCCCGGAGCAGCCGGCCAGCAACAGAGCACTGACGCCGGCCAGTGCTGCGCTGACGATCAGCGCTTTGGACCGTCCTGTGGTGAACATGGTTCTCCTTCTTGTTTTGTTAGGGGTTTGCCGCGGTTGAGCCGGCCTCGAAACCACGCAGTCTCGATGCTGTGAGGCTCAGCCGGTGGGAAACAGGACCCGCCGCAGTTGCGAAGCGGCAGGTGTTTCCCGCGACCCGGACGTCGGTCTGGTCGTCGCGTGAGCGAATGTGGATGCTGAAGGCCGTTTCGGCGAGAGGAGCCTCCAGCAGGACTCGTGTCCCGTTCCCCGCCTCCCGCCGGATCTGGGAACCGGCGCTCGTCACCTCGATCGTGGTGACCACGTCTTGGGCGTCGATGAGGTCCAGCCGGACGCGACCGCGCTGTCGGCTGAGAAGCTCCAGCTCGAAGGTGTGGGACCAGTCCGCCGGAAGCCACGAGGACTGCAGCTGCACCTCGCCGTTCCGTGCATTGACGCCGCTGTCGTCCACCTCCGCTCTCGGGGTGGCCGTGAACATCCGGCCGATCTCGGCGAGGCCGGCGCCGACGAGCTCGAGGTGACCGTTGATGGAGACGCTCGAGAAGGCCGCGGAGGTGCGTCGCGCACTCATTCCGAATGCGCTTGGGCCTTCCGGCGCCGGGAAAGTGAGCAGCGCGCGTCCGTCGAGCCCGACATCCACGCGGTCGAAGGTTCGGTCCACGGTCAGGTTGTGGAAGGCCGAGATGTCGATGTCGCCCAGGGGGGCGCGCGCTACCGTCGAAGAGATCCCGCGGGACACCCTTACCGCGCTGATGGTGCGCGAGGCGGAATCGAGGAGGACCTCGGTGAATTCGTCAGCGGAGATGAAGACGGGGATGATGCCGAACCGGGCACCGACATGGCTGACCTGCGCGGCGATGTCGATCTCGGCGCGATACGACTCGAAACGGGCCGGCGTCAGTGCGACGCTCTGTGGCGACTCGACATCGCTGTGTGCCGCGCCGTCGCGAACGTCGAACCGGCCGTCGATGACCTCCCAGTCGGCGCTGAACGCGACGCCGGGGAAGAGATCCCGGAAGTCCGGCATGGCCGGGGCGGCCTGCGGCGTGTACGTCGGTGCGTCCGTCGTGAGCCGGTCGCCGTCGAAGTACAGGCGGTCAACGCGCATCGTGCGCTGCTCGACACCGTCCACGAGCTGGTCGTCGGCATCGCGTGCGTGATACATGATCCACGTCTCGGCGAGGTCGGGCCCGATGACGATCGAGTTGTGTCCCGTGCCTTCGACACCGGTGTTGCGGCGGATCAGCGGAGCGAAATCGTAGTCGCTCGGGTATTTTGACCAGACGAGATCCCCGATCGAGGCCGCCCGCTGTGCGCGTGCGTACCCGACGAAGTAGTTCTCGCGCACGTACGCGTTCCCTGAGTACGTGAGGAACGCGTTCCGCCCGTGGGTGAAGTAGGTGGCGCCCTCGATCGTGTACCAATCGCGCCCGTCGCCGAATCTGTTCTCTGCGAATATCTCTTCGCGGAGGGTCGGGACCACCACGGGCCGCGGGTCGCCGGCAAGCCGGTCGAAGCCCAGCATGCGGTCGACGAGGATCGACGTTCCGGCGTTCCCGGAATTGAGTCCGGTCACATCGTTCGTCGAATAGAACATCCACCAGCTGCCATCCGGATCCCTGACGACATGCGGGTCGATCGAGAAGACGTCGAAGAACGTCTTCACATACTCGAACGGGCCCACGGGGCTCGAGCTGACCGCCAGAGCGAGCCGTTCGTCGTGCGCGTCCGTCGAGTCCTCGGGGGCGGTCGAGACGTACATGTAGAAGAAGCCGTCGTAGTAGACGACGCAGGGTGCCCAGAAGTCCTTGCGGCCGGCCCGCTGGAATGCGTAGCCGAGCGACTCCCAGGTCACGAGGTCTTCGGAGACGCTGACGTTGACGCCGCCCCGGTCGGTGGAATAGCAGTAGTAGCGGCCCCGGAACTTCAGCCCGAACGGATCCGGGTTCGTGTGCTTCGCTCCATCGCTGAACGGCAGCGGATTCGTGTACTGCCCTGCGGTTGTCGTCGGGATGGAAAGGTCGACCATTGCGGGGCCCTCAGCTCTTCACGGCGCCAGCGGTCACGCCGGCCTGGAGGTACCGCTGACTGAGCAGGTACACGATCACGGAGGGGACGGTCATCAGGATCAGTCCGGCATAGAGCTGCGAGATCTGCTCCTGGCTCATCCGGTCGAACTGCAGCAGGGAGATCGCCTGCGTGACAGGGAACTTCTCCTTCGTCTGCAGCAGGAGGTTGGGAAGGAGGTACTCGTTCCATGAATAGACGAAGGAGAGCACCCCCACCGTCGCGAGGCTCGAGCCGCTCAACGGCAGCAGCACGCGCCAGA
>JBQCCO010000248.1:0-56405 GCA_051962155.1 Leifsonia sp. | reverse complement strand
CGTTCTACGACCGGCTGGTCGACGAGTTGCTCGACGCCGGCATCCTGCCCTGGCTGACGCTCTACCACTGGGACCTGCCGCAGGCGCTCGAAGAGAAGGGTGGATGGGCCTCGCGCGATACGGCGTACCGGTTCCGCGACTACGCGACCGCCGTGTACGACGCGCTCGGCGACCGGGTCGACCATTGGACCACGTTCAACGAGCCGCTGTGCTCCTCCCTCATCGGGTACGCCGGGGGCGAGCACGCGCCCGGCCGCCAGGAGCCGCGCGCCGGGCTCGCCGCCCTCCACCACCAGCACCTCGCGCACGGTCTCGCTGCCGAGGTGATCCGCAAGCGGGCTGCGGCTGAGGGGCGGGAGGCGGCCCTGCGTCTCGGCATCACGCTCAACCTGACGACCGCCGTGCCGAACGACCCGGGCGACCCCGCGGATGTGGAAGCGGCGCGTCGCATCGACGGTCTGTGGAACCGGATGTATCTCGAGCCGCTGCTGCTCGGCGCGTACCCCGCCGACGTGCTGGAGGATGTGCGCGAGCACCGCTTCGAGGAGCTCGTTCACGACGGGGACCTGGCGACTATCGCCCAGCCCATCGACTTCCTCGGCGTGAACTACTACCACGACGACAACGTCAGCGGGCATCCTCTCCCCGCCGATGCTCCTGCGGGCGTGACGCCGACCGATCGTCCGACGTCGTCCCCGTTCGTGGGCAGCGAGTATGTGACCTTCCCGTCACGGCACCTGCCCACGACGGCGATGGGATGGGAGGTCAACGCCGACGGCCTGCGCGAGATGCTGGTGCGGCTCGACAGGGACTACCCGACCCTCCCGCCGCTGTACATCACGGAGAACGGCGCCTCCTACGACGACGTCGTGGCGGAGGACGGGAGCGTGCACGACAGCGAGCGCGAGGACTACATCCTCGCGCACATCGACGCCGTCGGCCGGGCGATCGATGCGGGAGTGGACGTGCGCGGCTACTTCGTCTGGTCACTTCTCGACAACTTCGAGTGGGCGTGGGGGTACGCGAAGCGGTTCGGCATCGTGCGGGTGGACTACGACACGCAGGTCCGCACCGTGAAGGACTCGGGACGCGCGTTCGCTCGGGTGATCGCGGACGCGCGGGCCGGGGAGGCGCTGGAAGAGACCGCCGCATCCCGCGTCTAGCATGGACGCAGGCAAGGAGGAGGCCCGATGACGACGGAGCAGGTGGCGGGCCGCACGGTGCCCACCCTGGAGGCGGTGGCCGCGCGCGCCGGAGTCTCCCGGGCGACCGTCTCCCGCGTCGTCAACGGCTCGCCGAAGGTCACCGCCGAAGTGGTGGCCGTCGTCGAGAGGGCCATCGCCGACCTCAACTACGTGCCCAATCGCGCCGCCCGCTCGCTGGCGTCGCGCCGGACGCAGGTGGTCGCGCTGGTGGTGCCGGAGTCGACGGCGAAGGTGTTCGCCGACCCGTTCTTCGCCTCCATCGTGCAAGGGGTCGCGCTCAGCCTGGCGGACACCGAGTACACGCTGAACATGGTCATCTCGTCGGAGACCACGCCCGACAAGACCCGGCGCTACCTGATGGGCGGCAACGTGGACGGCGCGCTGGTCGTCTCGCACCACTCGGGCGACCACTCCTATGCGCAGCTCGGCGCCTCCCTCCCGCTGGTGTTCGGCGGACGTCCCGTGAGCGTGAGCGAGCACGAGTCGTACTACGTGGATGTGGACAACGTCGCAGGCGCGCGAGTCGCCGCCCAGCACCTCATCGACCGCGGCCGGCGGGACATCGCGCTCATCACCGGTCCTCAGGACATGCCCGCCGGCCTCGACCGGCTCACCGGGTGGGCGCAGGCGCTGGAGGCTGCCGGGTTGGACACCTCGCTGGTCGCCTTCGGCGACTTCTCGCCGGCCTCCGGGATGGAGGCGATGCGCCGGCTGCTCGCCGACGGGCGCCCGATCGACGGGCTCTTCGCCGCGAACGACCAGATGGCGGCCGGAGCCTATTCGGCGATCCACGAGGCCGGCCTGAGCATCCCCGGTGACATCGCGGTGGTCGGCTACGACGACGACAACTTCGGGCTGATGTCGACGCCGCCCCTGACGACGGTGCACCAGCCGTCGGTCCGGCTCGGCGAGACCATGGCACGCGTGCTGGTGCGCCGGATGGCCGGCGAGTCCGTCGAACGCGTGACGCTGCTGCCCACCGAGCTCGTGGTCCGCCAGAGCACCTGACCTCCCGTCTCGCTTCCCTCGCGCCCCACTGTCGAGTCCGCAGAGATTGGACGCTCGCGCGGCGTGTTGCGTGCAGTCTTTGCGTACTCGATAGTGGGGCGCGGGTCAGGGGTGGGCGGAGCGCTTGCGGGCTCGGTAGGCGGCGGCTTTGGCGCGGTCGCCGCAGCCGGCCATTCCGCACCAGCGGCGGTTGCCGGCCCGCGAGGCATCCAGGAACGGGCGCGTGCAGTCCGCGCCCTCGCACCACTTGAGGTGAGCTGCGTTCTCGGGCCGGAACGCGTCGACCGCTGCTCGCGCGACGAGGCTGAGGCAGGCTGAGAGGTCGCCGGTGGTGGCGACCCTGCGGTCAGTGCGCAGGACCGCGGTCGGAGCGGGCCCGGCGGCGTAGCGGTCGAGCTCCTCGACGGCGGCCTCGTCCAGCGGCAGCGCCGGGTCGGCCGCGAGCAGTCCCCAGATCGTCTCCCGGAGTCGTAGCGCCCGGGCGTGCCCGGCGTCGTCGATGGCGGGAGGCGCATCCACGACTCCGGCTTCGAGGAACCACTGGGCCAGCGCAGCAGGGGTGGACACCCGCTCCACCGCCGTAGTCCGCCGCTCGGCGACCGTCGCGACGAAGTCGAGGGCCAGGTTTCCCGCCACGAACTCGAACGTCACGTCACCATCTTGACAGGTGACGCTCATGAGGGCAACGTATGCGGGGTGAAGGAGCGGACCAGGGGACTCGGGGTGTACGTCGCCGCCGCGGTCCCTGCCCGCGCCGCGGATGCGGGCGCGGTCGTGGCGGCGGTCCTCGCCGGGAACTACCCCGCCGGGCCAGCGGCGGGCGGACTCCACGCCGCCGCGCACACGATTACTCACCAGATCGGGCCGCTCGCCGGACGGCTGCTGGATACGCGGCGACGGCCGGGGCCCGTGCTGGCCCTCGCATTCACCTGGTACGCCCTGTTCGTCGCCGTCGCCGCGGGCGTGCTGCCCGCGAGCATCCCGGGGGCCGCCCTGGCCCTTGCGGCGGCGGGGTGCGCGGGTCCGCTGGTGACGGGTGGCCTGAGCAGTCGGCTGGCGGGGCTGCTGGCCCGGCAGGGCGCGGGCGACTCCGTGCAGCGCCGGGGGCAGGCCCTGGACGCGCTGACGTACGGCGTCGCCGGGACCGTCGGGCCCGCTGCGATCGCGGTGGCTGCAGCCGTCATCACCCCGCGTGGCGCACTCGCCGCGACCGGCGCGCTGCTCGTAGCCACGGCCATCCCGGTGCTGTGGCTGCCGGCCGGATCCCGGAAGAATGGGCCGTCCACGCGCCAGAGCGTACTCCGCCTGCTGACCGTCTTCGCGCCGCTTCGGCGGACCACGGTTGCGACGATCGGCTCGGCGACGGCCCTCGCAGCCGCACCGGTGATCGCAGCGGGCCTGGCTGCGCAACGGGGCGCGGCGCCGTCGAGCGCAGCCGTCCTCATGGCGCTGTACGGAGCCGGCGGCCTGGTCGCGGCCCTGCTGCTGATCGCGCGGCCGTTGACCGGCCGGCCGGAGCGGCTTGTGCGACTCGGCGTCGCCGTGGCGGCTGTCGCCCTTCTGTCGCCCCTCCTGGCGCTCGCGTTCCCGAGCGCGGGCGCTCTCGCGGGTGGCCTCGCTTTCGCCGTCGTCGGAGCCGCGAGCTCCGCCCTCTTCGCCGCGACCCTGGCCGCGCGCACCGAGTACTCGCCGCCAGGCGCGGCGGCCCGCGTGTTCGCGACGGTGGCCGGTGTCAAGGTCGCCGGCAGCGCGGTCGGCGTCGCGGCGGCCGGGCTCATCGCGCACCTCGGAGCAGGAGTCCTCATTCTCTGCGCTGCCGCGTTCTGCGCGCTGACGCTGGTGGTCGTCCGGGTGGATGCTGCCGTGTCGGCCGTCGCATCCCGGCGACATGCAATCGGCGAGCAGCCGCCGGAGGCGTATGGTCGCGCCATGTCCGCACTGCGCGAGAAGCCCTGACCCGGGATCGCATGTTCGAGGGATTCGAGACCGCACGGGTGGAGGTCGGCGAGGCGACCATCCATGTCCGTCACGGCGGGGACGGGCCGCCCGTCGTGCTGCTGCACGGGCATCCCCGCACCGGAGCGACCTGGCATCGCGTGGCGCCGCTGCTCGTGGAACGCGGCTTCACCGTCGTGGTGCCGGATCTCCGCGGCTACGGCCGGTCGACGGCTCCCGCGCCGCGGCCCGACCACGCGCAGGCGTCCAAGCGTGCGATGGCCGAGGACGTCCTCGCGCTGATGCGGGCCCTCGGCCACGACCGCTTCGACCTCGTCGGCCACGACCGCGGCAGCTACGTGGCGTTCCGCTTGGGCATGGACCACCCGGAGGCCGTGCACCGGCTGGTGCTGCTGGACAGCATCCCGATCGTGGAGCATCTCGACCGCATCACGCCGGAGTTCGCGACCGCCTGGTACCACTGGTTCTTCTTCGCCCAGCCCGACATCCCGGAGCGGGTGATCGGGGCGGATCCCGACGCCTGGTACCACGGCGATCCCGAGGCGATGGGCGCGGAGAACTTCGCCGAACGGCAGGAGGCGATCCACCGGCCGGAGGTGGTCCGCGCGATGCTCGAGGACTACCGCGCCGGCCTCACCGTCGACCGGGCGGACGAGGAGGCGGACCGGGCCGCCGGCCGCCGCCTGACGATGCCCCTGCTCGTACTCTGGTCGCTCCGCGACGACCTGGAGGAGCTCTTCGGCGATCCCGTCGCCATCTGGCGCGGCTGGGCCGTGGATGTGCGCGGCCACGGCATCCACTCGGCTCACCACGTCGCCGAGGAGGCGCCCCTCCCCCTCACCGCCGCCCTCGTGGACTTCCTCCGCTAGCCGCTGGTCCGCTCGGCCGCCGGCCGCCTCGCCGCTGGTCCGCCGTGGTGCTTGTTGTTGCTGTCGACACGCCGTACGGCCGTGAAACAACGTGCACTTCGGCAGAGGGGAGCGCGCGTCAGCCGGGAGAGTTGGGCAGCTCGACCGCGAGCTGGAAGCCCTCGGGCCGGTGCTCTGCGCGGACCGTTCCCTCATGGGCTTTCACGATCGCGCGGACGATCGCGAGGCCCAGGCCGGCCCCCGACGCGCCAGGGGCCCGCTCCGGTGTCCGCGCGGAGTCCGCCAGCCAGCCGACCTCGAACATCCGGTCGAGGTCGGCCTCCGGCACGCCCGCGCCCCGATCGAGCACGCCGATCACGGTCGCCGTCGGCGTGCGCAGGGCGGAGACCACGATGGTGCTGCCGACGGGAGCATGCCGCACAGCGTTCCCGACCAGGTTCACGAGGACGCGTCCGAGAAGGTACGGATCGGCCCAGACCGTGTCCGGACCCACCTCGCCGTGCGCGATCGAGATGTCGCGCGCCTCCGCCAGCGTGCGCACGTCCGAGACCGCGTCCGACACGAGGTCCAGAAGCCCGACGTGCTCGCAGCGCGGCCGCAGCGTCCCGCTCTGCAGGCGCGACAGCTCGAAGAGGTCGTCCACCATGCGGCTCATGGTGTCGGCCTGCTGCCGGATGCGGCTCACGTAGTCGGCGGGATCGGCGACCACGCCGTCCTCGAGCGCTTCCGCCAGCGCCCGCACGCCGGTCAGCGGCGTACGCAGGTCGTGGGAGATCCAGGAGAAGAAGGTGCGGCGGGCAGCATCCAATCGCTCCAGCTCCGCCCGGGCCGCCGCCAAGCGCTCGGAGGTATCGGCGAGCTGTGCCGACATCCCGGCGAGCTCCTTGGCCTCGCCCGAACGCCGGAGGACGACCTCCCCGTCGGCGATGCGCCTCGCCGACTCGGTCAGGCCCGCGATCGACCGCCGCACGCCGCGGGCCACCAGCCAGGCGCCGACGAGACTGAAGACGCTCGAGACGGACACGATCCAGAACAGGGCCTCGACGTCGTGCGCCGAGATGTACATCCCGGCTGAAATGGCCACGGTCGATCCGGCGATGGATGCGATGGCGGCGGCCACGATGACGGCGATCCGCCAGCCGATGGATGCGCGGCGAGCGGTGCGCAGCACCACGGCGGCCACCAGGAACACGACCGAGGTGCAGCCGAGGGTGGTGAGGAGGATGATCCAGAGGTCCGAGTCCTTCACCTCGACGCTCCGTTCATGCCGGGTCGCCGTTCACCGCGAACCGGTAGCCCTGGCCCCAGACCGTGAGCAGGGTGCGCGGGTCGTGGGGTTCCGGCTCGATCTTCTCGCGGAGCCGGCGGATGTGCACGGTGACGGTCGAGGGATCGCCCCGGTTCCAGCCCCACACTTCCCGCAGCACCTCGTCGCGGGTGACGACCCGGTCCGCGTTCTCGAGGAAGAACACGAGAAGCTCGTACTCGCGCCCCGTGAGAAGGACCGGGCTGCCCGACGCCCAGACCAGCCGGCGAACCGGATCGACACGGAACGGGCCGGCCGAGAACGCCTCCGGCGGGCCCGCAGCCGCGGTGCGCCGCACCATCCCGTTCACGCGGAGCACGAGCTCGCGCAGGGCGAAGGGCTTGGGGAGGTAGTCGTCGGCGCCGTGCTCCAGCCCCTCGATCCGGTCGTCGACGTGATCGAGGGCGGTCAGCATGATGATCGGCAGCTGAGCGGCCAGCACGCGGGCCTCCCGGCAGAGCTCGTCGCCGCTGATCCCGGGCAGCATCCGGTCGAGGATGAGGACGTCCGGGAGCCGCTCGCGCAGGGCCCTGAGGCCGCTCACTCCGTCGGTGTAGCCGGAGACGACGTATCCGGCTGTGCGGAGGTAATCGCGCACCACGGTCAGGACCGTGCGGTCGTCTTCGACGACCATCACGTGCGACGGGTGAGCGGGGGTCATGGTCCGAGTCTTGTCCACAGCCAGGGGACTGCGCAGCAATTCTTACAGATCTGAAATGACTGATCCCTGTGGCTCTCCCGGTTGTTACGTTCGTTCCGCTGCCGGCAGAACGCCCAGCGAAACGAACAAGGAGCACCTTCCCCATGCGCAAGAAGATCACCCTCGCAGCCGCCGCTCTGGCCCTCGCCGCCGGCCTCACCGCCTGCAGTGCAGGCGCAGACGCCGGCACGAGCTCCAGCCCCTCGTCGTCCTCGTCGTCGTCCGCGCCGTCGTCCTCCTCGTCCTCCTCGTCGGACAGCCGCACGGGCACGTTCGCCGGGCTCAACGGCAAGAAGGTGTCCGGCACGGTCTCGATCAGCGGCAGCACCCTCACGCTCTCGGGCTTCTCCTCGGATGAAGGCCCCGACCTGCACGTCTACCTGACCTCCGGAACCGACGAGGCCGCTGTCGGCGCGGGCAAGGAGATCAAGGCCGTCGCCTTCGACAAGGCCGACCAGACCTTCTCGCTGAGCGGCATCGACTCGTCGTCGTACACGGACGTCGTCATCCACTGCGACAAGGCGAAGGCCGTCTTCGGAGCAGCGACCCTGTCATGACCGGGCAGCTCGCGCCGGCGCCTCGCGTCGCACCGCCGGTCGTGGCACCGCCCCTCGTCGCATCGGCCCTGGTCGGTGCGGCGAGGGTCGCCCTCGGCGTCATGTGGCTCTTCCTCGAGGGGCTGGTGAAGTACCAGGCGGGATTCGGCTCAGCGGACATCCTGCTCGTCGCCCATGCCGGCGACTCCAACTCGCGCGTCCCCGGCTACTTCACCGCGTTCGCCCATGCGACGCTCGAGCAGGCACCCTGGCTCTTCGGGATCGGGATCCCCCTGCTGGAGACCGGACTCGGCGTGGCCTTCATCCTGGGAGCCTTCACGCGCGTGGCCGCACTGGTCTCGGCCCTGACGCTGGCGCTGTACTGGTCGGCGGACCAGCTGATCTGGGAGTACCCGCTGATGGCCCTCCTGACGGTGGTCGTCGTGGCCTGGCCCTCGGCCGCCCGGCGATTCTCGCTCACGACGATGGTGGAACGGCTCAATCCGAAGTTCGGGAGGGTGCCGGAGGCGGTGCGCGCCTGGCTGTGACGATCGGCCGCGAGGGGCGGCGATGGTCCGTCGGCCGCGACGGATCGCGATGATCGGGATGCACCGCCGCGCTCAGGCGAGGCGGCGGTACAGCCGGTTGCCGAGCGCAGCGAGCACGAAGCCGGTCGCCACGATCGCCGCGACACCGCCCGCGTAGGCGATGAAGAGGTGCTCGGTGCCGGACTGGGTCGAGAAGTACGTGACCAGCAGGGCGGTGATGGAGCCCGCGGCGCACACCGCGCCGATCCACACCAGCGGCCAGAGCGCGGTGCGCACCGGCGGCTCGGCGCTGGGCAGCCGGAGCCCCGACAGCACCAGGCCCGCCAGGCACCCCCAGAAGGCGACGACCAGCATCCCGGCGACCACGTCGCTCGGACGATGCCACTGCTCCACGAGGGTGGAGGCGCCGGCGGCGATCGCGAAGATCGACCCGACGACCGCGGCGAGCGGACGGAAACGCGGAGCGGCGAGCAGGAACACCACGAGGGCGGCGGAGGCGGCGACCGCCGTGTGCCCGGACGGGAGCGAGTTGGCGAGCCCCGCATCCACTCCCTTCTCCGGCCGGGAGAGGATGGTGTACTTCAGCACCTGCGTGCTCACGTTCGCGCCGATCGCAGCACCGACGGCGACCGCGAACACCAGCCAGTTGCGGCGGACGAGCACGATCACCAGCGCGACGATCGCCCCGATGATGACGGACGCCACCGGCAGCGCGTTGAGGAAGGCGTGAGCGAACTCGATCACGCCGCCCTTCCAGGCGTCCGCGCCGGCGAAGGCTCGTTCGTCGATCACCTGGCCGATGTAGCTCCGCACGAAGACGAAGTAGACCGCGACGAAAAGCGCGGCGCAGACGAGCGCACCCCAGAGGAAGGGGAGAGGGCGGAGGCTCGAACGCATGGTGCAACCACCCTTCCACACGCGACTCTGAGATTTCCCGACGAACGCCGAGCGAACGCGAAGAGACTTCCCGGTGTCCCCGTCGGGCCTGGTCGGGTCAGCCGACGAACCGGACCGCGGGCTCGCAGGCCGCCAGCCGCGCCCGCATCACGACCACCGCTTCGGGGTTGCTGTCGACCAGCAGGAAGCGCCGGCCCAGGCCCGCTGCGACCGCTCCCGTCGTCCCGCTGCCCGCGAAGAAGTCGAGCACCCAGTCCCCCTCGCGGCTCGACGCCTGCACGATGCGGCGGATCACACCCTCCGGCTTCTGGGTGGGGTAGCCGGTCTTCTCGCGGCCGGTCGGCGACACGATGGTGTGCCACCAGACGTCCGTCGGGAGCTTGCCCAGCTGCGCCTTCTCGGGCGTGACGAGGCCTGGCGCCATGTAGGGCTCGCGTTCGACGGCGGTGGAGTCGAACAGGTACGCCGCCGGGTCCTTGACGTAGACGAGGATCGTGTCGTGCTTCGCCGGCCAGCGGTTCTTCGGCTTGGCCCCGTAGTCGTACGCCCAGATGATCTCGTTGAGGAACGACTCGCGGCCGAACAGCGCATCCAGCAGCACCTTGGCGTAGTGCGCCTCGCGATAGTCGAGATGGAGGTACAGCGTCCCGTCGGCGGCCAGCACGCGCCACGCCTCGATGAGACGAGGCTCGAGGAACCCCCAGTAGTCCTCGAAGCGGTCGTCGTAGCTGAGCAGATCACCCTTGATGCGCTCGTAGCTGCGGCCCTTGAAGCCGATCACGCTGCCGGCGCCGCCCGCGGAGCGGACCGACGTCAACGTCTGCCGTGCCTGCGGCCTGCCGGTGTTGAACGGCGGGTCGAGATAGATCAGCCGGAACGATGCGTCCGGCAGCCCGGCGAGTACGTCGAGATTGTCACCCAGCGCCACGGTGCTCGGCCCGTCCGGATCCCACAGCGGAGCGGCTGCGGGAACGGGCTGGGACATGGGTCCATTGTGTCGCAGTCGGAGCCGTGGCGCAGTCGGAGCCGCTCGGCCGAGCCGCCAGAATGGACTGTGCACAATCTCGGTCTCCTCTTCGATGTGGACGGACCCCTCGCGAGTCCCGTCACCCGAACCATCGCCATCCGCAGCATCGTCACGGACCTGGTCGCCATTGCGGCGGCAGGCGTCCCGATCGCGTTCATCACGGGGCGGTCGGGCGACTTCATCCGCAACCAGGTGGTCGCTCCCCTCCGCGACGCCGGACTCGGTGACGCCCTCGACCAGCACGGCGCGCGCATGTTCGGCGTGTTCGAGAAGGGCGGTGCCTGGGCGCCCATCACCGGCGATGGGATGGGCGAGGTGACGGTGGATGAGACGGTCGCCTTCACCCCGGAAGCCGTCGACGCCATCCGGCAGCTCGTCCGCGACCGCTTCGCCGACACCATGTTCTTCGACGAGACGAAGCGCGCGATGATCTCGGTCGAGCAGCGGACCGATGTGGATGCGGAGACCTACACCGAGGCGCAGTCCGGGTTCGAGGATGCGGCGTTCGACATCCTGACCGGCCTCGGCGTCGGTCTGCGCTACGGCGAGCGCACCGTCCCCGACCGGGGCGGACAGGTGCCGTACCGGATCGACCCGACGATCATCTCCACGGACATCGAGTCGGTGCTGCTCGACAAGGACCGCGGCGCGCAACGCGCCTTCGACTACTTCGCCGCCCGCGGTCCGCTCCCGCGCCGGTGGCGGTCGGTCGGCGACTCGCGCAGCGACTACAAGATGGCCGACTTCGTCCACGGCGCCGGCTACGAGGTCGCCCACGTGGATGTGCGCCCCGCCGATGGCCTGCTCGATCGCCCCTACGAGGTGATCACGATCGGCGACGCCATCCACGACGACGCGGGCGCCGAGTTCCTGGCCCACTGGCGGCGCGAGCTTGGCCTCACCTGACGCGCGGCCGCCTCCCGTCACTCCCGACCGGTTCCCTCCCTCCCGTCGCTCCCTCATCCGTCCCTCCCGTCTCTCCCGGCCGGTTCCGGTCTCTTGGTGTTGCAAACGGAGGTTTATCGGCGAATCAGGAGACGGAACGCCTCCCTTTCGCGGCCCAGCCGGCGAGTCCCGTGCACTTCTCCTCCATTTCCGACACCCCGTCGCGGCAGTCGGAAACGGAGGAGGAACGGGCCTAGGACCGGCGTTTCGACGGAAAAGGGAGGACTTGCGGAGCGGAATGACCCAGAAACACCTCCGTTCCCACCGCACGGACGGCGCCGGTGGGGTGGGTGCGTGGGCGAGAGCGGGGACGAGGAAGGGACGAGGGCGGGACGAGGGCGGGGCGCTGGCTCAGCCGAGCTCGCTGCCGCGGTTGCGGCGGCGGATCTCGCGCGGCGCGCGGCCCCCGAGGAAGGAGCGCGCCGGGTCGACCAGGAATCCCTGGCGCAGCGCCTCCCGGCCGACGAGCATCCGGAACCCCATCTGATCCCGGTTCGTCAGGGTGGTCTCGGCGCGCACCGGCCGGCCGCCCAGCACGAGGTCGAGCAGCACGACGATGCGCTCCTCCGTGTGTCCGGAGGAGCTGCGCACCACGCGGCGGTCGTGCACGTCGCACTCCGCTGTCACCGCATCCCGATCGGAGTCCTGCCACGGCTGCACCCGGAAACGCACGCGGTCGCCGGGAAGCTCCTCGATGTCGAAGGCGTGGAGGGAGGAGCTGCGGGCCCCGGTGTCCACCTTCACCTTGATCCACGGCACGCCGATGCCGGGAAGGCTCACCCACTCACGCCAGCCGACCGTGCGGGCGCCGAGCGGATCGGCATTTTCCGTGTCGGCGCCGGCCGTCTCGGTGGTTGGATGGAGGTCGGCCATTCCCCCATCTTCGCAGGAGCACCCCCGTGAAACTCGCCATCCTCTCGCGCGCCCCGCACGCGTACTCGACGCAGCGGCTGCGATCGGCTGCCGAGTCCCGCGGTCACACGGTCAAGGTGCTCAACACGCTGCGGTTCGCGATCGACCTCTCCGGCGACGAGCCGGACCTGCAGTACCGCGGGCGCCTGCTCTCCGACTACGACGCCATCCTCCCGCGCATCGGCAACTCGATCACCTACTACGGCACGGCGGTGGTGCGGCAGTTCGAGCAGATGGACGTCTACACGCCGAACACCGCGAACGGGATCACGAACTCGCGCGACAAGCTGCGGGCAACGCAGATCCTCTCCCGGCACAACATCGGGATGCCGCGCACGGCCTTCGTGAACAGCCGGGCCGACGTGCGCATGGCGATCGAGCGCGTCGGCGGCGCCCCGGTCGTCATCAAGCTGCTGGAGGGGACGCAGGGGATCGGCGTGATCCTCGCGCCGGAGGCGAAGATCGCCGAGTCCATCATCGAGACGTTGCACTCGACGAAGCAGAACGTCCTCATCCAGAGCTTCGTGGCGGAGAGCCGCGGCCGCGACATCCGCGCGCTCGTGGTCGGCGACCGTGTGGTGGCGGCGATGCGGAGGGTGGCCAGCGGCGACGAGTTCCGCTCGAACGTGCACCGCGGCGGCACAGTCGAGAAGGTGGAGCTGACTCCCGAGTTCGAGGAGGCGGCGGTCCGGTCGGCGCAGATCATGGGCCTCCGCGTGGCGGGCGTGGACATGCTCGAGGGCAAGGACGGTCCGCTGGTGATGGAGGTCAACTCCTCGCCGGGACTCGAAGGAATCGAGCGGGCGACCGGATTGGATGTGGCGGGCGCCATCATCGACTTCATCGACAACCAGGTCGGGTTCCCCGAAATCGACGTGCGGCAGCGGCTCAGTGTCTCCACCGGTTACGGAGTGGCGGAGCTCGTGGTCCACTCCAATGCGGACGTCGTCGGCAAGTCGCTGCGCGACTCGGGACTGTGGGAGCGCGACATCACGGTGCTCACGCTGCACCGCGGAGCGTCCGTCATCCCGAACCCACGCAGCGGAGTCGTGCTGGAGTCGGGCGACCGCCTGCTCTGCTTCGGGCGGCTGGAGGAGATGCGCTCGATGATCCCCGACCGCCGCCGGCGCCGCGCGAAAGTGCGGAAGCTGCCGAAGGCCGCGAAGGAGGCGCTCACCGAGGACTGACGTCGGTGAGGGCCGCCAGGCCGGCGGGCGTGGCTCGCCGACGTCGGGACCCAGCCGCCCCCGGCTCACCGGGGCCGGAGGGCGCCCTCCAGCTCGTCGGAGAGGGTGCTCCACGAGTCGGCGAACTTCGCGATCCCCTCGTCCTCGAGCACGGCCACCACGTCGTCGTAGTCGACTCCGACCGCGGCGAGGTCGTCGAGAACGGCCCGGGCCTCCTCGTAGCCGTCGCGCACAGAGTCCGCCGGGATGACGCCGTGGTCGGCGACCGCATCCAGAGTGGACTCGGTCATCGTGTTCACCACACCGCGGGTGACGAGCTCGACGACGTAGCGGGTGTCGGGATAGTCGGGGTTCTTCGTCGAGGTGGATGCCCACAGCGGGCGCTGCGGACGGACACCGGCTGCCGAGAGCTCCCGCCAGGCGTCGCCGGCGAGCACCTCCTCGAACGCCTGGAACGCGAGCCGCGCGTTCGCGACGGCGGCCCGGCCGCGGAGGCGGTCGGCCTCCGGGGTGCCGATGGCGTCGAGCCGCTTGTCGACTTCGGTGTCCACACGTGACACGAAGAACGAGGCGACCGACGCCATCCGGGACGGATCGTGGCCGTTGCGCACGGCCTGGCGCATGCCCTCGAGGAACGCATCCATCACCTGGCCGTAGCGGGCCAGCGAGAAGATGAGCGTCACGTTGATGCTGATGCCCTCGGCGAGGCAGGCGGTGATCGCCGGAAGGCCTTCGAGCGTTGCCGGGATCTTGATGAAGAGGTTCGGCCGGTCGACGCTCCACCAGAGCGAGCGCGCCTCGGCGATCATTCCGGCCGCGTCGTGGGCGAGCCGCGCATCCACCTCGATGGAGACGCGTCCATCGACGCCGCCCGTCGCGTCGTAGCAGGGCCGGAGGACGTCGCACGCCTCCCTGACGTCGTGGGTGGTCAGTTCGCGCAGCGCTTCGCCGACCTCTGCGCCGCGTGCGGCGAGGTCCTGGAGCTGCGTCTCGTACGTCTCCCGCTTTCCGATGGCGGCGGCGAAGATCGTCGGATTGGTGGTGACCCCGGTGACGTAGCGATTCTCGACGAGGGAGGCGAGGCGGCCCGAGCGGAGCATCTCCCTACTCAGATCGTCGAGCCAGATGGAGACTCCGGCGTCGGCCAGTGCGGACAGCGGATCGGACATGATCGGTGCTCCCTTCTCGGTGATGCAGGCGGCGACCATTCCATGATCGCCGCGAAGCTCACGACGCGATACCGGTGACGGCCAGGAATTCGGCGCGCGACCGGGGGTCGTCGCGCAGGCTGCCGAGCAGCGTGGAGGTGACGGTGCTCGATCCGACCGCGTTGGCGCCCCTCAGGGTCATGCACGAGTGCTCCGCGGCGATGACCACACCGACGGCACGAGGCTGCAGCTGGTCCTGCAGCCAGTCGGCCACCTGCTTGGTCAGCCGCTCCTGGGTCTGCGGACGACACGCGAAGAGTTCGACCACACGGGCGAGCTTGGACAGGCCGAGGATGCGGTCGCCGGGCAGGTAGGCCACCCAGGCCCGGCCGGTGAACGGCAGCAGATGGTGCTCGCAGAGGGAGCGCACGGGGATGTCGCGGGCGACCACCAGCTCGTCGTACCCCTCGTCGTTGGGGAAGGTCGTCATCTCGAAGGGCCGCGGCGTGAGCATCTCGGCCCAGGCCCGCGCCATCCGGCCGGGCGTCGCGTGCAGGTGCTCGGATTCGATGGGGACCCCGAGGGCGGTCAGGAACTGGGCGGCGGCGGCCTCCGCCGCTACCGCGTCGATCCGCCCGGGCGAGGTGACGGCATGCAGCTCCGGGCGCTCGGGCTGCTTCGCACGTTCGTCGCGCTCCGCCATCTCCACCGCGTGCACAGCGCCGTTCATGGTGAGCCTCCCTGTCGGCTTTTCTCCAGCCTGCGACGATGTAACCCTTTTTGTCAAGATGCATTATTGATAGAATCGCGGTATGGATGAGCGGAGCCGCGAAAGCGCACTGGAGGGCATCGGCGCCCTCTCCGATCCCGCGCGGCGCCGGCTCTACGAGTACGTCGGCTCGCGGGACCTGCCGGTGGGCAGGGAAGAGGCCGCCACGGCCACCGGCATGAGCCGGAGCCTCGCCGCCTACCACCTCGATCGCCTCGCCGAGGCGGGACTGCTGGAGACGAGCTACGCCCGCGAGGACGGCCGCACGGGGCCGGGAGCGGGACGACCCGCCAAGCGATACGTCCGCAGCCGGGCCGAGACGAGCGTGTCCGTCCCCGAACGCGACTACCGGTTGCTCGCGCATCTCCTGACCGACGCTGTCGCGGCGGACTCCACCGGCCACCTCCGCGATGCCCTGCTCACTGCGGCGGAAGCCGAGGGCCGCCGCAGTGCACGGCCCGAGACGGATCTGCTCGACGACCTCCGCGACCGCGGCTACGAGCCGGCCGTGGCGGAGAACGAGGACGTCGTCCTCCGCAACTGCCCGTTCCACCACCTCGCGCAGCGGCACGCCGACGTGGTCTGCAGCGTGAACCACGCACTGCTGCGCGGTGTCCTCGCCGGGCACGACGACGACCCGGAACGAGCGGAGCTGGTCCCCCCGGAACCGCACTGCTGCGTCGTGGTGCGCCCCGCATCCTGACGACAGGGGTCAGCGGCCGCCCGCGAGCACCCCGTCGACGATCGACAGCAGCTCCGGGCGGGCGAGGATGCGGAAGTGGCCGCCCACCTCCAGTTCGATGTTCCTGGCGCCCTCGAGGCGGCTTCCGCCCGGGACGTGCGGGTCGAACCAGCCCCAGACCGAGACGATCCGCGCATTGGCCGCCTGGCTGAGGGCGAGCCGTCGCACCTCGGGCGCGCTCGGCGTGAGCGCCCGCACGCTCGGCAGCGGGATGAACCGCGCCAGTGCCGACCCGGCGAACGGCGTGCCGACGGCGACGACCGCGCGGATCCGGTGACCTGCGTCCGGCATCCCCATCAGGTACTTGGCGACGAGGCCGCCTTTGCTGTGGGCAACGATCACGACGTCGGTGAGGTCGTGCTCCTCCAGGTGGCGACCGACCCGCGCGGCGGCCTCGGGGACGGACATCCGGTTGCGCTCGAGGCCCGTGACGACATGCACCGGGTGGCCGGCGGCGTGGATGTGCTCGCTCAGCGGCCGCAGGAATCGCCAGGTCTCGAAGATCCCCGGCAGCACCACCACCGGTGCGCGGTCGCCGGCGCCGGCCACCATGGCGTCGGGCATGCTCCGATCGAAGGCGGCCCGCAGCTGGTACCTGCCGGCATAGAGGTAGTCGAGGAGGAGGACGGACGCCCGCCGCAGCAGAGTGCGCCTCACGCTGCGACCTCGGCGACCTGTGCGATGAGGGCGGCGGTGCGCCACGGCGCGCCGTGCATGACCAGGTGAGCGACCGACGGCACCGTGACCGCGCGGCCGCCGGAGCGGCGGGCGAGCTCGGCGACCCAGTCGGTGCGGGCGATCGGGTCCCGGGCGCCGCGCACGACCAGCGTCGGAACCCGGACGACCTCGAGCTCCCGCTCGATGGGGTACTCCAGCATCGCCGGGAGGGTCGCCAGGTACCAGCGCGGTCCGCAGCGCAAGTAGTCGGCGGCGACGAGCAGATTGCCGCGCGGGCTCTCCCGCAGGGTGTCGACGCCCAGCAGCATCCCGGATTTCAGCGCGTTGCGATCCGACGGATCCGTCACCGGCCCGAGCAGGGCCAGACCACGCACCAGGTCCGACCGGCGCACCGCGAGGGACACCGCGACCTGGGTGCCCATGGAGTGCCCCACCACCACGGCTTCCGCGAGGCCGGCACGGTCCATCGCCTCCGCAACCGTGTCGGCGAAATCGTCGATGGAGAGGGGATGCGCGGGCCGCCGCCCCGTGGCCCTTCCGAAGCCGGGAAGGTCGACGGCGAAGACCCTCCCCTCCTCGGACAGCGCCGGCACCAGCCGCTCGAAGTACCGCGAGCTGACGCCGATGCCGTGCACGAGGACGAACACCCGGCCGCTGGCGACGGAGGCCGCCGCGTCCATCGCCGCCGCATCCGCTCCGGCGCCCGCGCTGCCGCCCGCGCCGGCGTCCACGCCGGTGTCCGCGCCAGTGTCCACGGTCACGACCGCGCTCGGCGGCGGCGGGGACGGGCGGCGACGGGTCACTCCTCGAACGTACTCGCGCATCCGCGCCACTCCTTGAAAACGGAGGCGAGGAGCGTAACTGTGGAGAAGCAGAACTGTGGACGAGTACTAGACCCGGGAGCTGCGGAAGGAGTAGCACAGGATCATGCCAGCATCAGAGGAGCTGCCCTCCACCCTCGAGCGCTCGGAGAAGCACGCGCAAGCGCTCTGGTCGAAGGCGCACGACTCCGCCGTGAAGGAGTACGGCGAGGGCGAACGCGCCCACCGGACGGCGTTCGCCGCGCTCAAGCACGAGTACGAGAAGGTCGGCGACCACTGGGAGCGCAAGGCCGAGAACGGCCCATCGGACCGCAAGGCCGCGGGCGGCCGGAACACTCGCGCCGAGACGGAGGAGGGTGTCGACGCCAACGCCTCCAAGGCGCACCTGCTCGACGTCGCCAAGCGGCTCGACATCTCCGGCCGCACCCGCATGTCCAAGGACGAACTGGTCGACGAGATCAAGCGGGCCAACCGTCGCGAGACCGCGGCCGCACGAAAGAAGGGCTAGCCATGAGCGACGTGCTCGCGTTCATCGGGTGCTTCATCCTGTTCCTGTTCGGGCTCTTCCTGCTGGGACTCGCTTCGACCCTTCCGGCCTGGGAGGGCGTCGTCTTCTTCGGCGGCGTCATCTGCATCGCGCTGTCCTTCGGCATCCCCGTGGGGGTGCTCGGACATACGGAGTGACGTGGCCGCTGACTTCACACGGCAGCACAGCCACACCTTCGATCCCGCCGAGGCCGACGCCCTGCTCGCGGCCGCCGGCGGGCGTTTCGCGGTCGCGTCGGAGCCCGGCGCCGGCTTCTCGTTCGCGGTCGACCAGGCCACCGACGCCGCGTTCTCGGTGGCCCGGTACGCCATCGGCGGGAGGTGGGAGGCCTCCGGCGAGTTCGAGGACCTCGTCGTCGTGAGCGTGACCGGCGGCGACTACCGCTGGGAGATCGACGGCGAGCGCGGCGACGCAGCGGGGTCGCCGTTCCTGATCCGCCCGGGGCACGACTTCGCCTGCTACGCGGAGGGCAGTGAGGCCGTGAGCATCTTCCTCCCACCCGGGATGCTGCAGGATGTCGCGCGAACCACCTCCGGCGACGAGGACCTGAACCTCGTGTTCGACTCCGCGCAGACGATCACCCCGCGCCATGCGGAGTTCGTGCTCACCGCATCCACCGCTGCGGCCGAATACATGGAGGCCGGCACGTTCCGGCATCCCCTGGTGCGCGCGAGCCTCTTCCACAGCCTGTCGATGGCCGTCCTCCAGTCCTTCCCGGTGAGCACGGACCCTCGTGAGCGGACCCTGACGACCGCGGGGAAACGGAGGAAGTTCCGCCGTGCCGCGACCTTCATCGAGGACTACGCCTCGCTCCCGATCACCGTCGCCGACATCGCCGGCTCGGCGGGAGTGACCCTCGCTCAGCTGAATACGGCGTTCCGCACCCACAGCGGCACGACGGCACAGGGGTACCTGCAGCGGGTCCGCCTCTCCGCCGCGCACGCCGACCTGCTCGTGTCGGACCCCGCATCCACCGATCTGACGGACCTCGCGGCCCGCTGGGGCTTCGCCGACCTCGATCGCTTCACGCGCCGCTATCGCAGCGCCTACGGGGTGGCGCCCACGGTGGAGCGCAGCGGCACGCCGAGCGACGCCGAGCCCGGTGAGTCCGCTCCCTGACAAGGCCGGGCGGGCCCACCCCTCTGCCGAGGTGCTCGTAGTTGCAGGGCCGCTCGGCGTGTCGGATGCAACGTCGAGCACTTCGGCGAAGGCGGAGGGGGAGGGAGAGCGGAGCGAGAGGCGGAGGGAGCGGCGGAGGGCGCCGGGTCAGGGGGCAGAGCGCTCGGCGATCGCAGCGTTGAGCGCGGCGATCACGGCCGTAAGGGGCCTGCCCTGCCCGACGGCGATCCCGGCGATGAAGGTCGTGAGCGGGGCGGCCGGACGGGCGACACCGTGGGCCGCATCCCGGGCCAGGTCGAGAATGGCGGCGACGTCACCCGGCTGGATGCTCGCATCCACCGCGGAGGCCGCGGCGGCCGCCCATTCGTCGAGTTCGGATGGTTCCATGGACTCCTCCTCCGGGTGCGCAACGTGTCCGGCAATTCTCGCGCACCGCAGTGGCCTGGGGCCTCAGCGACCCCGCGCGTGCCCATGGCGCTGCGCGCGGACCACCAGCGGCAGCACGACCCAGATGACGAGCAGCACCACGAAGACGCAGGTCGCCGCGATGATCCCCGCGGGAGGGTGCAGCAGGAAGTCGACGATGAACAGCACGATTCCGGTGAAGAGCAGGGATGCCGCCGCAAGGCACACGATGAGGATCTTGCTTCCGAGGCCCACGAGCTCGGCCTTCGCGCGCTGACGGAACAGCAGACGGTGCAGGCTCACCGGGGCGAGGGCCAGCAGCGTGATCATCACCGCGAGGAACACCAGGACGAGGTAGACCCCCACGTCGAAGGCGGGCAGCCGGGCGAAGCGCTGCTGGAACGGCAGCGACAGGAGGAAGGCCGCGAGGATCTGGGTGCCGGTCTGGAAGACGCGGAACTCCTGCAGCAGCTCCTGCCAGTTGCGGTCCGCCCTCTCGGTCGGGGTCTCATCCCGGCCGTCATCGGGGGCGGCATCCGCCTTCTCACTCACCGCCGCACCTCCGCGAGCAACTCCGTCGTCATGCACGAACCTTAGCCCTGGTCGCTGTCGCCTTCGTCGCCTTCCGCCTGCGACGGCTTGTCGATGATCTGCTCCTTCGCCTCCTCGTTCTCCTTTTCGCGATCGCCTTCGGTGTTCTTCTGGTCGGACATCTCCGCTCCTTCTCTTGTGGTGGTCGCGTCGACGGTCACCGCGCGGGCCGGTCGACGCCCGCACCGCGCGGGCTGAGGAAGATTCCGAGCCCGATCATGACGACCGCGAGGATCAGGTGCAGCCAGTTGTCAGCGCTGTTGAGCGGCACGAAGTCGGCAGGGTGGTCGCCGCCGAAGAAGAGGCCGTACACCCAGAGCACCGCGTAGACGATTCCGCCGATCACCAGATAGTCGCGCGATCCCAGGCGGGATGCCGCGAAGGCGAGACCGGCGACGCCGTACAGCAGGTGGACGATGTTGTGCAGCACCGAGACCTGGAAGATCCCGAGCAGCATGGCCATCGAGTCGTTCCCGGCGAACCTCAGATCGCCGTAGTCCGTCGTCAGCCCGGGAATGAAGCCGGCGATGCCCACGACGAGGAAGACGATCCCCGCGATGAGCGACGCCTTCTGCGACGCCGTGGCGCCGTAACGATGGTCGTCGCGATCGGCGAACCTCCGGTCGGACGGGTTGACGGTCGTCATGGTGACCCCCTTCGGTGAACTCATGAGGTTCCTGTCCCGTACCTAACCAACGACTCCCCGAAGCCGTCAGTCCTTGACAAAACCGCTCGTCAGGGGCCGGAATGCTCCAGCCGAGGGGAGTACAGCCGGGCTCCGGGACGCAGCCGCACGACATCGTCGGTGAACGATGCCAGGTCGGTCCACAGGACGAGCACCGACCCGCGCGCCCGCCAGCTCAGGAAGCGGGCGATCAGCGCCGGGGCGTCCACCCCCGTCCGCTCGTAGCCCGCGAACGACCGGTGCGCATGCGGGCTGACCACCAGTCCGTACACCCGAGTTCTCACCATGAATCCGTCCGGCGGCCCGTCGAGCGCGAGGCGCGCATCCACCACCTGGCCCACCCGCTCGCCGTCGGCGGTGAGGACCGGACTGCCCAGCAGGTCACTCAGGATCATGGCGACCTCCCGGGATGCGGCTGATGACGTGGTCGCGCATCCACCGCTCCGTCCAGCTGGCGTCGAGCGAGTCCGCGGCGGCACCGACGCTCACGACGGTGCCCACCCGCGTGACGATGCTCCAGGGGATGCGGATGAATCGCGATTCGGGAAGCCGGCCCCCGAAGATGCGCGTCATCAGGATGGGCCCGGTCAGGAGGGCCTGGACCACGGGTGGATGCTGGGGATCCAGCCGAGCGAGATCGGCCGGCGTGCTCAACTCCAGATCGTCGACGGCGCTGATCGGGACGCCGTCCGGGTCGAGGATCTGCCGGTCGAGCAGTTCCAGGTCGGCGTCGAGGACCCGGCCGGCGACCGGCGGCGGTGCGGGAAGTTCGCGATCGTTTCTCATGCTCCTGCTCCCGAGATGATCATCAGAGGAATGGCAGCGATCGACGCGAGCAGCACGATGCCCAGGAAGACCAGCCCGAAGAAGTTGGTCACCTTCCCGTTCACTTGGTCGCCCATGTACCCGGGGTCGTTGGCGACGATGAGGATCGGAAGGTACGTCAGGGGCAGCGCGATCGCCGAGAAGACCACGGAGAACTCGGTGAGCTGCACCGGATCGACGCCGGTGAACAGGATCCCGATCGCCGCGAGGAGCGAGAGGATCATCACGACATGGAACCGCGAGGCTGCGGCCGGGCGCCGGAACTTGCCCCACGGCCATCCGAAGAACTGCGAGAGCGCGTATCCGCTGGAGAGGGTGACCTCCAGTGCCGCCCCGAAGGTCACGGCGACGAACCCGAGGATCGCGATGATCAGGCCGATCTTCCCGAACGCCTGCGCCACCGGGAGCGCCGTCTCGAACAGCGACGCAACCCCGATGCCTTTCGGGAGAAGGACGATCGCTGAGCACGCGACGATCGACAGCGACAGGATGGCGCCGAGCGGGAAGCCGACGAGGACGTTCAGGCGCGACTGCTTGAGGTCCTTCGGCGTCCACTTCTCCTCGATGGCTCCCGAGGAGTAGAAGAAGACCTCGTAGGGGGTCATCGAGGACCCGAAGAGTCCGATCGCGTAGTACCAGTACGTCGCGGGAGCCTCGTTGGAGTGCGGCGACGGCTGGAGGAGGAATTGGGAGCCGAGCGCCGACCAGTCGGGGTGGAGGAAGAAGACGGTGACGGCGAAGACGAGGAGGGCGAGACCTAGCAGGCCGGTCACGTTCTCGAGGATCGAGAACTTCACCCGCCAGATCACGATCCAGAGCGCGATCGCGGCGACCGGGAACCACAGTGCCGGCTCGATGCTGGAGGCGAGCTGCAGGGAGAGCGCGATGCCGCCGACCTCCGCCGCGAGGGTGAGCAGGTTGATGAGGAACGAGGCCGACAGGTTGGCGAGGGCCATCCGGGCGCCGAGCCGCTCACGGATGATCTCGAAGGTGGCCCGCCCGCTGACGGCGGCGACCCGGCCCGACATCTGGGCGAACAGGCAGATGCCCACCGCGCCGACGATCAGCACCCAGCCGAGGGTGAGCCCGAACCGCGACCCGACGAGGCTGCTCGTGACCAGGTCCCCGATGTCGACGAAGCCGCCGATCGCCGTCAGGACTCCGAGGGCGACAGCGAAAATGCCCTTCACTGCTGTTCCAGCCGCTTCGAGCTGGCCGCGAGCTGCTGCGCCACGCGATCCAGCTCCTGGCGCTGCCGCTCCAGCGCGCGGCCGGAGTCGTGACCCGCCGCGGAGGCCTCCTGGGCCGAGGCGACCGCATCCTGAGCGGCCCGGATGTCCGAGAGCACGCGCGCCCGGCTGGCGCCGATGCCGCCGATCGCCGTGAGGGTCACGACGTTCTGGGCCTGTGCGGCCAGGCGGTCGGCCGCATCGGACAGCCCCGTGTCGAGGACGGTCGGGAGGATCCGGCCGCTCTCGTTCTGGCCGAGGAGCAGGCCGGCGGCACGCGAGGCGGAGGCCGCCGTGGTGGCGGATTGCGAGAGGCTCCCGCGCGCGTTCGCGTCCGCAGAGCACCCGGCGAGGGCGGCGGCCAGGAGCAGCGCGAGTGCCCCGGATGCCACACGTACGGCGAGCAGTCGATGGATCACGCCCCGGACTGTACGCCCGCTGTGAGAACGGTGAAACGGGTGAGGCGACGGTGCTCGGTTACAGCTCGGGAGTCAATCGGGGCGAATCCCGGCGGAACCCCGCGGTCGCCTCTTCGTAGGTGGTATGGCGCCGTGCGGGATGCGAATCGGCCGGCGGCGGAATGCTCGCCTTGCCGAGGGCATGCAGGACCAGCTGCTCCACCAGGGTTGCCGCTGTGGTGTCGCGCGCTCGCGCGATCCGGACCAGGGCGGCGTACTCCCGCTCGCCCAAACGGATCGTGATAGGCATCCCAGCCGGGGCTCGGCCCGGCCCACCGACGGATGCCGGCTCCGTCACTTCCGCACTCTGAGATTCCTTCATGTCTGAAGCTTCGCATAGGAGAGCGCTCTCGTCAGCTACTTTTCTTGTTCGCGGAACGCACACCTGCCCGTGAAGGGCATTGCACGTGCGACGACGCAGCGCGGATGATCGATGCGTTGCGTGCTCGCGCCGCCTCCCCCGTCCCCCCGGTCCCGGCGGCGTCAGCGCGACATCCATTCGGCGGGATCCTGGTCTTCGGGTGACCAGGATCCCGCCGCCAGGATCCTCAGGCCCTCGTCGAGCTGCCGTCGCACCTCCGAGAGCGGCACGACCTCGGCGCCGAACGACAGCGCCATGGCCGCAGAGGCAGCGGCACCGACGATCCGGTGGATGCGCGGCTCGCTCGCCCGATCGCCGAGCGCCTGCTGCGCGGCCTCGGCTGCCGTCGTCAAGAGGGTGCTCAGCCGCTCCCGCTCGGCCGCGGCGAGCGCGACGGGCTCGCCGGGCTCGCCGACGGCTTCGCCGCCTGGCTCCGCCCGCTCTGCCGCGAGCGCTGCAAGCGCCGCCGCAGCCTCCCGGAGGGCCGGCTCGAGAATCGCCCGCAGCAGTGCCGCAGCGTCCGGTTGCCGCTGCAGCGCCGCGTCCAGCGTCGCCAGCAAGGCGGTCGGCGTGAACGGTTTCGGCAGGAAGTGCGCTCCGTCGCGTTCGACGGCCGCCCGAGCGGCCGGCCCGGGCAGCAGCCCGCTCATCAGCACGATCGCCGCCTGCGGCTGCTCCGTGGAGACATGCCGAGCGATCTCGTCTCCGCTCACGCCCGGCATCATGATGTCGGTGATCACGGCGTCGAAGGGGCGATCGGCCGTGAGCAGGCGGAGCGCATCCCGCCCGTGGGCGACCTCGGTGACGAAGCCGTCGCGGTCGAGCGTCTGGCGGACCAGCTCGCAGATGGCCGACTCGTCGCCCACCACGAGGACCCTCCGACCGCGCCCGCGCCCCGCAACCGGCGCACCGGCGCGCAGCCGCACGGGTGCATCCCCGGCCGTGGCGGGCAGCGCGAAGCCGATCGCGGTCCCCGCGCCCGGCGCGGTCTCGACCTCGAGCTCGCCGCCGTGCGCCTTCACGATGGCGGCCGAGGTCGGCAGACCGAGGCCGGTGCCCGTCTGCTTCGTGGTGAAGAACGGCTCCAGGATGCGGCCCACCGTCGGCCCGTCCATCCCGCATCCGGAGTCGCGGACCTCCAGCCGGACGCCGTCGCCCTCCTCCGTTGCGCGGACGCTCAGCACCCCGCCCTCGGGCATCGCGTCGCGCGCATTCGTGATCAGGTTCACCAGCACCTGGAAGAGCTCGGTGTCGTCCCCCGCCACCGCGGGCAGCCGGTCGGGGATGTCCAGCCGGACGTCGATCGACTTCGGAAGAGTCTCCCGGCAGAACCGGCCGACCTCCTGCAGCAGCGCCACCAGGTCGACCGGCTCCCTCCGTCCCTCCGACCCGCGGGCGAACGACAGCACCTGGCGGATCATCGCCGCACCGCGCTGCGCCGCAGCATCCAGAGCGTCCAGCATGTCGCGGCGCCGTGCGTCCGGCTCGTCCTGGCGGAGCAGCTGCACCGACATGAGGATGGGCGTGAGCACGTTGTTGAGGTCGTGCGCGATGCCGCCGGCGAGGGTCCCGAGGCTCTCCATCCGCTGCGTGCGGATGCGCTGCTCCTCCTGCCGCCGGTGCTCGGTGATGTCGGAGTTGACGGCGAAGACGGTGACCTCCCCGTCCTCGGCGCGGGAGAGCTGCCAGCGGCAGTCGGCGATGAGCTGCGAGCCGTCCGCCCGCCGCTGCCGCAGCTCGCCCACCCAGAACCCGTCACGCAGCAGCGCGGCGGAGGCAGCGTCGAAATCGGCCGGGTCGTCTAGGAGGTCACGCACAGAGCGGCCGACGGCATCCGCCGCCGTGATGCCGTAGATCGTCTCGGCGCCGCGGTTCCAGTAGCGGACGATGCCGTCGAGGTCCCGCACGAGGATGGCATCGCGCGCTGCGTCCAGGAGCGCCGCCTGCGACGCCACCCGACGCGTGTACTCGTCGAGCTTGCGCCGTGATTCCTGGTCGTCGGTCACATCGCGCACGATGATCGCGATGCCCTCCTCGGTGGGATGCGCGTCCACCTCGAACCACCGCCCCCACTCGGGCGAGAAGGCGCGGGCGCTTCCGGCGACGCCGCGTTCCATCGCGTCCCGGTAGATGCCCTCGTAGGCGCTGCCGAGAGCGGTGGGGAACATCTCCCACAGGGAACGGGCGCGCAACTGCTGCTCGTCGATGCCCGCGAGCTGCAGCGCCCACGTGTTCGCGAACGTGAACCTCCAGGACCGGTCGACGAAGCCGATCGCGTCGTGCACCTGGTCGAGGGAGTCGCGCAGCAGCCGGGCCATCGCCCGCTGCTCCTCCCGATGGCGCACTAAAGCGGTCACGTCGTGGAACGCGCCGTGGATCCGGGCCACCTGGCCGTTGTCGTTCAGCTCCGGCTCGCCGACGATGTGGACGTGCAACGAGCGCCCCCCGGCGGTCACCATAGTCGCCCGGACAACGAGCGGAGCGCCGTGGAACGTCGTCCGCTGGAAGGCGGTCCGCACGGCCCGCCGGTCCTCGGGCAGGAACAGCGCCAGGGCGTCGTCGTCGAGCGGGACCGGGCCCGGCTCCATCCCGAGCAGCCCGAACAGGCCCTCGCTCCACTCGATCTGACCCGTCTCGACGTCGACGACCCAGCCGGCGAATCCGGCGATCCGGGCGGCCATCCGCACCAGCGCTTCGTTGCCGGCCGCTGCCACAGCGGCACGCTCCACGTCGCCGATGTCGCGCGCGATCGAGAGCACGCCGACCACCTCGCCGTCATCGCCGCGCAGCGGGATGAGCGTCACATCGAGCGAGCGGATGCGGCCCTTGGCCGTCACGATGCGCGTGACGTACCGGCGGTTCTCCCCGGCGAGCGCCTCACCGAATCGCGCCATGGTGTGATCGACCGCCTCGGGATGCAGGAGCCGCGAGAAGGTCATCCCGACCAGCTCCTCCAGCGGGTAGCCGGTCAGCGCGGCCAGGGCACTGTTGCACTCGACGAAGGTGCCGGAGATGTCGACGACGCAGACGCCGTCCGGATGACCGTTGAACAGGGCATCCAGTCCGCCTCGGCGCAGCGCCTCGGACGGCGTCGTCATGCGCCTGGGCGCGGTCGGAGCTGCGAGGGCATGGGGGGATTGTAGGCAGAGATCGGCCTACACTGGCCGCCATGGTCGCCGAAACCTCCGGTGCGGACATCCTCGTCGTCGACGACGACCCGCTCATCCGGGCCACATTGACCGCGGCTCTGAGCAGCCGCGGGTATCGGGCGACCGCCACGGACGACCCGCGTGCGCTCGCACCTCAGGCGGATCCGGACGCTGTCGTGCTCGATGCGATCCTCCCGAAATGTTCGCTCAGCGAATGCTTAGGCCTGCTGGGCCACCGGACCGACGGCAGCCGCCGACCGATACTGGTTCTGAGCGGCTCCCTGACCCCACCGGTCGACCTCGCAGGAACCGGGATCGGCTACCTGACCAAGCCCATCCCCCTCAGCGTGTTCCTCGACGCCGTCGCAGAACTCGTGGCGTCCACCTCTCGGGCGGAAACGTAAGGGACAGACCCAGAACGATGACCGATACCTCCGCGAGAACCCGCACGCTCCGTGCGGTGGTGGCCGATGACGACATCTTCACCGCGTCGATGGTCGCGTCCGCCCTCCGCTCCACCGGCATCGAGGCGTCGCAGGCGACGAGCGCCGCCGACGCCTGGGCCACCATCGTCGAGGTGGAACCGAACGCGATCGTGACGGACCTCGACTTCGGCGGCGGGGACTCGGGCGCCGAGCTGCTCTGGCGCGTCCACCGCGAGCTCCCCTGGGTCGGGCTCGTCGTGCTCACCTCGCACCTGTCGCCCGAGCTCGCGGTCGGCGAGGACGCCCTCCCGCCGTCCGTCGTGTACGTGGTGAAGTCGCAGGTGAAGGTTGTGGCGGTCCTGGTCGCCGCCGTGGACGCCGCCATCGTCGGCGGCGAGCACCGGGTCGCGGAACCCGACGAGGATGTGCGCACGGTCACCCGCGCGCAGGCGGAAGTACTGCGGCTGGTGGCGTCAGGCGCATCCACGCGTCGGATCGCTGCCGAGCGCGGGACGAGCGTGCGTGCGGTCGAGACGATCCTCGCCCGGTTGTATGCGGCCCTCGGCGTGGATGCGGACGAGCAGGCGAACCCGCGGGTCACCGCTGCGCGGATGTGGCAGCAGGGGCGCGTGCGCATCCGCTGAGCGCCGCTGAGCGCCGCTCAGCGACGCTGAGCGACGCTCAGCGTCGGAGGAGGCGGCGGAAGAAGCGGCGCAGGCGGCCGGGAGGCGGCGGCGCCTTCTGGAGCTCGTCGTCCGGGACATCCTCGGCCAGCGCCGCGTAGCCGCAGGCGTCGCACACGAGCAGGTCGGCGTGCACGGCGAGCCCGGCGCCGTAGTAGGGATTGCGCACGAGCCGGGCGATGCTCCGGCACTGCGGGCAGCGGGCCTCGCGCATCGGTCCCCCTTCCGTCCCCGTCCGACTCTTCCATCATGCGCCCGGGCGCGAGCGGGCGCCCGGCCCCTGTTCGCGTCCCGAACGATAGCTCTGTCCCCCGTGCGGGGGCGCTCGGATGTCCGTCGGGTGAACTCCGTGTGAAGGCGCCTCCGCAGCCTCTGGCGCGCTTCTAGGATCGCTCACGCCGGGCGCTCGCCCGGACCCCCGCATCCCCCTCTGGAGGCATCCGCCGATGTCGACTCGCGCCCGGCTGGCCGCGCTCTTCGCGGCGATCGGAGCGCTGGTGGTCGTGGCCGGTGTGCTGACCGCGGTGCTGCGGCCGGTGGCGGCGACAGCGGGATCGGCGGCCGGGTCCGCCGCATCGGCCTTCGACGTCTCCGCGGGCCTGGACGACTGCGGTCATGGATGGGGCGGGAGCGCATCCCGCGCCGACGGGGGAGACCAGAGCTTCACCGTGACCAACACGACGGTGGACGGCATCGAGGTCTACCTGGAGTCCGTCGGCGGCACGCGCGTGTACCTCGACCTCGAGAGCGTCGGAGCCGGCGCCCACGCCACCGCCCGGGTCTCGCTGGGCGCCGGACGCTACCGCTTCGTCTGCCTGCCGGCCGACGCCGACCCGGTTCGCGGTCCGACCGTCACCGTGGGGAAGGCTCCGCCGGGCGCGCAGCTGACGCCGGGCGTCGTCCCGGTGACCCGGAACGACCTCATCCCGGTCGCGAAGACCTACACGGCCTGGGTCGCCGCGCGCCTGCCGGAGCTCCAGCGCCAGGTCGCCGCGGTGGCCGCCGACGCCGAGGAGGGCGACCTAGCAGCCGCGAAGCGTGACTGGCTCACCGCACACACCACGTACGAGACGCTCGGCGGTGCGTACAGCGCCTTCGGCGATGTCGGCGATCGGCTCGACGGGCTGCCGCGGCACGGGCTGACCGGCTTCCACCTGGTCGAGTCGCAGCTCTGGCAGGGAGGGACGGCACAAGCGGTCGCCGCGTCGGCGCACGTCCTCGGCGGACTGGTGGACCGGCTGGTGACGACGTTCGCCAGCGAGCAACTCGATCCCGGCCAGGTGGGGCTGCGTGCGCACGAGATCGTGGAGGACGCGATCCAGAACACCCTGACCGGCGCCGACGACGCGGGGTCGGGGACGTCGCTCGCGACCGTCGACGCGAATCTCGCGGGAGCCGCGGCGGCACTCGCGCCGCTGCACGAGGTGCTCACGAGCCGCTACGACCGGCTCGCCGAGACGCAGCGGGCACTCTCGGACGCGGAGGCGCTCGTCGAGTCCCACCGCGCCGCCGACGGCAGCTGGACCTCGCTGAGCGGGCTCGATCGGCCGGCTCGCGAGCGAGTGGATGCGGCCCTCGACCGAGCCGCCGAACTGCTGGCGCCGGTGGCTGCGCTGTGCGATCCGAGGAGGGACTCATGAGCGGGATGGGACGCCGCGGCTTCCTGCAGGCGAGCGCTGCGACGGTGGCGACGGCGGCGGCGGCCCTCACAGCAGCGGGCGGTCTCGGTGCAGCAGGCGGCCATCCCCATGCCGCGACCCGCGCCGCTGTCCCGTTTCACGGCCCGCACCAGCAGGGCATCCTGACGCCGCCGCAGCGCGCCGCCTCGTTCGTCGCGCTGGACGTGACGGCCGCCTCCCGCGCCGAGCTCAGCGACCTGTTCAAGACGGTCACCGAGCGTGCGCGCTTCCTGACCACCGGCGGCACACCGCCCGACTCCGGCCTCACCGCTCCTCCCCGGGACTCCGGCGTCCTCGGCCCGACGGTGGTGCCCGACTCCCTGACGGTCACCGTCTCGGCCGGCGCCACGCTGTTCGACGACCGCTTCGGGCTGGCCCGCGCCAAGCCCGCGCGGCTGCGGACCATGGACGAGTTCCCCGACGACGCCCTCCGCAGGGACGTCTGCGACGGCGACCTGCTGCTCCAGGTCTGCGCCGACGACCGGGATGCGGTCACGCACGCGGTCCGGGAGATCGCGCGCGCGACGCGGGGCGGCATGCAGGTGCGCTGGCGGCAGGACGGGTTCGTCTCGCCGCCGCGCCCCAGCGGCACGCCGCGCAACCTGATGGGGTTCAAGGACGGCACCAGCAACCCCGACGCCCGTGACGCCGCGGAGATGGCGCGCCTGGTCTGGGCGACGGCGGGAGGAGCCGAGCCGTCGTGGGTGGCCGGAGGGAGCTACCACGTCGTCCGCGTCATCCGGATGCTGGTCGAGTTCTGGGACCGCGTGAACCTGCACGAGCAGGAGAACATGATCGGACGCCGTCGCGACTCCGGAGCGCCGCTGACGGCCTCGTCCGAGTTCGACGACCCGCACTTCGAGAACGACGCCACCGGCGATGTCATCCAGCTGGATGCGCACATCCGTCTCGCCAATCCCCGCACGAAGGATACCGAGCCGCAGCGCATGCTCCGCCGGGCATACAACTACGACGGCGGACTCGACGTCAACGGAAACCTCGACATGGGCCTGATCTTCGTCGCCTTCAACCAGGACCTCGACCGCCAGTTCGTCGCCGTCCAGAAGCGCCTGGCGGGTGAGCCGCTGACCGACTACTTCCAGCCGTTCGGCGGCGGGTACTACTTCGCGCTCCCCGGAGCCCGCGACTCCTCCGACTGGCTCGGCCGCACCATGCTCGCCTGAGCAGGCCCGTCCAGCGGAGGCATCCCGTCACGCCCGTGCCGGGGAAGTGAAGAAAAGGAAGAAGGAATCGTGTTCAGACCCTCTCGTCTGCGCCGCTCCCCGGTCGCTCTGGCCGGTGTCGCGCTCGCCGGCGCGGGCGCCCACGCGGGCGCCGGCGTCCGCGCGGGCGCGCCCGCCGTCGCCTCCACCGGCGGCCAGCACGGCGACCACTCCAACCAGACCACCACCCCGATCAAGCACCTCGTCGTGATCTTCGACGAGAACGTCTCCTTCGACCACTACTTCGGCACCTACCCGAACGCGGCGAACACCGACGGCACGCCATTCCAGGCCGCCGCCAGCACCCCGAAGGCGGACACCCTCGCCACCTCGGGAACGCTGACGAACAACCCCAACCTGTACGCACCGAAGCGCCTCAGTCCGGCCCAGGCCGTCACCTGCGACCAGAACCACAGCTACGCGGCAGAGCAGAAGGCCGTCGACGGCGGCGCGATGGATCAGTTCGTCCAGAAGACCGAGACCGACACGTGCACCGGTGCGTACGGCGCCCCCGGTCTCGTCATGGACTACTACGACGGCAACACGGTGACCGGTCTCTGGAACTACGCCCAGAACTACGCCATGAGCGCCAACAGCTGGGACACCACCTTCGGCCCGTCCACGCCCGGAGCGCTCAACCTGATCTCCGGCCAGACCCACGGTGGAACCGCCTACGACCCGAAGACGGGAGCGGTGCTCACCCCATCCACCGCCGTCCAGTCCGCTGACGCGCACGGCGTCGGCACCGTCATCGGAGACCCGGACCCGGCCTACGACGACTGCTCCGACAACGACCACACGGCGTCCTCGGCCGTCGTCGGGATGTCGGGCCGCAATGTCGGCGACCTGCTGAACGCCAAGGGCGTCAGCTGGGGCTGGTTCCAGGGCGGCTTCACGCCGACCACCCCCTGGAACGGCCAGGCCGGCTCGTACGCCAAGTGCGACGCGACCACCGCGAACATCGCGGGTGCGACGCCGAAGGACTACTCGCCGCACCACTCGCCGTTCCAGTACTACGCGTCGACCTCGAACCCGCACCACCTCGCCCCCACCTCGGTGAAGGCGATCGGGCACACCGACCAGGCCAACCACCAGTACGACCTGACCTCGTTCGACGCGGCGCTCAAGGCGGACAACCTGCCGGCGGTCTCCTTCCTGAAGGCCCCGGCGGCGCAGGACGGTCATGCCGGCTACTCGGACCCGATCGACGAGCAGAAGTTCCTCGTCAACGAGATCAACGCCCTCCAGAAGTCCGACAGCTGGTCGAGCACCGCGGTCGTCGTCGCGTACGACGACTCGGACGGCTGGTACGACCACGTCGCGCCGAAGGTACTGAACGGCTCGAACGATTCGGCCGTCGACTCCAGCGTGTGCACCAGCGTCACTCAGGTCGCGGGCGGCTACGCCGACCGTTGCGGCCCCAGCCAGCGCCTTCCGCTGCTGCTGATCTCGCCCTGGGCCGCGCAGAACACGGTGGACCACACCGCCATCGAGCAGACCAGCGTGCTGCGCTTCATCGAGAACAACTGGCTGACCGGCCGCATCGGCGACGCGTCCTTCGACGCCCGCGCGGGCTCCCTCGGCGGGCTGTTCGACTGGCGCCACCCGCAGCACCGGCAGGTGCTGCTCGACCCGGCGACCGGCGCGGTCAGTTCCATCGTGCCCACGCGCCCGCACTGGCCGACGCCGCCGCGCGGCGGCTGGGCAGAGCGGCCGTAACGCCCCACCGCGTTACCGGCAGCGAGGGGCGGTCCGTCGACACGGGCCGCCCCTCGTCGCTCCGCCGGGCGCTCGCCGTGCGTCAATCGATGAGATCGAGCTCCACGAGCCGCCGGAGGACCTCGACGCCGGCCGGAGGGCAGCGGACGGCGTCCGAGCTGGTCGTCCAGTGGACGGCGCCCACCTCGTTCGAAGGAACCGGGCTGTCCGTGGTCCGGGCCCGGAAGACGCGCATGTGCACCATGCGCCCGTCCGGCTCGCCGTGGGCCTGCGTCCGGACTTCGAAGAGCTCCTCGAGGTCCGCCGACTCGAGCGGGAGGGAGACCTCCTCGAACGCCTCTCGCGCGGCGGCCTGCTCCGCCGTCTCGCCCGGGTCGACCTTGCCCCCGGGCAGGTAGTACACGTCACGTCCGCGGGCGGTCACCATGAGCACGGTGCGATCGCGCACGACAGCGACGGCGGACACGATGAGCGGGGCGGAGGTCACCCGACCACGCTAGCGCCCGGTCGGCCGGCGGCCGTTCCGGGTCCTCGCAGACCGCGGCGCAATGCGTGCGCGCGCGCATCCCTCCATGGCAGGATCGGGGGCGTGACCCGCCGAACCATGCTGCTCGACAGCGCCTCGCTCTACTTCCGCGCGTTCTACGGCGTGCCCGACACGGTGAAGGCGCCGGACGGTACGCCCGTGAACGCCGTTCGGGGCTTCCTGGACATCATCGCCAAGCTGGTCACGGACTACCGGCCGGATGTCCTGGTCGCCTGCTGGGACGACGCCTGGCGGCCGCGCTGGCGCGTGGATCTCATCCCGAGCTATAAGGCGCACCGTGTCGCGCAGCTGGTGCCCGGTGGGGTGGATGTGGAGGAGACGCCCGCAGCCCTCGTCGCCCAGGTGCCGCTCATCCGAGAGGTGCTCGGCGCCGTCGGCATCCCGATCCTGGGTGCGGCCGACCATGAGGCCGACGACGTCATCGGCACACTCGCGACGCGCGCGGACGGCCCCGTGGATGTGGTCACCGGCGACCGCGACCTGTTCCAGCTGGTCGACGATGCACATGACGTGCGAGTCATCTATACCGCGCGCGGCATGAGCAACCTGGAACTCGTCACGGGCGAGACCCTGGAGCAGAAGTACGGCGTCCGCGCCGACCAGTACGCCGACTTCGCGGCGATGCGCGGTGACACCTCCGACGGCTTGCCCGGCGTGGCCGGTATTGGCGAGAAGACGGCCGCCGCTCTGCTCGCCGAGTACGGCGACCTCGACGGCATCATCGCGGCAGCGGAGGATTCCCGAAGCGGCATAAAGCCGGCAGCTCGTGCCCGCTTCCTGGCGGCAGCCGATTATCTCGCGGTCGCGCCGCGCGTCGTCGAGGTCGTGCGCGACCTCCCGTTGGCTGCGGTGAACGCGCCCCTCGTCCATCCCACACCGGAACAGCGTGCTGCGCTCGTGCCCCTGGCCGAGCGCTGGGGCCTCGGCGGCTCGCTCGACCGCCTCCTCACAGCGCTCGAGGGCTGAACCGCGCCCTAGCTCCGCTCGTCCGGCTCCCACCGCCACAGCTCGCGCTGCACCAGCAGGGCGAGCTCGCGCAGCACATCCAGATCGGCGTCGCCGTCGGCCTGCTCGCGCGGGAGCCGCCCGAACACGCAGAGCGCGCCGATGCGCGTGCCGTCGGGAGCCTCCACGGGGTAACCGGCGTAGTAGCGCAGCCCGGCCGGCCCGATCACCAGGGCATTCGTGGCGAAACGCTCGTCCTCGACGGCGTTCAGGACCACCATGCCGTCGGGTGTCTGGATGGTGTGGATGCACGCCGACTGCTCGATCGGGATGTCGAAGGTCGTCCCGGTGGTCGATGCCAGCGGCCATTCCCGCACATCGTCGAGCACGGTGAACATCGCGATCTCCGTACCGAGAGTCCGCTTCGCGGTGCCGACGATGCCGTCCAGCCTCTCGTCCCCTCCCCGGTTGCTCAGCCTCAGCCGCTCGATCGCCTCGACCCGATCAGAGGCGGGGTTCACGGGCGTGACGCGCGCCGTCGCGTCCGCGTCGAGGGCGGGAGCCAGAACATCCACTAGCTGCCGCGCCCAGAACAGGTAGTCGGCGGGGCTCCGATGTCGCCGTGAGTCGGTTCGCGGAGGCGCCTCCAGGGCGACGAACAGGGCGCCTGCTTCCTCGCAGGTCTCGCGGGCCACCGCGTTGAGCCGTCGCGCGTGGATCTCCGCAACCTCGCCCATGGCTGAGTCGTAGGGGCGGATGGAGCGGATGGGCTGCGCGCCCAGCCAGACCACGGATCGTGGCCCGAGCGCCTGGGCGCGCTCGATCAGCCGCCGCAAGCGCAGGCCCCAGCGGTGAGGCTCGGGCAGCCGCAGAGCGTCCGGCACCGCGCCGCTCAGGACGATCGCGTCGTACCGGTCGTCGCCTGTCGCCTCCAGGATGCGGCCCAGACGCCGCACGCCGGCGGAGGGATGCGGCACCACATCGACGACGGCTCCGGACCCGGTGGATGCGGCGAGCGCGCGAGCGACCCCGCCGGCAAGCCCGAGGTCGTGGCTCCCGACGCCCCAGCCGGCCGCCGGCCCGGATCCGACGATCAGCACCCGCAGCGGACGACGTCCGGCGACGAACGACTGGCGCCCGCCCACCGGGCGCACCAGCCCGGCGCGGACCGCGGCGACCCGCGCCAGCCACGCGCGCATCGCCACCCGGCGCAGCAGCGACAGCCGTTGGTCGTCCACCTTTCGACCGTACCGGGTCGCGCGCGGAACGGCGCGAGATTCGTCACGAATGTTCATTCCGAGCGCGCTGAACACCACATTCGTGAGGAATGTCGGGGCCCGGTTACGGCAGGGTGTGGCCCGCCGACGTGAACAGCCGGTACCACTCCTGCCGCGTCAGCGGGATCTCGGAACCGGCCGCCGCGTCACGCACCCGCTGCGGGTTCGTGGTGCCGAGCACCACCTGCATCCCGGCCGGGTGCCGCGTGATCCAGGCGACCGCGATGGCCGTCGGCGTGACGTCGTACTTCTCGGCGAGCTCGTCGATCACGTCGTTGAGCTCGGCGTAGTTCTCCCGGTCACCGAGGAACACGCCGTCGAAGAAGCCCTTCTGGAACGGCGACCAGGCCTGGAGCACGATGTCGTGCAGCCGGGCATAGTCGAGGATGCCGTTGTCGCGGGATACGGACTGCTCGAGTCCCGCCATGTTCGCCGCGACGCCCTGCGCGATCAGCGGAGCGTGGGTGATGCTGAGCTGCACCTGGTTCGCCACGAGCGGCTGCGACAGGGAGCGCTGCAGGAGCTCGATCTGCCCCGGCGTCTGATTGGACACTCCGAACGCGCGGACCTTCCCCGCGCTCTGCAGCTCGTCGAAGGCGAGCGCGACCTCCTCGGGCTCGACGAGGGTGTCCGGGCGGTGAAGGAGCAGGATGTCGAGGTAGTCCGTCCTGAGGGCGGCGAGGGACTCATCCACGGAATGGAGGATGTGCTCGCGCGAGAAGTCGAAGAACCCGTTCCGGATGCCGACCTTCGACTGGATGACGACCTGGTCGCGCTCCGCGGCCGGGATGGCGGCTGCGGCGCCGAAGCGACGCTCGCAACCGTGGAGCTCCGTGCCGTAGATGTCCGCATGGTCGAACATCGTCACGCCCTCGTCGCGGGCCGTCCGGACCAGCCTCCGGATCTGCTCGTCGTCGAGCGAGGAGATGCGCATCAGGCCGAGGACGATGTTCGACGCGGAGATGTCGGTGCGGGGGAAGGTGAACGTTTTCATGACGTCCATCTAACTCTTCGTCAACCCCTGTACGGCGCGGGATTCGGGACTACTGTCCCCAATGCTAGAGAAGGAGCCCCAGATGACCATGACGTCTGATATCCGTGTCGCTGTCGAGGACTTCGCGGAGGAGACCGGGCTGGGTCATCATCGGGGCGCCCAGCCGGGGTACCTCGTCCACGCGCTCGGTCGCGACTTCCGTGTCACCGACGAGATGGCCCGGATCTTCCTGAACCAGATCGAGCGGGTGGCCGCGACGGATCCGTCGGCTCTGGTGATCCTGCGGCATCAGGCGGGGCTCGAGCTGCTGCTGGTCACGGACGACAACTCGTACTCGATCCACGCGGCCTGAGAGCGCACGCCCGGCCGTAGGCTCGAGGCGTGGAAGGCGGCAGCGACGAGGATGCGATCGCGCACATCCATGCGGCCATCGCCAACGCCGCGTCTGCGCTGACTGCCGCCGATGCCCGCCGGGAGGCTCTCGCCGAGCTGATACCGGCGCGGCGGTCGTTCCTGATCCGCCGGGAGCCGGTGCTCCGCCGCGTCGGCGCCGTCTGGCGGCTGGGCGTCTTCCTGCTGGATCCGGACGGGGCCCTGCGGGCGACCGGGACGCTGATCCGCGCGACCCCTCCCGGCCGGCCGCAGAATCTCTCACGGTCGGTGGAGGATCGCCGGTCGCTGCGGGCGGCGGCGCGGCGCGGGGGTTTCCGCGACGGCGAGACGGTGAACTTCGACGCTCCGCGCATCCCTCTGGATGCTGCGCTGCTGCACGACGCGCACGGCCCGCTCTTCCTGCGCGACGGCGAAGCCCTGGTGCGCTGGAGTCCGGCGGCCGGCGATGCGGGCGCCCGTCCCTTCGCCGGCTACCTCTCCGAGCGGGTGGACCTGCTGGCCCACCCGCCCGAGGGGGCGTGACCCGGCGGCGGCCGCCGGTGGCGCCGCTCAGATCGCGGGAGACGCGGTGGCCGAACCGTTCCCGCTCTTCCCGGTGACCTCGTCGATCTTGGCGGAGGCCTTCCCGGTCACCTCGTCGATCTTGGCCGACGCCTTCTCGGTGACCTTGCTCACGGTCTCGCTGACGCGGTCCCCCACGTCGGCGGCGGCGCGGCCGGCGAAGTCCTTCACGTCCCCCTTCATGTGCTGCACGGTGTCCGACTCGGTGAACCCGTGCCACTTGCGGCGCAGATCCTCGTAGGCTCCACGGCCCGCGCGCGACCCGATCACGTATCCGACAGCGACTCCTGCGGCAAAGATGATGATCTTCATGGCGTGCACCGTACGCGCGAGGGCCCGAGTGCGACAGGGGCACAGTCGCGCGCAGAATGTGAGCGTGACCGATCAGTGGACGGACGTCAGCTCGGCGATCCTCGTCGAGGGTGCGAGCGACCGCGCCGCCGTCCTGGCTGCCGCGCGGATCCTGGAGGTGGACCTGGCCGCAGAGGGGACCATTGTCGTGCCGATGGGCGGGGCGATGAGCGTCCGGCGGTTCGCCTCGGATCTCGGCGCGTCCGGAGTCGGCCTGCGCCTGCGTGGCCTCTGCGACGCGGCCGAGGTGCGGTTCTTCGAGCGGGCCGGCCTGCCGGCGGATGCGGTCTTCGTGTGCCGGCCGGACCTGGAGGGCGAGCTGCTCCGCGCCCTCGGACACGCCCGGGTGGAAGCTGCTCTGGAGCGGGAAGGCGACCTCCGGCTGTTCCGGATGTTCCAGCAGCAGCCGGCGCAGCGGACGCGCCCGCTGGAGCTGCAGCTTCACCGGTTCCTCGGCACCACCTCCGGCCGCAAGGAGCACTACGGGGCCGCGCTCACTGCGGCCCTCGGTCCCGACGAGCTGCCGGACCCGCTCCGCGGCCTGCTGGCGTGGTCGCACTAGGGTGATCCGGGTGACCACTGATCCCGCCCTCCTGGAGCGACTGCGCATCCTCTTCGACGCCCGCGATCGCGGCGACATGCAGCCCACCATCCGGGCCCTGCTCGACGTGCTCGCCGAACATCCCGACGACCCGTATGTGCTCTATGAGGTCGGCGGCGGGTACGACACCGCCGGCGAGGAGGAGACCGCAGCGGGATACTACGAGCGCGCCCTCGACACCGGGCTCGAAGGCGACACGCTCCGGCGCTGCCTGCTGCAGTACGGCAGCACCCTGCGCAACCTCGACCGGTTCGACGAGTCGCTCGCCGTGCTCGACCGGGCGCTGTCGTTGTTTCCGGAATCGGAATCCGTCCGCGTCTGGCATGCCCTGTCGCTGCACGCGGCCGGCCGCAGCGATGCCGCGGTGGCGGAGCTGATGGAGGTGGCTGCGGACAACATCCCGTCCCCGGACCTGCAGCGGTACCAGGCCGCCATCCGGGGCAACGCGGAGTACCTGCGCTCGCTGGACGCGGCGCGCTGAGACGCGCTCAGGGCGCAAGCAACGCCGCGATGACCAGAAGCGCGGGGACCGCGAAGACCGTGGTGAGCAGCACCACATCCCGAGCCAGCGGCATCCCGCGCTCGTAGCGCGCGGCGAAGTTGTAGACGTTCTGCGCCGTCGGCAGTGCTGCGAGCGCGACGGCGGCGAACAGCGTCTGGCCGTGCAGTCCGAACACGAAGCGGGCGACGGCGAAGGCCAGGAGGGGCGCTACGGCGGACTTCAGGATCACCGCCGCGACGATCGGAGCCCGCCCGGTGCCCGGCCGCAGCGGACGGGAGCCGACCAGCGACATCCCGAACGCCATCAGCACGAGAGGGACGGCGGCCCCGCCCAGCAGCGCGAACGGCTGGAACACCGCATCCGGCAGCTTCAGTCCGCTCACATCGATGAGGATGCCAAGCAGCGAAGCGATGATCATCGGGTTCCGGACGGGCTGCGTCAGGATCGAGCCGACCGACACCGCTGCGCGCGTCGTCGTGTCAAGGACGGTGAGCGCGATCGGCGCGAACACGATCAGCTGGAGCAGCAGGACGGGCGCCACGAAGGACGCGCTCCCCAGCACATAGACCGCGACCGGCAGGCCGATGTTGTTCGCGTTGACGTAACCGGCGCCGAGGGCGCCGATCGTCGTCTCCGGCGCAGGCAGACGGAAGAACAGCCGCGACAGCACGACGAATACGCCGGCCGAGACGAGTGCCGCAACGGCGGCGACCAGCAGCTGCGTCGAGAACACCACGCGCAGGTCGGCGTGGGCGAGCGTGACGAACAGCAGAGCCGGATTGGTCACGAAGAACGCGATCCGGTTCAGCACGAACGGTGCCGTTGGCCCGCCGACGCCGAGCCGCGCCGCGCCGTACCCGACCACGATGACGAAGGCGATGATGCCGAACCCGGTCAGTACGCCGCCCACCCGTCCACCCTAGAGGACCCCGTCCTGCGCACCCCCGCCCCACCATCGAGTACGCACAGACTGCACGCAAACTGCCCCCGAGGCGTGAATTATTCGTGTACTCGAGGGTGGGGCTTCGACGGTGGGGCGCAGGCGGAGGGGGTTAGCGCGCGCGGGGGCGGCGGGTGACGCGGACGGCGAGCGCCACGAGGAGGGGAAGCACAGCGGCCGCGAAGGCGGTGATCGCCACCGGCGCCGAGGGGAGGGAGCCGGTCAGTCGCGCGACGCCGATCCAGGCCAGCCCCCACGCGGACCCGATCGCGGGGGTGAAGCGCCCGCGACCCGCCAGCGCGAGGATGCATCCCACGACCGCGAGGAACGCGAGAGCCCCCATCGCCCAGGCGTGCGGGTTCCCGCCGAGGCGGAGGAGGTCGGTGGTGAGCAGCCAGGCCGCGACGTCGGCGGCCGTCGCGACGATCACCCAGCCCAGGTACAGGCCGACCACGCCGTCGAGCAGGACGGCATCCACCCAGGACTCCGACGGGTGGCGGCGAAGGACGGCGAACGCGGCGAGCAGCACCACCAGCAGCGCGGCGATGACGACGACGGACACGCCGAGCTGTCCGGCCTGAACCGAGAGGATCCACGCGGCATTGAGCAGAAGCGAGGCCAGCATCCAGAAACCGACGCGGCGCTGGCGTTCGCGTGCCGCCTGCGAGGGCAGGGCCTGCCAGATCGCGTAGGCGATGAGTCCTGCGTAGATCACGGACCAGATGGCGAAGGCGGGCCCTCCCGGCGCGAGCAGGGTGGCATCCGGCCCGAGGGCGCCGCCCGCGACCTTCGGGATGGGCGTGCCTCCCGCGAGTCCCGAGCCCACCACCGCGCCGATCACCGCGACGACCGTCCCGGCGATCACCAGCGTCTGGCGGACGCGGTCGGCCGGTGCGGGCCGCGCGGCAGTGAGCGTGCTCATGTCGCGCACGGTAGCCCTGCGTGCCCCGCCGGTGAAGGGATGCGCTAGCCGGCGGCGGCCGACGCGATGACCACCGTCGCTCCGGACTCCTCGTCCGACTCGATGCGCGTATCCAGGCCGGAGGCTGCGAAGAGCGCGGCGGAGACGGGCGCCTGCTCCTCGCCGGCTTCGATCAGCAGGGTCCCGCCGGGCGCCAGCCACACCGAGGCCTCCGCGGCGATGCGGCGGTGGAACTCCAGCCCGTCGGCTCCGCCGTCGAGCGCGGTGGCCGGCTCGTGGTCGCGCGCCTCCGGCGGCATCAGGGCGATGGCGGCCGTCGGGACGTACGGGGCGTTCACGGCCAGCACATCCACCCGATGCCGCAGTCCGACCGGCAGCGCGGCGAAGAGGTCGCCCTCGAAGACCCGGTCGGCGGGCAGGTTCCTCCGCGCGCAGGCGACCGCGAGAGGATCGACGTCCGCCGCGTACACCTCGGCCGCCGGCACCCGGGCGGCCACCACCGCGCCGATCGCGCCGACGCCGCAGCACAGGTCCACGACGCCCGGCCGGCCGGGGCGGCGTGCGGCGAGCGCGGCAGCCCGCCCGGCGAGCAGTTCGGTGCGCCGCCTCGGGACGAACACCCCCGCATCCACGTGGATGCGCTGCCCGCAGAACTCCACCCAGCCCAGCAGCGGCTCCAACGGCTCCCCGGCGACGCGGCGCGCGACGAGACGCTCGAGCTCGGCATCAGAGGTAGCGGCCTCGGTCAGCAGGCGGGCCTCGTCCTCGGCGAAGACGCATCCCGCCGCCCGGAGGCGCGTGACGAGTCGGGGATCAGGTTCCGGCACCCGGCCATGCTAGCGGTGGTGGACGCAGCCGCCGGCACCGCTCAATACGGCCGCGCGACGAGCAGCCGGGCGAGGTGCGCCGCGTTGTTCGCGACCGTCGCGTTGGTGCGCGCGACCGCCTCGGGTGTCTCCTCCAGATCCTTGTAGTCCACGGAGCCCATCGCCTCGCCGTTCCAGTACGTGCTGCCCTGCGACGGGATGCTGAAGCCCACGTCGTTGAGCGCCTGGAAGACGTCCGCGACGATCGCGTGCGCCCCGTCCTCGTTGCCCACGACACCCACGACGGCCACTTTGCCCTCGACGAGCGGACGGCCGTTCTCGTCGGTCTCCGACAGCTCGGCGTCGAGTCGCTCGAGTGCCCGCTGAGCGACCGACGAGAGGTGCCCCAACCACGTGGGTGTGACGATGACGAGGATGTCGGAGGCGATGATCTGCTCGCGCAGGTGCGGCCACTGGTCGCCGCCGCCCTCGTCGAGGCTCACCCCCGGTCTGATGTCGTAGTCGACCAGCCGGACAGCCGTGCCGGTCACGTCGTGGGTGGCCAGCTCGTCCAGCAGCTGCCGCGCGAGGAGCTGGCTGCTCGACTCGTTCGGCGAGGGCTTGAGGGTGCAGACGAGGGCGAGCGCAGTCAATGTTCGCGTGTCATCGGTCATGCCGCGAGTGAACGCGCGGACCCTCCGATCCGCAAGGTCCGATTTTGCATCGTCTTGCCCTGCGGTCTTGACCTCTCGCCCAGGTGATCGTATGGATGGGTGATGAAGCGCATCCACTACGCGAGCGGTTCCCTCCTCACCGGGGACGACATCGCCGACGTCCTCGTGCGCTTCGCCGCGGCGCTTGCGCACAGCAACGGGGCCGCCGAGGTGCGCGCCCCCGTCGTTCGCGACGACGGCGGACGGGGAGAGGTGCTGCTCCTGCTGGGGCCGGCCAGCCAGATGCTCGCGGAGGCCGAGACGTACACCGGCGCGGAACTCCGCGACGAGCCCTTCGTCGCCGAGTTCGAGCACCGGATCGCGTACCTCGGGCCGCAACGGGCGACCTTCGTCGAGAACGGCACCGAAGACCTGCCCGACGTCGACTTCGACCTGCTCTGACCTCGGCTGACGTCCCCTCGGATGGCCGCTGCACTGGAACAACCGGGATGGCCGCGTACTATCGGGCGAGAAACGGACAAGCGGGAGCGGTTGATGCAGGTGTTCCACGTGTATATCGACGACCTCAGGTTCACCTTCGTCGACCGTGCGCCCGTGGAGGAACTCAAGGCTCGCGTCGTGCAGGCGAGCAGGAGCGACGGCGATTTCGTCTCGATCGCCCAATCCAGCCGGCCGCCCAGCGAGATCTTCGTGACCGCGCAGACCCGCGTGCGCATCGAGACCGCCACGATCCCGCGCGACCCGGTCGCCTCCGGCTCGGCGTCCGGCGAGGACGACGATGACGCATTCTGGTTCGATTTCGACTCCCTGGCGTGACCTCGCCCGGCCCGACGGGGGCCTGACCGGGCCCGCCCTGCCGCGGTGACGGCGTCACGTCACCGCTTCCCCCCGGGCCTTCGACGGGGGATGCTCGTCTCATGCCGCCGACCTCGCTCTGGATCGACACCTCGCCCGCCATCCCGACCGACGCCTTCGAGTGGGACGGCCACTACGACACGATCGTCGTCGGCGCCGGCCTGACGGGCCTCGCGACCGCCCTGATGCTGGCCCGCTCCGGGATGCGCGCGCTCGTCCTCGAGGCGCGGACGGTCGGGGCGGTCACCACCGGCAACACGACCGGCAAGGTCAGCCTGCTGCAGGGCACGACGTTGTCCGGCATCCGCCGGCACGCCTCCGAGGCCGTGCTGTGCGCCTACGTCGACGGCAACGCGGCCGGGCAGGGCTGGCTGCTCGACTTCCTCGAGGAGCAGGGGGTGCCGTACCAGCTGCGGGACGCGGTCACCTACGCCACCACCCTCGACGGACTGGACCGATTGGATGCGGAGCTCGCGGCGGCCCGCATCGCCGGCCTCGACGCGGTCGAGGAGAGGACCACCGAGTTGCCGTTCCCGGTCGAGGGCGCGCTGACGCTGGCGGGGCAGGCGCAGATCCATCCGATGGAGGTGCTGGCGGCGCTCGCCGCGGAGTTCCGCCGGCTCGGCGGGCGGATCGTGGAGGGCGAGCGCGTCACCGATGTCTCCGCTGCGAAGCCGGCGGTGGTCACGAGCACGTCGGGCACCGCCCGGGCCGACCAGGTGATCCTCGCGACCGGGACGCCCATCCTGGACCGTGGACTCTACTTCGCCAAGGTGGAGCCGTCGCGCTCGTACCTCACGGCCTTCCGGGTGCCGGGCGAGCTCCCGCCGGGCATGTACCTGTCGGCGGAGACCCCGGGCCGGTCGCTCCGCACAGCGCCGGCGGCGGACGGCAGCGAGCTGCTCCTGGTCGGAGGCAACGGCCACCCGCCCGGCCGCGCCGACTCCCCCGCCGAGAAGCTGGCCGACCTCACGACCTGGGCCGAGCGGCTCTTCCCCGGCGCACAGCGCACGCACTGGTGGGCGGCGCAGGACTACCGGTCGGCGAACCGCATCCCCTTCGTCGGCTGGCTTCCCCGCGGACGCGGACGGGTCTACCTCGCGACCGGGTACGACAAGTGGGGCATGACCAATGCGGTCGCGGCGGCGCTCAGCCTCACCGCCGACCTGACCGGCGAGACCCTGGAGTGGGCGCGGGTGATGCACCGCCGGGTGACCCGTCCGGTCGACATCGCCTCCGGTGTCGCCATCAACGCCGGCGCCGGCAAGGCGGCCGTGACGGAGTGGGCGGCCGCCGAGACGGGGCCCGAGCTCGGGGATGAACCGGTCGCCGAGGGCACGGGGACGGTCGGACGCCGCGGCCGGACCCCGGTCGCCGTCTCCACCGTCGACGGGACGACGTGCGCGCTGACGGCGATCTGCAGTCACCTGGGCGGCGTGGTCCGCTGGAACGACGCCGAGCTGTCGTGGGACTGCCCGCTCCACGGGTCCCGGTTCGCGCCCGACGGCACCGTTCTCGAAGGGCCCGCCACGCAGCCGCTCGCCGAGGCGCCGGCCGTGCGGGCGGAGGGGGCGGCCGAGGCCTCCGCCTGAGCGGTGGGGCTGCGTGAGCGCTGGCCCCGCGGGATGTCTGCCCTCGCCGACTGCTCGGGCCCCTTCGCCGCATCCCCGCGTGTGCCCTAGTCAGGCCGATCGAGGCGGGGGTAGGGTCGCCGCATGAGCACTCCTGACGACGAGAGCACGCCGAGACCCGCCGAACCGGCCGGCGCCGGCGAGCCGAACACCCCGCCGCACGCTGCCGGGCCCGCCGGGCCGAGCGAGCCGCCGGCCGCTCCGGCCGCTCCGGCCGCCGACCAGGGCTTCCCCGCCGCGCCTCCGCCGCCGCCCGTCGACCGGGGCTTCCCCTCGGCGCCTCCTCCGCCTCCCGTCGGCTACGGCGCACCGGCGTGGGGCGACGGTGCACCCGTCGTCGCGCCCAGCGAGCCGCCGCGCACGGTCACCATCGCGTTCTGGCTCTACATCGCCGGGGCCGTGCTCAGCGTCATCAGCGGCATCATCACGATCGCCATCGTGAGCGGTTCACGCGCCCAGTTGTTGAGCGCGGTCCAGCGACCGGGCATCAACCTGCGGGGCGCCACTCCGCAGCAGGCGGCGGATGCGGCGCTCGTCGTGGCCATCGTCTTCACCATCGTCACCCTGTTGTTCTGGGCGATCACGCTGGTGCTGTTCGCGTTCTTCCTGCGGCGCGGCGCCAACTGGGCGCGCATCATCCTGACGATCCTCACGGTCCTCTCGCTGCTGAACATCATCAACGGGTACGGTGCCGGCTTCCTGGAGTTCGCGCTCGCGGTCGTGGCGGTGGTGCTGATCTGGCTGCGCCCCTCGAACGAGTACTTCGCCGCGGTGAAGGCCGCCAAGATGCCGCGCACCTGAGCCGATCCTGAGCCGGGAGCATGGCACGGCGCCCGGCGCGTACACTCGCGGCATGGACGTGCGGGAGGTGGCCGGCGAGCTCTACGCCACCGCACCCGGCGACTTCATCGCACGGCGCGACGCCGCCGCGGCCCAGGCGGACCGCTCGACGGCGAAGCAGATCAAAGCGCTGCGCAAGCCGTCGGCCTCCGCCGCCGCGATCAACGCCCTCGTGCGTGACCAGCCGGACCTGATCGGCGACGTGCTCGAGATCGGCGCCAGGATGCGCGACGCCTTCGCCTCGCGCGATCGCGCGGAGATCCGGTCCCTCACACAGGAGCGGCAGCGGCTGCTGCAGCGCGCCACGGAAGGTCTCGGCCTCAGCCCCACGGTGCAGCGGGAGGTGGAGGAGACGTTGCAGGCGGCCGTCATCGACGCCGCCGCCGCGGCAGCGGTGCGCAGCGGCATGCTCGTGCGGGCGCTGGAGTCGACGGGGCTCGAGCAGGTGGATGTGACCGACGCGGTCGCGCTGCCGGTCGAGATCGAGGCCTTCCCTGCGGCCCGGGCGCGGAGGGCCGCACCGGAAGCGCGAGCGAAGCGCGAGGAGGCTGCGGAGCCTTCGAAGTCGGGCGCGGCCGCGGAGCCGTCGGAGTCGACCGAGACTGCGGAACCTTCGGAGTCGTCCGAGCCCGCGGAACCTGCCGAGTCGCCGAGCGAGCGCCGGGAGCGCAAGCCCCTCCTCCGCGCCGCCGAGAAAGCCGTCGAACGCGCCCGAGAGGATGCGGAGGCGATCGACGACGAACTCGATGAGGCCGTCGACCGTCGCGGCGACCTCGAGGCGGAGCGCGAATCCCTGCAACGGCGCCTCCAGCGCGTCGTGGACGACCTCACCGAGGCGCGATCCGCCGAGCGCGACCTGCGCCGCAGGCTCTCCGAGGCCCATCGTGCCGTCCGCGAGGCCGAGAAGGACCTCCGCGACGCGCGCGAGGACTGACCCGGCCCCGCTGGCCGCCGCCGCACCGCCTCCACCCGGCGACCGGAAGCTCAGCCGGCCCAGCTCGCCAGCAACTCGTCCCAGTCCGACTGGAACCGCGCGAGGCCGAACCGCTCGAGCGCCCACTCGCGCGCCCGCGCACCCGTCTCTGCGCCGCGCCCCGGGTCGTCCACGAACGCGCGCACGGCATCGTGCAGCTCCGACACGTCGGTGGAGACCACGCCAACACCCGGCACCACCGCGCGGCGCGCGTCGGTCGCATCCAGAGCCACCACGGGGACGCCTGCGGTCATCGACTCGAGGAGCGACAGCCCGAGCGACGTCCACCGGTTGGGATGGACATACACCCGCCGCCGTCCCACCTCGGCGAACAGTCGCGGCGCCTCCACATCCCCGGCGGCCACGACGCGGCCGGCCGGCGCCCCCAGCGCCTGCGCGAGCCCGTCCGCCTGCATCCCGAACACGTCCACCGGTGCGATGGAGGCGAACCCGCCGAGCAAGTCGGAGCCGGTCACCTGCCAGCGGCGCACCGGCTCGTTGATGACCGCAGCTGCGCGCGGCAGCTCGCCGGTGAAGAAGTTCCCGTAGTCCACGACACCGTGCTCGATGACCGCCGTTCGCGTCGAGCCGGTGTCCCAGAAGAGCGCGTTGAAATGGGTCACGTGCGCGATCAGGAGGTCGCGCCGATCAGCGAGGGGATGCCGCGAGTCCGGCACACCCTGCTGCGGCGTGTTGTGTTCGACGAACACGACGGGGACGTCGATGCCGGGCGTACGTCCGGTCAGCCGCTCGACCAGGTCGAACTCCTCCAGCCGTTGCAGCACGACCGCGTCGAACGGCGTCTCCGCCAGCTGCTCCTCGGGCACATCCACCACGTTCGCGGGCCAGTCACGGTCGCCCACGCCGCCCTCGCCGGCCCTGTTCACGGGCAGCAGGTAGGTGTGGCGGCCCCGCACGAACGCATCCATCCAGCCGCCGTGGACCTGCCAGACGAGCAGCCGTAGAGCACGGCTCACAGTTGCGCCCCTGCGCCGTGGTGACCCCCCACCTCCAGCGGACCGGTCTGCGGCGCCGGGCCCCCGTCGTCCTGGCCCGCGGTGACGCCGGCGTGCGTGTGACCGGCCACGCCGTGCGCTGCCGTGTGCGGCTCCTTCCGCGGGCACAGCTTGCCGCAGTACGAGCAGATGTAGCCCTCGCCGAACCGTGCCTCGCCGTCGAGGCGATACTCGAGAACGTCCCCGTCGCCCTCCCCCTGCAGTGCGAACTCCACGAACGCCGGTCGCTGGAGGGAGGGGATCGGCACGCGCATCCGTCCGAAGGGGCGGCCGTCGTCGTCCAGCGGCACCCACAGCTTCTCGGGCTTCGGACCGAAGATCGACCCCGCCTTGTCGACGCGGGCAGGACGGTGGTCGCCGCGGACGTGGAGGATGTGACCGGCGCGCAGCATGTCGCGCGGCATGGCCTGGTACAACTCGGCGACACCGTAGGCGATCGCGCCCCGCCGGAGCCGTGAGAACCCCTCCTCGGTGTCGTCGCCCATCACGACGAACGGCGGCGCCTCCGGGCGGCGCAGGATGATCGCCGTTCCGCCCGACGGGGTGTCGGAGATCAGCTGGAGGATCGCCGTGCCCTCGAGCAGGGTCCGCTCAGGCATGCGCCACCGACACCTGCTCCGCCTCGCGGCGGCCGAGGACCGCGTCGAATCGCTCCGCCCAGAGGCGGTCCGCCTGCTCGATGAGGCACTCTGCCAGGCGGCCGACCACGTGGACGTCCGCGACGAGGACGTCGCCCTCCGGGCCGCGGCCGACCTCCCGTCCACGCAGCAGCCAGGCGAACCGTTCGGGTGCGACGCCCTCCCGCGGTGCGTGGCGCGGTGCGGGCAGGCGGCTGAGCTGCCGGGCGATCCACTCGGAGCGCGGCAGCGTCCACCACGATTCGGGATCGAGTGGATGCGCCGGCAGCCCGGGCAGCGGCAGCCCGCTCTCGGCGTCGGCCGGCCCCATCTCGAGGTCGGCCGCATAACCGGCCGAGAAGCGGACGTAGAGACCAGGACCGCCGTCGTCGAGCAGCCGCTCGATCTCAGCGAGCCGATAGAGCATGGGATCCTCCTCCCGGATTGGCGTCGTCGAGGTCGGGGATGCGGTAGCGGCACTCCATCCGGGTGCGCGAGACCAGCTCGTACTCGTGCCACGAGGGCCGGTCGAGAGACGGCACCGGGACGCGGATGCGTGCGGACGCCTCCCCGTCCTCGCCGAGCGGGACGAGCACGATGACGTCGGACGCTCCGAACACCGACGCCGAGTAGGAGAAGCGAGCGTGGGCATAGCGGTCGGAGGTCACGATGAGCGCCGGCTCCGACTCGGCGGGGATATCGTCCCGGGGCTGCTCCCGGTAGGGCTCGGTGAGCCCGTGGACGGCGTGGCCCCGGCGCATCCGTACGAACAGCTCGCGGCCGCCGAAGACATCCAGACGCAGGGACGACGGGACGGCGCCCTCCGCCAGCACGGCGACCGGCGTGTGTGCGCGCCGCGGCAGCATCATCAGCACGGCACTCGCCGTCATTTCGCCCATGCAAGCAAGCTATGTCGGTCCTGAGGAGGAAGGCACGGGCTTGACGGGATGCGCAGGACGTGCGGTGCCTGGGATGCGCGGTGCGCGTGAGGCGGTGCGCGCCTCCCTTCGGTGAACCCCTACGCGAGGTGCCGTGCCAGCTCGTCCTCCGGCATGATGACCATCCCGCCGGTGCGCTGCGAGGTGTGCATCAGGGCCTCGAGCCACTGCGGGTTGATCGCGGGCGGCCGGCTGCCGCTGAACTGGAATGCGAGGGGCACCTCGCGGCTGATCCAGAGGGAGACCCGCCCGGAGCCCTGCTCCACGGGAACATCCCAGTTCAGCAGGAAACTCTCGTGACGGCGGAGTTTGGCGACGATGGCGAGCTTGACGTGGCTGAGCACGCGGTCATCGAGGTCGTACTCCTGTCCCGCTCCGTAGACGAGTTTTCCCATGTCCACATAGTGCCTTACCCGAAGCACTGGTTTCCTCTCCCGTCATGGGGATTGACACGGAAACGGTTTCATGGTTGTCCAACGCTCAGGACCTGCCCTCCTTCGCGCAGCCGCGCGGTGAGCTCGCCGATCGGCACGTCCTGGACGGCGACTCCAGAAGCCGCGGCGAGCGCGGCAGCCACCCCGGCCGCCTGGCCCAGCATCAGGTACTGCGGCTCCATGCGCACCGACGCGAAAGCCACCGCCGACGCCGACAGGCAGACGGGGACCAGCAGGTTGGCGGCGTGCTCCCGCTGCGGCAGGAGGGCCCGGTACGGGATGCCGTACACGGGCACCGGCACGGACAGGTACCCCTCCGTGAAGACCGTGCCGATCGGCCGCGGATGCTCGTACACCCACCTCCACACCCGCTGCACCTCCCGGATGTCGATGTGATACGAGCCGAGGGCGACGGTGTCACCGGGGATGGATCCGGCGAGCAGGTCGTGCTCGGTGAGGATGCGCTCGCCGACCATGCGCCGCGCCTCGCGCACGTAGAGCTGGTGCGGAAGGTGACCGGTGTCGGCGAACTCCCCCGGCGGGAGCCCCCACCGCGACAGCTCCTGGCGGACCGCCGCCGGGACGGCGCGGTCGTGGGACAGGAAGTACAGGAACCCACGGGTGTGATCCACGTGGTGACGCCAGAGCTCGGCGCGGCGCTCGGGCGACGCGTCCGGATACTCCCAGGCCGATCCGTCCAGCACACTCAGGGACACGGGCCCGAGGGAGTTGCCGTCCGCCATACCGCCGGGCAGGTTGGGCTCGAGGCCGATCATCCGGCCGGCCGGGCGCTCGACTCCTTCGTGCTCGTCGCGCGCGAACAGGCGCCGCCCGAGTTCCCAGTACTCCTCGTCGTAGCCGTCGGGACGCTCGAACGGGATGCGGTCCGCCGCGGTGGTCAGGCACACGCGGAACCCGTAGGACATCACGCCGCCGTCGCCCTCGCCGAGTCCGCCGAGCGGCGCGTCGTGCAGCTGCGCCAGGATCGGGCCCTCGGTCAGTCCGGAGGGATCACTCGCGAACGGAGACACCCACGGCGGCATGTTGTGCATGCCGGGAAGCAGGTCCTGCCGGCCCGCGAACCGCTCGCCATGGATGCTCCGGTCCTCCCGTCCCACCCGGTACGGGACGCCCGCCGCAGCGAGGAGGTCGCCCTCGTAGCTCGCGTCGACGAAGACGGCGGCCTCGATGCGCTCGCCGGTCGTGACGGTGAGCGCTTGCAGGGCACGGCCGTCGGCGGCATCGGCGGTCTCGACCGCCGTGAGCCGTGCGCCGAAGAGGACGTCGACCCCCGCCTGCTCCAGCCAGCGCCGGAAGATCCCCTCCGCGACGTGCGGCTCCGGTCCCGCGTAGTGTCCCGGGGCTGTGCCGTAGTGCTGCGCGATGTCCGCACGTAGCCGCGCGGCCGCGCCGCCCAGCGCGCGAACATCCCCGACGTCGGTGTAGCCGAGCCCGCCGGAGGTCATCCCGCCCAGGTGGTGGCCGGGCTCCACCAGGAGCGTGCGGGCCCCCGCCTCGGCGGCCGCCATCGCTGCGGCGACCCCCGCTGACGTGGCGCCGTAGACCACGACCTCGACGGACCAGGTCATGCGCGCACGTCCGCGAACTGCGGCAGCAGTCCGCCCCCGGACTCGAACAGCCCCTTCTCGAGTGCTGTCACGAGGTCCCACTGACCGACGAGTGGATGCGCGAGCAGGGCCATCCGCAGCAGCCGGCGGTCGCCGGTCACAGCGGCGCGGGCCGCGAGCCGTTCGTAGGCGCTGACATGCTGGATCAGCCCGAGCAGCTCCGGCGCGACCGGGTCCTGGGGCAGTGGCGTGGCGCCCGACGCATCCACCCGGCACAGCGTCTCGATCACGTCGTCGTCCGCGAGACCACGGATCAGGCCGTTGTTGCGCACGTTCACGACGTGGTTGTCGCCTGTGCCCGCCACGAGTGAGGCGAGCAGGGCCGTGGCCGCCTCGCTGTAGTACGCGCCTCCACGCGCCTCCAGCTGGGGAGGCTTGGTGTCCACCGTCGGGTCGGCGTAGAGCTGGAGGAGCTCCCGCTCGACGTCGGCCACCACGGTCGCTCGGGGCGTTCCTGCCTTCAGCTCCCGGACCGTCGCATCGTGCCTGTAGTAGTACTTGAGGTAATAGGAGGGCAGTACGCCGAGATCCCGGATCAGTTCGCCGGTGACGCCGCCGCGCCGGCCCAGTTCGTCCGAACGCTCCGCGATCATCCCGGGCAGCACATCCACCCCGTCGACACGGATGTGCCGCACCCACGACAGGTGGTTGAGGCCGACCGGGTCCACCTCCACGCGGTGCGGCTCCACGCCGTGCTCGCGGGCGATCCAGCGCTGGACGCCGATCGCGAAGTTGCACAGGCCGATCGCTCTGTGCCCGTCGTCGAGCAGTGCCCTCGTGTTGATGCCGACCGGGTTCGTGAAGTCGACGACCCACGCACCCGGTGCGGCCCGCTCCCGTGCCTCCCGCGCGATGTCGAGCACAACGGGGACGGTACGCAGCGCCTTGGCCAGCCCGCCGGCGCCGGTCGTCTCCTGGCCGACGCAGTCGCAGGCGAGCGGGAACAGCTCGTCCCCCAGTCGCGCCTTCGGCCCGCCGACGCGCAGCTGGATGAGGACCGCGTCCGCCCCGTCGATCGCTGCCGTGCGGTCGGTGGTGAGCGTGACCGGGACGTCCGCGCCCTGCCGCGCCAGCATCCTGCGCACCATTCCGCCGACGATCTCGAGTCGCGGTCCGTCGATGTCCATCAGCCAGAGCTCGTCCACCGTGAGTCGCTCGCGCTCGTTCCACAGGCCCGAGACGAGCTCGGGCGTGTAGGTGGAGCCGGCGCCGATGACGGTGATCTTCATCGGGAATCCCCTTCTTGTCGGTTGGTGCTCGGGTGGTCGGTACTCGGGTGGACGGTTCTCGAAGCGCTCGTGCGCTCACGCAGCGCACGCACCAGGCCGTCGACCGGGCGGAACTCGAGCGGTCGCGGGTCGAAACCGCGTTCGCGGAGAACGGCCGACACAGTCTCGCGGAAGCCGGGGTCGGCGAAGAGTCCGCCGGCCAGGATGGCGAGGGTCCCCTCGGGGACGGAAGAGCCGTCCCACGAGCGGCGGACGACCACGGCGGCCAGCCGCAGCGCTTCGCGGGCGGAGTCCGCGAGCAGCTCCATCGCCACGGCGTCGCCGTCCGCTGCGGTCCGGGCGACCGTGGCCGCGAGCGCGCCGACCTGCCGCATCGACACTGCGCCGTCCCGGATCGCCCTCGCCAACTCGGCGGTGTCGGAGGCGACGGTCTCGGCCAGCACCCGGCCGAGGAGGAGGGTGAAGGGTCCGCGGCCATCCTCGGCGCGGGCGGCAGCTCGGACCGCCGCTCGCCCGAGCTCGTCGCCGCCACCCGAGTCGCCGCTCAGCCAGCCCAGCGCGGGCACGGTCGCGAGTCCCTTCGGACCCCGCGCCACGGCGTTGAGACCCGCACCGCAGACGATCGCGAGCGCCTCGTCCAAGCCGGCGCCCGCCTCCAGCACGGCGCCGGCGTCGCCGACGACCTCGAGGACCGCCCGGGGGAAGAGCTCCGACAGCGCGGCACGATATCCCGCCTCGTCATCCGGAAAGTCCAGTCCGGCCACCGCTGCGGACACCGAGCCGGCGCTCGCCGGATCGATCTCCAGCTCGCCGAGAACGGCGGAGACGACGGACGCCACGGCTTCCGGTCCAGCCCCGCTCCCGGCCCCGATGGCACGGGCCTGCTCGACCAGCCCGCCGGCCGCCTCCGCAAGCACGACGACCTCCGTCTTGGAGTTGCCACCGTCGATCGCCACCGCCAGCGCGGGCTGTGTCCCTGTGTGCGTGACTCCCACCTCGGTTCCTTCCGCCGCGCCCATCCTGCCCCATTTGTGGGATCGATTCCACCGTTCTCCGCAGGCGCGCGCCGAAGTGCTCGTCGTTTCATCCGACACGCCGCGCGCGACTGCAACAACGAGCACCTCGGCGAGACGGTGCCTCGCGGCCGGGGACGCGGGCTCCGCGCGCAGACGTCCCGCTACAGCACGCGGGGCGCGGCGGTGGAGCCGCGCGGCAGCACCTCCGCGTCGAGCACCGTCGTCCGCGGCTCGGCCATCGGATCCTGCAGCCGCTCCAGCAGGCGGTCCAGCGCGGTCTCGCCGAGCGACACGGCGTCCTGCGCCACGGCGGTGATCCCGGGACTCACCATGCTCATCCACTGCGAGTCGTCGAACGAGACGACGCTGACATCCTCGGGGATGCGCAGGCCGAGGTCGTTCGTCGCCCGCCACACGCCCTCGGCGAGCAGGTTGTTGGCGGCGAAGATGGCGGTCGGATGGTCGCGACGGGCCAGGATGTCGATCGCCGACTTGCGGGCGCCGTCGGCATCCCAGCCGGCGGAGATGACGAGCGAGGGATCTGCGGGGATGCCCGATCCCTCCAGCGAACGGCGGTAGCCCGCCGCGCGCTCGCCACCCGTCGTCCACGTCGTCTCGTCGATGAAGAGGGCGATGCGGCGGTGCCCGAGGTCGATGAGGTGGTCCGTCATCCGCTTCGCGACACCGGCGTTGTCGATGATGACCCCGTCGCAGCGGCCGGCCGAGAACTGCCGGTCGGCCTCGATGACCGGGATGTGCTGGCGCATCAGGTAGGCCGAGACGTCCCCGGACAGCGGCGTCACGATCACTCCGGCCACCCGGGTCGCCACGAAGGCGCGTGCCGCATCCATCTCGGCGTCGGTCGAGCCCTGGTCATCGACCAGCATCATCGTGTAGCCCTCGCGGCGCGAGCGGGAGGCGATCCCAGCGGCCAGGTCCGCGTAGAAGGCATTGCGCAGGTCGGAGACGAGGACGCCGATCGTCCGGCTGTCCTGCTTGCGCAAGCTGCGGGCCATGGCGTGCGGCACGTAGCCCAGGGATTCGGCGGCGGCCAGGACACGGTCCCGCACTCCAGCCGCCACGTAGCCTTCGCCACTGAGCGCCCGCGACGTGGTGGACTGCGAAACCCCGGCCGCCTGCGCGACATCTTTCAGCGTCGCGCGCCGCGGAGCGCCGTCCGCGTCGTTCTCGATCATGGCACCCTTCCCACCCACCGGCGCCGGAGCGCCGGACGCCCGGCGAATCCACCCTAACGGTCACTGTCCCCTCCCGCTGCCAGGCCCGTGACGACGCGGCCAACCGGGTGTACCGTTCCGGGCACAACAGGCAGTTCCCCCGCCGGCACCGCCGCACCATAGCCGCGACCGCTCCGCCCTCGCGCCGACGACCGCAGCCCGCGCCGAAAGGCCGGCCACGGTTGCACCGTTCGCCCGGAAGGACTTATAGTCGCAGCTATGTGGTAACGATGCCACACCGCGCCGGCGAAGGCGGGGCATGGATCGAAAGGGTGGCGATGAGGATCACCGAGCTCGATGGCGGAGCAGAGGGAGGCCGGTGATGGCCCTCACTGATGCGTCGCGCAGCACGACCCGAACGGGCGACGACGGTCCTGCGAAGAAGAAGCGGGCCAGCAAGTACAACAAGCGCGAGGCGATCGCGGGCTACCTCTTCATCAGCCCGTGGATCATCGGCTTCCTGGTGTTCACCCTCGGCGCCATGCTGTACAGCCTCTACATCTCGTTCAGCAACTACAACCTGGCCACGAACAGCGCCAGCCCCGCCGGATTCGACAACTACTCCGAGCTGTTCAACGACCCGAAGGTCGCACTCTCGCTCAGCAACACGCTGTTCTACGCGGTCATGGCCGTGCCGCTGGAGATCATCTTCGCGCTGCTCCTCGCGCTCCTGCTCAACTGGGTGGGACGCGGCGCCGGCGTGTTCCGCACCATCTACTACCTGCCGAAGATGACGCCCGCCGTGGCGACCGCATCCATCTTCCTGCTGCTGCTCAATGGGAACACCGGGGCGATCAACCGGTTCCTCGCGATCTTCGGCATCCAGGGCCCGCAGTGGCTGATCGACCCGAACTGGGTGAAGCCGTCCATCGTCCTGATGACCCTGTGGGGCGTCAGCGGCACGATGGTCATCTTCCTCGCGGCTCTCAAGAACGTGCCACGCGACCTGTACGAGGTGGCATCGCTCGACGGCGCCGGAGCCATCCGGAAGTTCTTCACCATCACGATCCCGATGATCTCGCCGGCGATCTTCTTCAACGTGGTGGTGCTCACCATCGCCGCCCTGCAAGTGTTCGACCAGGCGTACCTGCTGTTCTGGCGGGATCAGACCAACGCCTCGCCGGACTCGTCGCTGTTCTACGGCGTCTACCTCTTCCAGCAGGCGTTCCGCCAGTTCAACTTCGGCTTCGCGGCCGCCATGGCCTGGCTGCTGTTCATCATCATCCTGCTGATCACCCTGGTCCAGGTGAAGATCAGCAACCGGCTCGTCTACTACGAAGGAGACAAGTGATGTCGTCCGCGACCCAGTCCGCTCCGGCCGCGGCCGCACTGGTGGCCACCGAGCTGGAGGCGGCCCGGCCCGGCGGCGGGACGACCCCGACCGGACCCAGCCGACCGAAGCCGGTCGGTGACCGCTGGTACAAGCCGAAGTCGATCATCGGCAAGACGCTGCTGTGGATCGTCGCCATCGCCATGGCCCTGCTGTTCATGTACCCGTTCGCCTGGCTGCTGGCGGCAAGCCTGAAGCCCCGCGAGGAGGTCTTCGACAACTCTCTCTGGCCGAACACCTTCTCGCCGCAGAACTACGTCGAGGTCTGGAACCAGCTGCCACTGCTGTCGTGGATCGGCAACAGCGTCGTCATCGCGATCCTCGCTGCGGGGCTCGTGGCGATCTCCAGCTCGATCGTCGCGTTCGGGTTCGCGTACTTCAAGTTCCCCGGACGCACCGCTCTCTTCGGACTGATACTCGCCACGATGATGCTGCCCGGCGCAGTGACGATGGTGCCGCAGTACCTGATCTGGAAGAACCTCGGGCTCATCGGCACCTGGATACCGATGTTCGGCATGAACCTGTTCGGGTCGGCCTTCTACATCTTCCTGCAGCGTCAGTTCTTCCTGGGGCTGCCGCGGGAGCTGTTCGAGGCGGCCCGTCTCGACGGCGCGAGCTATTGGAAGCTGTTCACGAAGATCGCCATGCCGCTCAGCATCCCGTCGTTCATCATCATCTTCCTGTTCGAGTTCCAGGCCAGCTGGAACAACCTCCAGGCCGCCCTCATCTACCTGAACGCCGGAAGCGTGGACGGGTTCACCGTCCCGCTCGGCATCTCGTACGCCATGACCACGTTCA